>NZ_CP015583.1:3992500-4328147 GCF_001941945.1 Roseomonas gilardii | reverse complement strand
CGGAAGCTGGAACTGCCGTCCAACGGCTGGATCCGCCGCTACCGCGCCCGGGTGCATGGCCGTGTGGACGAGGCGGCGCTGGCCTGGCTGGCCAAGGGCATCACGGTGGAGGGGGTGAAGTACGGCCCCATCCAGGCCGAGCTCGATTCGCGCCAGGGGACCAATGCCTGGCTCACCGTCTCGCTGCAGGAGGGCAAGAACCGCGAGGTGCGGCGCGTGCTGGCGCATCTCGGCCTGCAGGTCACGCGCCTCATCCGCACCGCCTATGGCCCTTTCCAGCTCGGCAGCCTGCCGCGCGGCGCGGTCGAGGAGGTCAACGCCAAGACCATGCGCGACCAGCTCGGCCTCGACGTCGCGCCCCGCATCCCGCGCGGCCGCGACCTGGCGGCCCAGGCCGGCGATACCCCACCCAGGCCGGAGGCGGAGAAACCGCGCCGCCCGCCCCGTGCCCGCCGCGCCGGCGACCCCTACCTCAACCCCTGGGGCACCGGCCGCCGCCGCGGCGATTCCTGATGGGGCGCTTTGCGTTCGGGCCTGGGAACCGGGAGGCTCCGCCTCCCGGACCCTTTGCTGAAGACGGGGCCGCTCAGGGGCACAGTGTGCCCCCGAGACCCCGCCATGAGCGCTCCGCGAGGAGGGGGCATGGCTGCCGTTGTGCCAGAAGCGACCGGTTTCCCGATCCCCCTCCTCGCGGAGCGCTCATAGGGTTCCAAGGGACCAACGTCCCTTGGCGGGTGGGGTCCGGGGAGGGCGGAGCCCTTCCCGGAGCGCCCGGCCCGAACGGAAAGCGCACCCCATGAGGATCGTGGCCGGGCGGTGGCGCGGGCGGCGGCTGGAGGCTCCGGAGGGAGCGGGGACGCGGCCGACGGCGGACCGGGTGCGGCAGGCGCTGTTCGACATGCTGTGGCACGCGCCCTGGGGCGGGCGGGAAAGGGTGGAGGGCGCGCTCGTGCTCGACGCCTTTGCCGGAACGGGCGCGCTGGGGCTGGAGGCGCTGTCGCGCGGCGCGGCGCGGGCCTGGTTCATCGAGCGCGATCGGGCGGCGCTGGCGGTGCTGCGGGCGAATCTCATGGCCTGCCGGGTGGAGGAGGCGGAGGGGCGCGTCATCGCGGGCGACGCCACGCGCCCGCCCAGGGCCGAATCCGCCTGCGGGCTGATCTTCCTCGACCCGCCCTATGGCGCCGGGCTGCCCGGGGCGGCATTGCCGGCGTTGCGCCGTGCGGGCTGGGTGGCGCCGGGGGCGCTGTGCTGCCTGGAAACCGGCCGGGCGGAGGACATGCCGGACCTGCCGGGCTGGGAGCCCCTGGCCGAGCGGGAACACGGGGCCGCCCGGATCCTCGTGCTGCGCGACACGGGTGCCTGAACAGGGGCACCCGGTCGCTGGGCGGCCAGGACGGGGGACTGCCCGGAACGGGGCATGCCCGGGCCGGCGGGCCGGAACAGGATCGTGAACCGGCCAGGACAAAGCGCGGCGTAAGGGCGCCGTTCCGGCTGCTTTCCCGTCTTCCGGTGGATCGCGTGAACGATTTGTCAGGGGCGGCCCATGCCCGGGTCAGGCGGGCGGGTGCAATGCTGCACTGCGCGGTCGGGCTCCGGTCCGGCTGCCACGGAAATCGGCGACGGTCTATTCCCGGCAGATCGTCGTTCGACCGGTCGCCCCGTGAGGGGGGACCATTTCGAGCCGGCTGGACCTCTGGTCCAGCCGGCTCCTTTTCTGTCCGGGCCCCCAATATCCGATCCCTGCTTTCGCCTGGACGCCCGATGGCGGTTCCGGTGCACATGACTGGATTCGGTGCGGCCGGGGGCCTTCACGCCCCGGGCCGGTCGCGCGAGGATGGCGCCATGGCCACCGGACCCCGAGGCCGGGTCCACACGAGCCCCCGAACAGGCACCGTCCAGGAGATTTCCGCGCATGAGCATTCCGTCCAAGCCCGTCCTGCTGACGGGCGCGTCCGGCAATCTGGGCCGCATGCTGGCGCGGGAACTGGGGGCCATGGGCTGGACCCTGCGGCTGACCGACCTGGCGCCCTTCCCCGACCCGCTGCCGGAGAAGGCGAGTTTCACCCGCCTGGACCTGTCCGACGGCGTCGCGCTGCTGAAGCTGGCGGAGGGCTGCGGCGCCATCCTGCATTTCGGCGGTGCCAGCACCGACCTGCCCTTCGAGACGGTGATCGGGCCGAACCTGCGCGGCGTCTATCACGTCTATGAGGCGGCGCGGCGGGAGAAGGCGCGGGTGATCTTCGCCTCCTCCAACCATTCCATCGGCTTCCACGAGCGTCCCTCCGGCAACGAGGCGAAGCTCGACGCGGACTGCGCCTTCCGGCCCGACAGCTTCTACGGGTTGAGCAAATGCTATGGCGAGCTGATGGGGCGGCTGTACTGGGACAAGCATGGCGTCGAGAACGTCAATGTCCGCATCGGCTCCTCCTTCGACGAGCCGGTGGATGCGCGGATGCTCTCCACCTGGCTGTCCTACGGCGACCTCGCGCGGATGATGGAGCGCGCCGTGCTGGCCGAGCGCACGGGGCATTGCGTGATCTGGGGCGCCTCCGACAACCCCGCCACCTTCTGGGGGCAGGATCACCGCGACCGCATCGGCTGGAAGCCCGAGGACAGCGCCGAGCCGTACCGCGACGCGGTGGGCGGCAAGAAGGCCGATCCGGTCACCGAGCGCTACCAGGGCGGCGGCTACACCGCCTCGGGCTACAGCCGCGAGGAGCCGAGCCCGCGCGACCCCTTCGCCCTCGACTGAGCGCCGCCATGATCCGTCTCGAAGCGGGCGCCTGGCAGGCGGTGCTGCTGCCGGAGCAGGGGGCCTGCTTCGCCAGCCTGCGCTGCGACGGGCGCGACGTGCTGGCGCCGGTGCCCGTCGGCGCCGCGCCGGTGGGCAGCCAGGCCGGCGCCTTCCTGATGCTGCCCTGGTGCAACCGCCTGGGCGACGGGCTGCTGCGCTGGAACGGCGGCGAACATCACTTCCCGGTCAACGACCTGCGCGGGCACAACGCCATCCACGGGCTGGGGCGGGACCGGCCCTGGGCGCTGCTGCGGCGCGATGCCGCCAGCCTGCAACTGGAACAGCGGCTGGAGGAGCCGGACCAGCCCTACCGCTACCGCGCGGTGCTGGATATCGCGCTGACGGAGGCCGGGCTGCGGCTATGGCTCGCCATCACCAACACCTCCGGGGCGGTGATGCCCTTCGGCACGGGCTGGCATCCCTGGTTCGCACGGCGCCCGGGGACGCGGGTGGCCTTCCGGGCACGGCATCTGGTCCGCACCGATGCGCGGGGCCTGCCGGTCGTCACGGAGGAAACGGCGGGCGTCTCGGGCGGCGAGGAGAACTGGCTGGGGCAGGACCGCCATTATGCCGGCTGGGACGGGGCGCTGGAATTCGACCTCGGCGAGACGCGGCTGCTGCTGCGGGGCGAAGGGCGCTGGGCGGGCAACCTGCAGCTCTACGCCCCCAACGCGCCGCAGGTCCTGTGCCTGGAGCCGGTGAGCCATGCCACCGACCTGCCCAACCGCGCCTTCCTCACCCCCTATGGCGACATGGACTGGCTGCCGCCCGGAGGCACGATGGAAGGGGGCGTTTCCCTGACCCTGCGCTGAGCGGGCGAGCGCTGCCAGGGGCGGGCGGCCCCTGGCAACCGCGATTCCCTCCCCGGCGTTCCGGCAGCATCCCGGGGGCAGGAACAGGGGAAGCCCATGAGCGATCACGCACAGGACGCCGACGACATCCGCCGCGCCTTCGACGAGCTGGTGAACATGACGGCCGAGGAGATGCGCCACTGGCTCGACACCCCGGAAAGCTGGGAGGTCGGCTGGCATGACGAGGGCGAGTCGGAGTCGGTCGGCCATCATTCCGGCCGCTGGATCCTGGAGATCCTGGAGCATGGCGGCGATGCCGCGCCGGACGAGCAGGCGCTGGGGCATATGCGGCGGGTCGTCGGCTATGTCCGCCGGCATCTCGCCCAGGGGCCGGCCGGGGATATCGAGCACAGCCGCTGGCGCTTCAGCCTGATGAACTGGGGGCATGACCCGGTAAAGGCCGGACGTGGTTCCGGCATGCCTGGCGTGGCGCCCTCGGAGGCGGAGGAGGCTTCCCCGGAAGCGGAGCCTGAAACCGCTGCGCAGGCGGAGAAGCCCAGGCCCCGCCGCCGCACCGCCCGGAAGCCCGCGCCGGAATCCGCCCCGGAGGATGAAGCGGAAGACGGCCCGGCTCCCGGTTCCCCGAAAGCCTCCGCCGCACGGCGCACGGCCCCCCGGAAGGCACCCGCCCGCGCGACAGCGCCGCGGAGCGCCGCCAGCCGTACCAGGACCACGGAAAAGGCCGCGAAAGGCATCACGCGCCGCGCCGGGACCCGGAAATCCGCCACGGGAACGGCCACAGCGCGGAAGGCTTCCGCCAGCAAGTCCGCTGCGACAAAGAAAACGGCCACCGCAGGGACGGGCCGGGCCCGCACAGGCGCCGCGACGAAATCCACCTCCGGCCGTGTGACCGCCGGGGCCAGCGCCGCCAAAGCGAAGACAGGCAGCCGGACGGCCGGGACCGCCAGGCCATCGGCGAAACGGGCGGCGGCCAGCGCGAGCACCGGCGCCGCGCGGCGCCCGGCCGCCGGGACGGCGAAGGGAAGCCGGACCGCGACGCAGAAGCCCACGGCCGCCAGCCGTGCGGCAAGCGGCACGAGGAAGGCCGCGGCCCCGAAGGCCAATGTCCGCAGGACGGGCGCGACGGCCAGGGGAGCGGCCAAAAGGACGACCAGCGGAACGACGGCGAAGACGGGCGCGAAGCCCGGCACGAAGCCCGGCACGCCCCGGTCCAGGGCCGCGACATCCAGCACGCGGAAACCCACCGCGAAGGCGGCGGCTGCGAAGCCGGCTCCGAAGACCACGGCCCGGAAGCCTGCATCCCCGAAGTCCGCTGCCACGAAGGCGGCGCCGAAGGCCGCACCCCGGAAGACGGCGGCATCGAGGACCAAGGACGCGAAGGCGCCCCCTCGGAAGGCAGGGGTCTCGAAAACCGGAACCTCGAAGACCGCGCCCCCGAAGGCCGGCACCGGCACGGCGCGCGCCGGGAGGCGGACCACCGCCTCCGCCGCGCCATCGCGCCGTGCCGCTGGCAGCCGGAGCGGCGGCCCGGCGGGCCGGAAGCGCTGACAGCAAAACGCCGCCGGCGAGGTGCCGGCGGCGTGAAGTCCTCACGGGGCGGACCGCGTCCCGGCCCTGCCCCGGCCGATCGGAGCGTCAGCCCTCCTCGTCGCTCTCGCTCTCGACGCCGATCTCCTCGCCGAGATCCTCGTCCGCGTCCTCCAGATCCTCGGCATCCTCCAGCCCGGTATCGGTGTCGGCGTCCTCGAGATCCGTTTCGTCCGTCTCGGCCTCCGTGCCCGGCGTCACCGCGCGCTTGCGCAGCTTGTCATCGACCGGGGCGGCCGGACGGCGCAGGCGCGGCTGCTCGGCCGGCTGCTCGGTGCCACATTTCGGGCAGACGGCGGGCGTGCGGGTGAGGTCGTAGAACTTCGTGCCGCAGGCCACGCAGACGCGTTTGGTGCCCAGTTCGGGTTTGACCATGGATGGAGTCGTCCTGGTTTCGACCGACGTCCGCTCAGGCCCCGCGCTTGCCGCGGAGCCTTGGGGGCCGGGCTTCAATGAGGGCGCGCGATTGCCACGCACCCCCTCGCGTGTCAAACGCGCAATCCATGCGGGACACCTGTCAGATGCTCGGGCCGCTGCGCGCGGCCGCCCCGGGGCGGGGGCTCGCGGGCGAGATCCGCGTGCCCGGCGACGGCGCGATCGGCCCCCGCGCCCTGATCCTGGCGGCCCTGACCGTGGGCGAAACGCGCATCGAGGGCCTGCCGGAACGGGACGACATCCGGCGCATCGCCACCGCCCTGCGTGCCCTGGGCGTGGGGGTGGAACAGGCCGGTCCCGGCACTTGGCACGTCGCGGGGCGCGGGGTGGGCGGGCTGGTGGAACCCGACGGCATCCTCGACATGGGCGGTTCCGGCGCCGTCGCGGCACTGTTCTGCGGGCTGCTCGCGGGGCATCCGCTTTTCGCGGTGCTGACCGGCGACGCCACGCTGCGCCGGCACGTGATGGGCCCCGTGACCGGGCCGCTTGCCGCCTGCGGAGCACGCTTCACCGCGCGCGGGGGCGCGTTCCTGCCGCTGGCGGTGGAGGGCGCGCGCCTGGCCCTGCCGCTGGAGCACCGCCTGCCCGTGGCCTCGGCCACGTTGAAATCCGCCCTGCTGCTGGCCGGGCTCTGCGCCCGGGGCGTGACGCGGGTGGAGGAACCAGCGCCGAGCCACGACCACACCGAGACCCTGCTGCGCCATTTCGGCGCCCGGCTGCGCGTCGTGCCGGAGGGTGCGGGCCGGGTGATCGAGCTGGAAGGGCAGCCGGAACTGGCCGCCGCGCCGGTTTCCGTGCCGGGCGATCCGTTGCTGGCCGGCTTTCCGCTGGTGGCGGCTCTGCTGGTGCCCGGATCGCGGCTGACGGTGCGGGGCGTCGGACTCAACCCCCTGCGCAACGGGCTGCTCGCCACGCTGCGCGAGATGGGGGCCGAGTTCGCCGTGGCCAACGAGCGCATCGAGGCGGGCGAGCCGGTGGGCGACGTCACCGCCACCTATTCCCCCCTGCGCGGTGTGGATGTCCCGGCCGGACGGCTGCGTGGCCTGGGGGGCGCCCTGCCGCTGCTGGCCGTCGCGGCGGCTTTCGCCAAGGGCACCAGCCGCATCCGGGGGCTGGCCGCACCGAGGGAGGAAAGCGCCCGCCTCCCGGCCACCATCGCGCTGCTGGCCGCCCAAGGGGTGGCGGTGGAGAGGGAAGGCGACGATCTGGTCATCCGCCGCGACGGCGCCCCCGTGCCCGGCGGTGGCGCCATGGCCGCCGGGACGGACCCCTGTTCGGCCATGAGCGCCCTGGTCCTGGGGCTGGCGGCGGAAAGGCCGGTGACATTGGAAGATGGCGCCTGCATCGAGACCGCCTTTCCCGCCTTTGCCGGACTGATGGACCGCGTGGCGGGCGGGGGCGCGATCACGCCCGCCTGACGCACCGGCATATGATGCGCCGCACAAATCCTGTAGGGTGCCGCAACCAGAACGGGAGCAGATCCGGATGACCGCCACCGAGACCCTTGCCGCCGCAGCCCGGGCGATCATCGCCGTGGACGGCCCGGCCGCCGCCGGCAAGGGCACGCTGGCCCGCCGCCTCGCCGCGGCGCTGGACCTGCCCTATCTGGACACCGGCCTGCTCTACCGCGCCACGGCGCGCCGCGTGATCGACGAGGGCGGCGATCCCGGGGATGCCCAGGCCGCCGAGGCCGCGGCGCGGGCCCTGGAGCCAGGCGATCTCGGCCGGTCCGGCCTGCGAGCCCCGGACACGGATACCGGCGCCAGCAAGGTCGCGGCCATTCCCGGCGTGCGGGCCGCGCTGCTCGACTTCCAGCGCCAGTTCGGCCGCGCCGGCGGCGCCGTGCTGGACGGGCGCGACATCGGCACCGTGGTTTTTCCCGACGCCTCGGTGAAGCTCTTCGTCACCGCCAGTCCCGAGGCCCGTGCCGAGCGCCGCTGGAAGGAGCGCCGGGCACGCGGCGAGGATGTCCCCCTGGCCGCGGTAACCGCCGAGATGGCCGCCCGCGACGCCCGCGACGCTTCCCGCGACACGGCTCCCATGAAGCCCGCCGAGGACGCGATCCTGCTCGACACCACCGGCCTGGACGCCGACGCCGCCTATGCCGAAGCCCTCCGCCTCGTCCGGCAACGCCTCGGCCTCACCGGCTGAGGGATCGCGCCGGGGGGGATCTGGCGTGGCGCTCCGGGAGGCTCTGCCTCCCGGACCCTCCGCTCAGGGGGATGGTATCCCCCCGAGACCCCGCCATGAGCGCTCCGCGAGGAGGGGGATCGGGAAACCGGTCGCTTCTGGCACAACGGTAGCCATGCCCCCTCCTCGCGGAGCGCTCATAGGGTTCCCATGGGGGCGAAGCACTGCTTCGCCCGTCCCTGGGCGGGGTGTCCAGAGGGGCAGAGCCCCTCTGGCCCCGGCCGGATCATCCAGCGCGATCCCTCAGCGGGTGTAGCCGTGGGAGGCGTCGGCGGTGGGGGTGGTGCCGCCGAGTTCGGCCAGGAAGGTGTCGTGGGTCATGGGGCGGGAGAACATGGGGTAGTTCTTGTCCACGGCGAGGCGCTGCTCCTCCTCGCTGACCGTGGCGGTGCAGTCGGTGAGGGTGACGACCTCGAAGCCCTTCTCGTAGCCGCTGCGCATGGTGGACTCGACGCAGCAATTGGTCAGGAAGCCGGCCAGGGCCATGGTTTCCACGCCGCGCTGGCGCAGGATGAAATCGAGGTTGGTGCTGGCGAAGGCGTCGAGGCCGCGCTTGCCCTCCAGCACGATGTCGGTGGGCTCGGGCGTGAGTTCCTCGGTGATCTCGGCGCCCCATGTGCCCTTGCGGAAGGCCTGGCTGTCCACCACCCCCTTGAGGATGCCATAGGGCTTCGGGTTCAGCTCCGGATAGCCCTCGGCGAAGGAGATCGGCGACCAGACGATCAGGGCACCCATCTCCCGCGCGCGGCGTACCGTCTCGACCGTGTGGCCGAGCATGCCGGTGCTCTGCATCACCGGCTTCACCGCCTCGTGGAGGGCGCCGCCCTCGGTGGTGAAGTCGTTCTGGTACTCGATGAGGACGAGGGCGGTCCTGGCGGGGGTCATGCACATGCTCCTGCTCTGGGCTTTTGCTCTGGGCTTCTGCTCCGGCGCCTTTCTGCCGGGTCTTCCGTGGTCCGTCCGGGTGCCGGGCGGGTAACGCCCGGGAGATGGAGGATGCGACGGAACAACGCGCAGGGACATGGTACGGTGCCAGCCGGGCCAAAGAGGCGGAGCAGGCTGCAGGAGCGCCGTTCACTGGCTGTTCATCCCGGCCGGCAACGCGGCGCGTGAGTCACGCTTTCCCTTGACCGGATCGTTGCGCAGGGCGTAAAAGCCCGATCGTCGCGGGGGAAAGGTTTTTCCCCGCGTGCTCGTGCTGCGGTTTCCGGAACCGGAACGGTTCTCCGCCGGAAGGTTCCCCGTTGCCCCAACACGGGCCCCATCCCCCCACCGGCCCGGTCAAGCCGGGCAAGACGTGTCGGTCCCGGCTGCTCGCTGAAGCGGAGCCGGAGGTCGGGGCGCAGGCCCAGCGGCCCCTTCCCCTCGAAGGCGCCGCCGTTTCAGGAACAGACAACTACATGGCATCTGCCACCACCCTCGACCGCGCCGCGGCTTCCGAGGATTTTGCTGCCCTCCTCGACGAGACCCTCGGCGCTGACACCGGCTTCGCCGGCTCCGTCGTCACCGGCCGCGTCATCCGCGTGGACGACGACGTCGCCGTCGTCGATGTCGGTCTCAAGAGCGAGGGCCGCGTCCCGCTGCGCGAGTTCGCCCCCCAGGGCCAGAAGGCCGAGGTCAAGCCGGGCGACACGGTCGAGCTCTTCGTCGAGCGCTATGAGGACAAGGACGGCTCCATCGTCCTGTCGCGCGAGAAGGCCCGCCGCGAGGAAGCCTGGACCAACCTGGAGAAGCAGTTCCAGGCCAGCAACCGCGTGAACGGCACGATCTTCGGCCGCGTCAAGGGCGGCTTCACCGTCGATCTCGGCGGCGCCGTGGCCTTCCTGCCCGGCTCCCAGGTCGATATCCGCCCGGTGCGCGATGTCGGGCCGCTGATGGGCAGCCCGCAGCCCTTCCAGATCCTGAAGATGGACCGCGCCCGCGGCAACATCGTCGTGAGCCGCCGCGCGGTTCTCGAGGAGACCCGTGCCGAGCAGCGCAGCGAGCTGATCCAGGGCCTGAAGGAAGGCATGGTGCTCGACGGCGTGGTGAAGAACATCACCGACTACGGCGCCTTCGTGGACCTGGGCGGCGTGGACGGGCTGCTGCACGTCACCGACATCGCCTGGCGCCGCATCAACCACCCCTCCGAGGCCCTGACCATCGGTCAGCAGGTCAAGGTGCAGGTCATCCGCTTCAACCCCGAGACGCAGCGCATCTCGCTCGGCATGAAGCAGCTGATGGCCGATCCGTGGGAGGGTGTGGCCGTCAAGTACCCGGTGAACGGCAAGTTCTCCGGCCGCGTGACGAACATCACCGACTACGGCGCCTTCGTGGAGCTGGAGCCGGGCGTCGAGGGCCTGGTCCATGTCTCCGAGATGAGCTGGACCAAGAAGAACGTCCATCCGGGCAAGATCGTCGCCACCTCCCAGGAGGTCGAGGTGATGATCCTGGACGTGGACGAGCCGAAGCGCCGTATCTCGCTGGGTCTGAAGCAGGCGCAGGGCAACCCCTGGGACCAGTTCCTGGAGCAGCACCCGCCGGGTTCGACCGTCGAGGGCGAGATCCGCAACATCACCGAGTTCGGCCTCTTCATCGGCCTGGGCCCGGACCTGGACGGCATGGTCCACATGTCCGACCTGTCCTGGGAGCTGACCGGCGAGCAGGCCATGGCCAACTACCACAAGGGCGACACCGTCCAGGCCAAGGTGCTGGACGTGGATGTCGAGAAGGAGCGCATCTCCCTCGGCATCAAGCAGCTCCAGTCCGACCCGGCCGCCGAGGTGCTGGATCGCGTCCGCAAGGGTGACGTCGTCACCGGCGTGGTGACGAAGATCGAGGCCAACGGCATCGAGGTGAAGGTCGAGGACATCCTCACCGGCTTCATCCGCCGCGCCGAGCTGGCCCGCGACCGCAACGACCAGCGCCCCGAGAAGTTCGCCGTGGGCGAGAAGATCGATGCCAAGGTGGTCATGGTGGACCGTGCGGCCCGCCGCCTGAGCCTGACCATCAAGGGCAAGGAGGTCGAGGAGGAGCGCGAGGCGGTGCGCGAGTACGGCACCTCCGACAGCGGCGCTTCGCTGGGCGACATCCTGGGTGCCGCGATCCGTCGCCGCAACCAGATGACCGAGGACTGATCCTCCGCCCCAGGGCGAAGGTTACGGGAACGCCCCGGGGAGAGATCCCCGGGGCGTTTCGCGTTCCAAGGGGGGGCTGCGAGGGGCAGGGCATGTGCGGCACCGTCCATCCCCCTTCCGGAAGTCCAGCCCTTCACCGGCTCCCCCGCTGAACCTACGAACGGCGGAACGCGCCGGCCTCGTCTTGCCCGGTTGCCCTCCGGGCGGCGTCCCCGCCGCCACACGGGTCCGGACACAGCCACGGCAAACGCCTCTTGCTTCCCTGGCCGCCCCGTGGCATAGGAATAAAGTCAGCAAGCAGCCCGCAACCCTGCGATCCGCGACACTTCCACAGGTACGCCCCGGGCGATCTCCGTCCGGCTGGACATGGCCCCGCCCAGCCAGACCGATAGCACCGGCCGCAACATCAGCGTGCCCTGTTCCGTCCGATCTTCCAGATGCCACGGGCAGCCAGCCGCCTCGCACATCGCCCGTGCGGCGTCACCTGTTCCGGAGCGGAAGCCACGGCAACCATCATCCGGCACGCCGGGCGAAAGCCTGCGGCCGTCAGACCGGATAAAGGACTAAATGCCTAAAACTCTAAAACCCTAAAATGACGCGAACGGTCCCCGCAGGCACCGGAAAGCCCCGGGTCCGGGGACCGGCCTCGCCCCCGTGGCCGGGGGGCCAGAGGAGAAGTTCCGGCTGGACAGGCGGCACCTCTCCACCCGGGGCCGGAACCCGGTCGCCACGCCCGGAACAACCGGGCGTGGCAGCCACGTTCAGTGGCCGAGTGCGACGTCCTTGCCGGCCTCGGCCGCCGGCAGCGCCATGGGATGGGCCAGCCGCTTGACGGTCAGGGCGGCGGCGGCGATCAGGCCGGGCACGGCGAGCACCAGGAAGAGGCTGCCCAGGCTGAGCTGGTGGCGGGACAGTTCCGCCACCAGGAAGGAGCCCGCGATGCCGCCGAAGCGCCCGAGGCCCAGCATCCAGGCAACGCCCGTGGCGCGCCCCTGGGTCGGGTAGAAGCCCGCGGCCAGGGCCGGCAGCGAGGACTGCGCGGTGTTCATCAGTGTGCCCGCCACCAGCACCGCCAGGACGAGCAGCAGCGGGTTGCCCGTCACCTGCCCGATCGCGGCGATGGAGATGGCGGTGAGCAGGAAGCCGATGGCGATGATGGAATTGCCGTTGAAGCGGTCCATCAGCCAGCCGAAGAAGATCGCCCCGATGCCGCCGAGCGGAAAGAGCGCCGAGATCATCGCCGCCGTGGCCGGGCGCATGCCCGCATCGCCGAACAGCACCGGCATCCAGTTCACCAGGGCGTAGAAGATCACCAGCCCCATGAAATAGGCGATCCAGAGCATCACCGTGCCGACCAGGAACCGGGACGACAGGATGGTGCCGATGCCGCCCTTGCCGGCCTGCGCCTGCTGCGTCTCCAGGTTCACGAAGCGGCCCACCTGGTCGGCGGAGGCTGAGATGCGGCGCAGCACGGCACGCACACGCTCCGCCGGGGCACCCTTGGCCAGCATGTAGCGCACCGATTCCGGCAGCAGCAGGAGCAGCAGCACCGCCAGCAGCAGCGGCACCACGCCGCCCAGGTGCAGCACGCTGCGCCAGCCCCAGAGCGGGATCATCCAGGCGGCCAGGAAGCCGCCGAAGGCCGCGCCCAGCGGAAAGCCGCAGAACATGGCGTTGACGATGGTGGCGCGCCGCCCGCGCGGGCAGAACTCGCTCATCAGCGTCACCGCGTTCGGCATGGCGGCGCCCAGCCCAAGGCCGGTGAGGAAGCGCCAGACCACCAGCATGTCCAGGCTGCCGGCATAGCCCGACATCAGGCAGGCGATGCCGAAGACCAGCACCGAGCCGGTCAGCACCGCCTTGCGCCCGAAGCGGTCGGCGAGCGGCCCGGCGGCCAGGGCTCCGGCGGCGAGGCCGAACAGCGCCGCGCTCAGCACCGGCGCCAGGGCCGGGCGGGAGACGCCCCATTCGGCGATCAGCGAGGGGGCGATGTAGCCGATGGCGGCGGTGTCGAAGCCGTCCAGCAGCACGATGGTGAAGCAGAGGGCGAAGATGATCCGCTGGAACGGGGAGAAGGGCTGTGCATCCAGGAAGTCCTGGATGTCGGTCTCGCGGCCTGGCTGCATGGTGTTCTTTCCGGGTTCCTCGAAAGGCTTCCGTTGTCGGGCGTCGGGGCGGCCCGGCCTCGTCCCCGGGGGGCATGGGACGGGCCGGATATGACTTCGGTCCGGAGCCGTGCGGTCCCCGGCGGCATGGCTCGGGGAGCACGGCTCCGGACCGTTATACCGGTCGCGGGGGGGGGGCGGCGGTGATCAGGCGGCGAGCGGCGTCTTGTGCAGGACGGGCATCTCCATCGGCAGGCCGACATAGTTCTCGGCCATCACCGTCCGGGCCACCTGCGAGCTGCGGATATAGTCCAGCTCCGCGATCTGCATGCGCCGCGCGAAGCCGTCCATGTCGGGGAAGCGGTGCGTCAGGCTGGTGAACCACCAGGAGAAGCGCTCCGCCTTCCAGACCCGCGACAGGGCGCGGGCGGAATAGGTCTCCAGCGGCTCCGCCTGCCCGTCACGATGCTTCGCGATCAGCGCCGCGGCCAGCAGCCCGACATCCGAGGCCGCGAGGTTCAGCCCCTTGGCGCCGGTGGGCGGCACGATATGCGCGGCGTCGCCCGCCAGGAACAGGCGGCCATAGCGCATCGGTTCGCTGACGAAGGAGCGCAGCGGCGCGATGCTCTTCTCGATCGAGGGACCGCGCACCATGTTGCGTGCCGCCTCGTCGCCCAGGCGGATCGCCAGCTCGTCCCAGATCCGCTCGTCCGGCCAGTCCTCCAGCTTCTCGTCGAGCGAGACCTGGACGTAGTAGCGGCTGCGCGTCGCCGAGCGCATGCTGGCCAGAGCGAAGCCGCGCTCGTGGTTGGAATAGATCAGCTCGTGGTCGCAGGGCGGCACGTCGGCCAGGATGCCGAGCCAGCCGAAGGGATAGACGCGCTCGAAATGCGTGCGCAGCGCCTCGGGGATGCTGGCGCGCGACACGCCGTGGAAGCCGTCGCAGCCGGCGACGTGGTCGCAGTCGATGCGGTGCTCCTCCCCGCCATGGCGGTAGGTGACATAGGGGGCTTCGCCGTCGAGGCCGTGCAGCGCGACATCGGTGGCCTCGAAGACCAGGGGCGCGCCGCGCGCCACATGCGCCTCGATCAGGTCGTGCGTGACCTCGGTCTGCCCATAGATCGTCACCGCCTTGCCGGTGAGCTGGCGCATGTCCACGCGGAAGGTCTCGCCGTCGAGCGCGACGCGGAAGCCGTCATGCACCAGCCCCTCGCGCTGCAGCCGCGCGGCCACGCCGCACTGTTCCAGCAGGTCGACCGTGCCCTGTTCCAGCACCCCGGCCCGGATGCGGCTTTCCACATAGGCGCGGTCCCGCCGCTCCAGCACGATGCAGTCGATCCCGGCGCAGTGCAGGAGCTGGGACAGCAGCAGCCCGGCCGGTCCGGCCCCGATGATGGCGACCTGTGTACGCTGCCGCATGGATGCCTCCCTGATCCTCAATCTTATAGAAGAGATCGCGCAAAGGAGCGGCCCGGAACAAGGCAATTTTGTCGCATTGGATTGGACTTTCCAGGCAAAGCGCGGGAGAAGCTGGCCATGCCCCCGACCCCATCCGCCATGGCGCCGGAGGAGCCGGAAGCCCCGGCCATGCCGCCTGCCGTCCCCACCTACGACCTTTATGGCGAGGCGCAGCCGCGCCCGGTGCTGGACCCGGTGCATCTGGAAACCCTGATGGTCCGGAGCCACCCGCATGATTGGAATATCCGCCCACACCGGCACCGTGCCCTGGGGCAGGTCTTCTGGCTCTCGGCGGGTGGAGGGCTGATCCTGCGCGAAGGCCAGGCCCAGGCTTTCGAGGCGCCCTTCCTGATCTACATGCCACCCGGCGCGGTGCACGGCTTCCGCTTCGCGCCCTGGAGCGCGGGGCATGTGCTGACGCTCACCGACTCCCTCCTGCTCTCGGCGCTGCGGCTGATGCCGGAACCCTGGCCTGCCGGCGCCTTCAGCCTGGGCCTGGCCGGGCACGAGCCGCTGGTGGAGGGCCTGAACGGCGCCTTCCAGGCACTGGAGGCGGAGTTCCGCCGCACCGGCCCGGGGCGCAACACGGCGATGGCAGGGTGGGTGCTGCTGATCCTGTCGCTGCTGCGGCGCGGCCTCGCGGAAGAAGCCTCGGCCCGCCGGCCACCCTCGCCGCAATCGGCGCTGGTGGAACGCTTCCGCGCGTATCTGGAGGCGCATTTCGCCGAGCACCTGACCCTGCCGGAGCATTGCCGGCGCCTGGGGGTCACGCCCAGCACACTGACCCGGGCTTGTCGCGCCGTAGCCGGGCAGTCGCCCCTGCAACTGATCCAGGAGCGGCTGATGCTGGAGGCGCGGCGCCTGCTGGCCTACACGGCTTTCAGCGTGGCGGAGATCGCTTTCCAGCTCGGCTTCGACCCGGCCTATTTCTCGCGTGCCTTCACCCGTCAGGAGGGGCTTTCGCCGGCCGCCTTCCGGCGCCGCGCCTTGTGGAGCGAACCGGCCAAAACGAGTGAATCCATCATTTCAAATGATGATAAACGCCAGAATTTTACCCGTTCCAAAGATAGTTAGGATTATCCATATCCCTGTCACCGGACGGGCAATGAGGCCCACCGGAAAGACAGGAACGCCATCATGTCCAGGATCTCCAGCCGCCTCGCCATCGCCGCCCTGGCTCTCTCGCTCGGTGCTGTCGCCCCACTGGCCGCGCGGGCCGAGGTGACCGACTTCTCCAATTCCGGCTCCTCCAGCGTGAACGGCACCCCCTCCTACGAGGCCACCACCCGTGCCCTCGCCGGCGCCACCCCGCTCAATGTCAGCAATTCCGGCTCCTCCGCCATCGGCATCGGTTCGCCCTATGTCGCCGAGCGGGTGATGGTGACAGAGAACAGCGTGGGCGCCTCGCCCACCGACTTCTCAGGTTCGGGCTCCAGCGCGGTGGGCGGTGGCTTCGGCACCGGCCCCCATGCGCCGCGGCACTCCATGCTCGCCACCCGCTGAGGGTGGCCGGCGAGGAGCGGTTCCGGCCACGGAGGAGGCTGCCAGGGTTTGCGATGACGCTTCCAGCGATCGCGGGCCGTGGGGGTCATCCCCATACGAGCTACTCGCCTGGGGCCGGGCGCAGGCCCTTCACCATGGCGGCCATCTCCTTGCAGGGAGGCGCGACCACGCGCAGGCAGCATGAACAGGATCACGCAGGCCGCCGGTCTTCCACCCGGCCGCGGAGGCTCGGCCTCCGATCCGGTCGCCCGGGAATGTGACCTCGCCTGGGCGCGGCATCGTGGGGAGTGCTATCCGACGAGCAGCGCGGTGAACGACTGGGAGGCCTATCACCGGGCCTTGCTGTCGGAGGAGGCGCGGCTGCACGGCTTCGTGGACTGGAACTCGCCGAGATTGCGCGAGCGGCTTTCGGCGGAGCAGAACCACCGCTGCTGCCATTGCGGCAAGCGGATGGAGGCCGATGCGCCGGACCCGGACGACCGGCCGAGCTTCGAGCACATCCTGCCGCGCAAGCAGGGTGGTGGGAACCGCCCCTGCAACCTCGCCGTCGCCTGCCGCCGCTGCAACGTCGACCGCGCCCACAAGCTGGGCTGGTGCCGCGGAAAGCCCAGGCCATAGGCCCCGGCGGCGCCAGATGGGCGGCTTTCGCTGGACCACCCCTTCTGGCCCACCCCAGGGAGTGGGGCCTTGCTTCCCCCGGAACCGGGCGGGCTGGGCAGGGAGCAAACGGGTCCAGTCCGACCCTTTGGCATCGGTGCCGCGATCCGCGGAGGCGGGCTTCTTTGCCGCCCTGTCCTGCGCTAGCCTCGGCGGAACAAGGAAGGCCCGCGCCGCGTCCCGGCTGCCTGCGCCCGGACGCCTTCGGAGAGAGCCTTCCATGCCCCCCCGGCCCCATCCCGGACCGGGCGGCCGGAAAGGAACGCCCATGTCAGCATCGACCCCCTGCAGATCCCTTCCCCGGCACGTTCCGGCCCGGGCCACCGGGCGGGAGGGCTGCTGATGCGCCCGAACCGTATCCGCGAGATCGCCCGCAAGGGCGGTGCGGCGATGAACGGCTGGTGCGCCATCCCCGCCCCCTATGCGGCCGAGTTGCTGGGCCATGCGGGCTATGACTGCGTCACCGTGGACATGCAGCACGGGCTGATCGGCTTCGAGACCGCGGCGGCGATGCTCCAGGCGATCTCCGCCACGCCGGCGCAGCCGCTGCTGCGGGTGCGCTCGAACGATCCGGGGCTGGTGATGCAGGCGCTCGATGCCGGGGCCTATGGCGTCATCTGCCCGCTGGTGAATTCGGCGGAGGAGGCGCGGCGCTTCTCGGAGGCCTGCCGCTATGGCCCTCGTGGCGGCCGTTCCTACGGCCCGGCGCGCGGCGTGCTTTATGGCGGTCCGGATTATTTCGAGCGCGCGAACGACGAGGTCCTGGCGCTGGCGATGATCGAGACCCGGGGCGGCGTGACGGAGATCGACGCGATCCTCGCCCTGCCGGAGATCGACGGCGTCTTCATCGGGCCGAACGACCTCTGCATCGAGATGGGCGAGCGGCCCTCCTCGGAGCCGGAGGCCGGCACGCGTGCCGCCACGGCCATCGCGCATGTGCTGGCGCGCAGCCGTGCCGCCGGCAAGATCGCCGGGATCTTTTGTTCCGACGGGCCGGCGGCGGGGCGGCGGGCGAAGGAGGGCTTCCAGCTCGTGAACCCCGGATACGATGTCGGCTTCCTCGCCGGCGGGGCGCGGGCCAACCTGGCGGCAGCACGGAGCGTTTGACCGCCATGGCCGATCCGCTCCTGCTGCTCCCCGGACTGATGTGCGACGCACGGCTCTGGGGACCGTTGCAGGAGCGGCTCTGGGACCAGGTGCCGGAGCGGGACCGCTATGCCGGCGCGCATGTGGCGGCGCTGCGCGGGGCGCGCAGCGCGCCCGACCTCGCGGCGCGGCTGCTGCGCCATGCGCCGCCGCGCTTCGCCCTGGCCGGGGCGGCGCTGGGGGCCATGGTGGCGCTGGAGATGGTGGCGCAGGCGCCGGAACGGGTCACCCGCCTCGCCCTGCTGGCCGGGGATGCGCGGCCGGATGCGCCGGAGAAGGCGCCGGCGCGTTTCCGGCTGCTGGAGGCGATGGAGCGCGAGGGCGCGCGCACGATGGTGGCGCGCGAGTTCTGGCCCGATGCGGTGCCCGCCTCGCGGCGGGAGGATTCGGCGCTCTTCGACCTGCTCTGCGACATGGCCGACGCGCTCGGCCCGGCGGTGCTGCGGGAGCAGACGGCGGTGCTGATCCACCGCGCCGACAGCCGGCCGCGGCTGGCGGCGATCCGGGTGCCGGTGCTGCTGATCAGCGGCGAGGAGGACCGGCTCTGCCCGCCCGCGCGGATGCAGGAGATCGCCGAGGCGGTGCCGGGCGCGCAGGCCATGCTGCTGCCCGGTGTCGGGCACCTGCCCTCGCTGGAGGCGCCCGAGGTGGTGGCGGCGGGCTTCGCAGAGTGGCTCGCCGCCTGAGGCAGCCACACGCCCCGCGCGTCCGGCATGGCGTTTCCCGGGGGAACGGAGCCCCGCCCCTTTCCCCCGGGGATGGGGCGCCTATTTCGCCGGCCGCAGCCCCGTGGCCCGCGTTTCCTCGTCGGCGCGCGGCGTATAGGCATAGCCCTTGCGCATCGCCCAGACGCTCTTCTGCAGATGCAGCGGGATGATGGCGACATCCTCCATCGCCATCTTCATCGCCCGCTGCATCAGCCCCTCGCGTGCCTTGTCGTCCAGCGTGCCCAGCGCCTGCTGTACCAGCTTGTCGAATTCCGGGTTGGAATAGCGCCCGTAATTCGACAGCCCGCGCCCCAGCGCCGGATCGCGCGTGCCCAGCACCGCCTTCAGCGAGGAGGAAGGCTCGCCGGTGGAGTTGCTCCAGCCCAGCAGATAGGCCGAGGCCTCGAAGCGGTTCAGCCGCCCGATCACCGTCGCCAGCGGCTGCGCCTCCACCCGCGTCTTCACGCCGATGCGCGTCCACATCTGCGCCACGGTCTGCTGGATCTGCGCGTCGTTGACGTAGCGGTCGTTCGGTCCGCGCAGGATGATGCTGAAGCCGTTGGGATAGCCCGCCTGGGTCAGCAGCTCCTTCGCCCGATCCGGCGCGAAGGCGGGCACGGGGATGGAGGGATCGTAGCCGAAGACGCCCGGCGGCATGAACTGGCCGGAGGGCAGCGCCGCGCCCTCCATGACGCGCGACACGATGGCCGGCCGGTTGATGGCGATGCTCAGCGCCTCCCGCACCCGGTGGTCGCGCAGCGGGTTCCGGTCCAGCTTCTCCCCGTTCGGGCCGGTGATGTCGGGGGAGCCGTCCTGCCGCTCCACATCCAGGCCGAGGAAGATCAGCCGCGTGCTGGCGGCCTCGGCGACGGCGAGCCGCTCGTCCTTGCGCAGCCGTGCCGCATCGGCGGTGGGCACCGCGTCGATCAGCGCCACGTCGCCCGACAGCAGCGCCGCCACGCGCGCCCCGTCATTGGTGATGATGCGGTAGTCCACCGTCTCCCAGGCCGGCTTCTCGCCGTAATAGCTGTCGTTGCGCGCCAGCTTCACCCGGTTGTTCGGGTCGTAGGAGACGAACTTGTACGGCCCCGTGCCGATCGCCGCCTTGCCGCTGTTGAAATCCGCCGTGCTGGAATTCGCCGCGACAGAGCGCGAGACGATGAAGATGTTCGCGAGATTCGCCGGCAGCAGCGGCGAAGGCTCCTTCGTCTTCAGCCGGATGGTCAGTGGGTCCACCACCTGCACACCGGCGATGTCGCGCGTATAGACGGAGAAGGAGCTGGGGCTCTGCACCGTCGGCACGCGTTCCAGCGTATAGGCCACGTCCTCGGCGGTGAAATCGGCGCCGTTGTGGAACTTCACCCCCGGCCGCAGCTTGAACTCCCAGGTGGTGTCGTCCACCAGCTTCCAGGATTCCGCGAGGTCCGGCGCCAGGCGCGAATTCTCGTCGCGCTGCACCAGCCGGCCGAAGATGTGCGACGACAGCATGATGCTGGGTGTCAGCGTGTAGTAATGCGGGTCGATGCTGGCCGGCGGCGCGCTGACCGCGAGCGACAGCGGCTCGGCCCGGGCGGCGGGCGCCGCGAGCGTGCCGCAGAGGGGCAGGAACAGCGAGGCGAGCAGCGCCGCGCGGCGGGAGACTGTCTTGATCATCAGCCGTGTTCTTTCTGGTTTCGGGGCCGGGCGGCGGCTCCGGCAGCCCTGGCGGCGTGGCGCGACATACCCCACCCGCCGGGAAAACGGGCCCGGCCGCCAAGGCGCCGCCGGGCCATGGAAGGCATCGCGTGGCCGTCAGGCCGCCTTCGCCGCCTCCTCGTCCGCCCAGCCCAGCTCCCGCCGCACCAGGCTCGCCCAATAAGCCGCGCCCAGCGCCAGGGCTTCGTCGTTGAAGTCGTAGAGCGGCGTGTGGACGTTGTGGAAGCTACCGTCCGGGTTCGATCCGTTGCCGATGCGGATGAAGGCTCCCGGCTTCTCGCGCAGCATGAAGGCGAAGTCCTCGCCGCCCGTGCTCATCGGGATCTCCCCGACCTTCGCGGCGCCCACCACCGCCCCGGCGGCGGCGCGCGCCACCTCGGTCTTCTCCGCGTCGTTCACGGTGGGGATGCAGAGCGGCTGGTAGTCCAGCTCCGCCGTCACGCCATAGGTCGCGGCCAGCCCCTCGGCCAGTTCGCGCAGGCGGCGGCGGATGGTCTCCTGCGTCTTCGGCTCGAAATACCGTGCCGTGCCGCGCACCAGCACGCGCGAGGGCATCACGTTCGGCGATTCCGGCGTGCCGCAATGCACATGCCCGACGCTCACCGCGGCGGGTTCCGTCGGCGCCAGCGAGCGCGCCGCGATGGTGTGCACGCCCAGCAGGAAATGCCCCAGCACCACCGTCGCATCCGTGGCGAGGTGCGGCGCGGCGCCGCCATGCCCGCCCGTGCCCGTGAAGGTCACGCCCCAGAAATCCGCCCCCGCCAGGTTCGGCCCCGGGCGGATCGCGAACTGCCCGACCGGGATGCCGGGGCTGTTGTGCATCCCGTAGACGGCATCGCAGGGGAAACGCTCGAACAGCCCGTCGCGGATCATGGCCGGCGCGCCGGTCCCCGCCTCCTCCGCGGGCTGGAAGATCAGCTGCACCGTGCCGGCGAAGTCGCGGTTCCCGCTCAGGTACTTCGCCGCGCCGAGCAGCATGGTGGTGTGCCCGTCATGGCCGCAGGCATGCATCTTTCCCAGCACGGTGGAGGCATGCGGCAGCCCGGTCTGTTCCTCCATGAACAGCGCATCCATGTCGGCGCGCAGCCCGATCGCGCGCTGCCCCGGCCGGGTGCCGCGCAGCGTGCCGACCACGCCCGTGCCACCCACGCCCTCGGTGACCTCGTCGATCCCCCATTCGCGCAGCTTCTGCGCCACCAGCGCGGCGGTGCGATGCTCCTCGAAGCGGGTCTCGGGATGAGCATGGATGTCGCGGCGGATGGCGATCAGCTCATCCTCGTATCGCCTGATCGCATCCAGGGGCGTTTCGGTCACGTCGTGTCCTCGTTGCGCGGACGCCGGCGCGGCGGCGCCGGGCGTCACGGGATTGTCTTGGAACGGCGCGGACCGTGACTCCGCCGGCGCGGCGGGTCAATCGAGGGCGGGCGGATTCCGCCCGGGATTCGCGCCCTGTTCCGGGACGAGGGCGGCATGCCGGGGCGGGGGCGTCAGGCCCCGGCGGGGCGCAGCGTCACCGTCCAGTGGAAGCGACGCGCCCGCCCCGGTTCCAGCGAGATCACGCCCGGCTTGCCGGCGAATTCCCCGTCCCAGCCGAGCGGGCTGGCATAGCCCGCCCAGGGCTCCAGGCAGAGGAACTCCGCGCCCGGCTTGGACCAGAGGCCGAAATCCTCGTAGCCCTCCCAGACCATCTCCAGCATCGCGCCGCCCGGGCCGTCATAGCGCAGCGCATGGGCGGACAGCCACGTCATCACCAGTGCGTCCTTGCGGAACAGCTCGTCCTCCAGCCGCAGCCGGCCCTGGCGCAGCGGCAGGGTTTCCGCCCGGTCGAGCAGCCCGTTGGACAGCCGCCGCACCGGCAGGCTGTCGCGCAGCGTGCCGGGCGGGGCCGCGGCATCGGGCAGGAAGGTCACGCCATGCTCCTCCCGCGCTCCGCCGCGCGGCAGCGGCCAGGCGAAGGCCGGATGGGCGCCGACCGAGAAGGGCATGGGCGCCTCGCCCGTATTGGCCACCGTCACGGTGCAGGCCAGCGCGGATTCGGCCACGGCGAAGGCGACGTCGAGGGTGAAGGGGAAGGGATAGGCCGCGAGCGTTTCCGCATCCTCCGTCAGGCGCAGGGCGCAGGCCGTCTCGGTCAGGGCGAGCCAGGTGAAGCGGCGGTCCCGGGCGAAGCCGTGCTGCGTCATCCGGTGGGTTCCCTCCGCGTGGCGCAGCGTGTCGCCCGGCAGGCGGCCGACGATCGGGAACAGGACCGGCGCATGGCGCGGCCAGGCGGGGCCCGCCTGCCAGAGCCATTCCTCGCCGGAGGCGTCGCGCAGGGACTGGAGCTCGGCGCCCTGCACCGAGATCACTGCCCGCAGCGCCCCGCTGCCGATCTCGTGCCGCTCCAGCCTGTCCCGGTCCATCGCTTCGCCACTCCTCCGGCTCGGCAGATGCCGGCCCCAACCCGCCGCGCGCCATCCCATCCCGGAGGCGCCCCATGACCATGCGGCCGCCCGCCCCGGAAGGCGGACCGCCTTGGTCCCCCTTATGCCGTGGCGCAATCCGTCCGGCGCCCCCGTAAGCCATCACATCTGCGTCCCGTGTGCCCCTGCCCCGTCATGGCCGGCACCGATGGACCTTGCCGATGGCGGCGGGGCGGCGCAGATGGGCGCCACCGTGCTGCACCTCATCAAGCTCTCCGTCGGCCCGAAGGACGTGGCCGAACTGCGCCAGATCCAGGCCCGCCGCCTCGCCGAACAGCCGCCGCTGCGCCACTGGACGCGGATGATCCCGCGCCGGGGCGGGGAGCTCCTGGCCGGTGGCTCCATCTATTGGGTGGTGGCAGGCTTCGTGCGCGTCCGGCAAAGGCTGGTCGGGCTGGAGGAGGGCCAGACCGCCGATGGCCGCGCCCAGGTCGGCCTCGTGCTCGACCCGGAGCTGGTGCCGGTGGAGATGCGCCCGCAGAAGCCCTTCCAGGGCTGGCGCTACCTGCAACCGGAAGCCGCCCCGGCCGACCTGCCGGCGGATGGCACGGTGGCGGAAGGGCTGGACGCCCTACCGCCGCGCCTGCGCCGCGAATTGCGGGAACTCGGGCTGATCTGAGGATCGTGGGCTGGGATGACGCCTTGGCTTCCGGCCCTGGCGTCCCGGGACTGCTCCCGGAGGGCATCGCCGCCCGCTCCTCTGGTACTCCCCGCTGCCCTTTACGCCCCCAGGGACCGAAGCCGGGCGCCGGTCCTTTTCGGTTCAGCCGGATGCGGCCGGCTCGCCGGGCGAGGCCCGTGGCAGAGCAATGCCTGACCATCGCTCCCGGCCGTGTGCGGGAGTATGAAGACATCTAAATGAGAGAGTTTTCCGTTGACTTGGATTAACCGGTTAGTCCACATCCGGGCTACCTCAGCCCGGGCAGCCGGACCGGAGGCCGGGCGGCCATGGGTTCCGGGACCCGATAGGGAGAATGTCCAGTGACACGCATGGTCTATGTCCTGAACGGACCCAACCTGAACCTGCTGGGCAAGCGACAGCCGCAGATCTACGGCCATGAAACCCTGGCCGATGTGGAGCAGGCCTGCCGCGAGACGGCCGCCGGGCTGGGGCTGGAAATCCGCTTCCACCAGAGCAACCGCGAATACGAGATCATCGACTGGATCCACGAGGCGCGGGAGGTGGCGGCGGGCATCGTGATCAACCCGGCCGCTTTCACCCATACCTCGGTGGCCATCCTCGATGCGCTGAAGACCTTCGAGGGGCCGATCATCGAGGTGCATATTTCCAACGTGCACCAGCGCGAGAGCTTCCGGCATCATTCCTATGTGACGCTGGCGGCCAGCGGCGTGATCGCGGGCTTCGGCACCCAGGGCTACACGCTGGCACTGCAACGGGTCGCGCGCCTGATCGGGGAGAGCAAGTGATGGCACACCAGGCGGTTCTCTGCGGGCTGATCGGCCACGGCATCCAGGCCTCCCTCACCCCGGCGATGCATGAGCGCGAGGGCGACGAGCAGGGCCTGCGCTCCCAGTACAAGCTGATCGACCTGCATGCGCTGGGCCTGGGCGTAGAGGCGTTGCCGGAACTGTTGCAGGCGGCGGAGCGCATGGGCTTCACCGGGTTGAACATCACCCATCCCTGCAAGCAGGCGGTGATCCCGCTGCTGGACGAACTCTCCCCCGATGCGGCGGCGCTGGGCGCGGTGAACACCGTGCTGCTGCGCGACGGAAAGCGGATCGGCCACAACACCGACTGGTCCGGCTATGCCGAGGCCTTCCGCCGCAACATGGAGGGCGTCGCGCTGGACCGCGTGGTGCAGCTCGGTGCCGGCGGGGCCGGGGCGGCGGTGGCGCATGCGCTGCTGACCATGGGCGTCGGGCAGCTCTCCATCCAGGACATGGACCCCGCCCGCGCCCAGGCGCTCGCCGCCTCGCTGTCGGAGCGTTTCGGCGCGGGCCGCGCGGTGGCCTGCGCCGACCTGCCCGCCGCCATGGCAGCGGCGAACGGGCTGGTCCACTGCACCCCGACCGGTATGGCCGCGCATCCCGGCCTGCCGCTGCCGGCGGAGCTGCTGCGCCCGGCGCTCTGGGTGTCCGAGATCGTCTATTTCCCGCTGGAAACCGAGCTGCTCCGCACCGCCCGCGCGCTGGGCTGCCGCACGCTGAGCGGCGGCGGCATGGCTGTGTTCCAGGCGGTGCAGGCCTTCCGCCTCTTCACCGGGCGGGAGCCCGATCCGGAGCGTATGCTGCGGCACTTCGCGGAGATGGTGGGCAACAGGCCGGGCTGATCCCCGGGGAACTCCGGCGCCGGGGAGAGCATTGGGCCCCTTTTCTGGAAAATCTTTCCGAAAGAGGGGGCTTGCGGAGCCGGCGCGAAAGGGCGAAGCCGTGACCGGGCGGCTTTGTCCCAGCTAGGCTTTCGGGAGGCTCACGATGTTTCTCCGTCTGGACGGCAACACCTTTCAGGCACAGGTCTCCGGCCCCGCCAATGGTGAGGTCCTGCTCCTGCTCCACTCGCTGGGCACGAATGCCGGGATCTGGGAGGAGCCGGCGGAAGCCTTCTCGAACCGCTACCGCGTCATCCGCCCGGACCTGCGCGGCCATGGGATGAGCGGCGTCACCCCCGGCCCCTACAGCATCGAGGGCATGGCCCGCGACATGCTGGGCCTGCTGGACCTGATGGGGGTGGAGAGCGCGCATGTCGCCGGCATCTCCATCGGCGGCATGATCGCCCAGTCTCTCGCCGCCCAGGCGCCGGGCCGGGTGCGCAGCCTGACGCTGGTGGACACGGCGCTGGCCATCCCCCCCGCCCAGGGCTGGATCGACCGCGCCGCCACGGTGCGGGCCGAGGGCATGGCGCCCCTGGTGGAGACGGTGGTGGCGCGCTGGGTGACCCCGGCCTCGCTGGGCGAGCCGCGCACCGACGCTCTGCGCGCCATGCTGCGCCGGACCGATCCGGAGGGCTATGCCGGTGCCGCCGAGGCCATCGCCGCCGCCGACCTGACCGAGACCTCCCGCCGCCTGAGCGTGCCGACCCTGGTGCTGGTGGGCGATGGCGACCAGGCGACGCCGCTGGCCAGCGCCGAGGCGCTGCGCGACGCCATCCCCGGCGCGCGGCTGGAGGTGATCCCCGACACCGCCCATATCCCGACCATGGAGCGCCCCGAGGCGGTGGTCGCCGCCATGCGCGGCTTCCTCACCGCCCAGGCGCCGGTCGCGGCGGGCGATGCCTATGCCGCCGGGCTGGCGGTGCGGAAATCCGTGCTGGGCGAGGCGCATGTCGCCCGCGCCAGCGCCGCGGTGACGCCGCTGGACCAGCCCTTCCAAGACTACATCACGCGCAATGTCTGGGGGCAGATCTGGACCCGCCCTGGCCTGCCGCGGCACACGCGTTCCCTGCTCACCCTGGCCATGATGGCGGCGCTGGGGCGGGAGGACGAGTTCGTCCTGCATGTCCGCGCCACGCGCAACACGGGCGTCTCGCCGGAGGAGATCGCGGAGGTGCTGCTCCAGGTCGGCGCCTATGCCGGCGTGCCGGTGGCCAACCATGCGCTGAAGCTGGCCAAGAAGGCGCTGACGGAGATGGCGGGGGAAGCGCCGTGACCGTCAACCCGGCCGACAGCGCCGTCTTCGGCGCGCTCTACGGCAGCGAGGCGCTGCGCGAGGCGGCGGGCGACCGCGCCTGGCTGCAGCGCATGCTCGACGTGGAGGCGGCGCTGGCCCGGGTCGAGGCCCGGCTGGGGCTGATCCCCGCCGATGCCGCGCCCGCCATCACCGCGGCGGCACAGGTCGGGAATCTCGACATGGCCGCCCTCGCCGTCTCCACCCGCAACACGGGCTATCCGGTGGTGGGGCTGGTGAAGCAGCTTTCCCAGGCCGCCGGGGCGGAAGCCGGCCGCTGGACCCATTGGGGCGCCACCACCCAGGACATCCTCGACACCGCCACGGTGCTGGTGATCCGCGACGCGCTGGCGATCATCGAACGGGACCTGGACCGGGTCTGCGCCGCGCTGGCGGCGCGGGCCGAGGAGCATCGCGGCACGGTGATGGCCGGGCGCACGCATCTCCAGCACGCCCTGCCGGTGACCTTCGGCTACAAATGCGCCGTCTGGCTCTCGCCCCTGCTGCGGATGCGGGAGCGGCTGGCGGAGCTGCGGCCGCGCGTGCTGCGGGTGGAGTTCGGCGGCGCGGTGGGCACGCTGGCCTCGCTGGGCGACCGGGGGGCGGAGGTGCTGGCCGGCCTGGCGCGGGAGCTGGATCTCGCCGAGCCGGAGATCCCCTGGCATGTCGCGCATGACGGCTTCGCCGAGCTGGTTTCCTGGTGCGGGCTGCTGACCGGCTCGCTCAGCAAGTTCGCCACAGACTTCATGCTGCTGATGCAGACCGAGGTGGCCGAGGTGGCCGAGCCGCATGCCCCCGGGCGCGGCGGCTCCTCCACCATGCCGCAGAAGCGCAACCCGATCGCCTGCGAATACGTGATCGCCCAGGCGCGCGGGGTGGGCGCGCTGGTGCCGCAGATGCTGGCCGCCCTGCCGCACGACCAGGAGCGCGGCACCGGCCCCTGGCAGGCCGAGCCGCTGGCGATCTTCCAGAGCCTGCTGCTGACGCATGGCACGCTGGAACAGGCCGTGCTGGTGGCCGAGGGGATGACGGTGGATGCCGCGCGCATGCGCCGCAACCTCGACAGCACCGGCGGGCTGATCATGGCCGAGGCGGTGATGATGGGCCTCGCCCCCGTGCTGGGGCGCGAGCAGGCGCATCATGCCGTCCACCATGCCTGCGACGTGGCGCTGAAGGAGGGTGTCCCCCTCGCCGAGGCGCTGTCGCGGGAGGAGGAGGTGTCCTCCCGCCTCGACCGGGAGAAGATCGAGGCCCTCACCGATCCGGCTGGCTATCTGGGCGCGACCAGCCTCTTCATCGACCGGGTGCTGCAGCAGGCGGCGACCCTTCCGCGCCGCAACGGGAAGACCGCATGATCAACAAATTCGTCCGCTCGATCGCGGAGGCGCTGGAAGGGGTCAAGGACGGGTCCACCGTGCTGATCGGTGGCTTCGGCCCGGTGGGGCAGCCCAATGCCCTGATCGAGGGGCTGGCGGAGCAGGGGGCGAAGGACCTCACCGTCGTCGCCAACAATGCCGGCACCGGGCGCACTGGCCTGGCGAAGCTGATGGAGCTGGGGCGGGTGCGCAAGATCGTCTGCTCCTTCCCGCGCTCCTCCGGCTCCGTGGTCTTCGAGGAACTGTACAAGGCCGGGAAGATCGAGCTCGAGATCGTGCCGCAGGGCACGCTGGCCGAGCGGATGCGCGCCGCGGGCGCGGGCGTGCCGGCCTTCTTCACCCCGACCGGCGCCAACACGCTGCTGGCCAAGGGCAAGGAGGTGCGCGAGTACAATGGCCGCCCCTGCATCCTGGAGGAAGCACTGCCGGGCGACGTCGCGCTGGTCGAGGCCTGGCGGGCGGACCGCTGGGGCAACCTCGTCTATCGGGAGTCCGGCCGGAACTTCAATCCGGTGATGGCCATGGCGGGCAAATGCACCGTCGTGCAGACCCAGCATCTCTGCGAGGATGAGCGGGGACTGGACCCGGAGGCCATCGTCACGCCCGGCATCTTCACCGACCGCGTGGTGCATGTGCCCTATGGCGACCCCCAGAGCTGAGGCGGAGGAGCGAGACATGTCGGAGACGGTGAGTTTCAAGCCGCTCAGCCGCCCGCAGATGGCGGCGCGCGTGGCAAAGGACATTCCCGAGGGCTGGTACGTGAACCTGGGCATCGGCGTGCCGACCCTGGTGGCCGACCAGATCCCGGCGGGCCACGAGGTGGTGATCCATTCCGAGAACGGGCTGCTGGGCATGGGCCCGGCGCCGGAGGAGGGCAAGGTCGATCCCTGGCTGATCAACGCGGGCAAGCAGTATGTGACGCTGACCCCGGGCGGCAGCTTCTTCCACCACGCGGACAGCTTCTCGATCATCCGGGGCGGGCACCTGGACCTCTGCGTGCTCGGGGCCTTCGAGGTGGCGCAGAACGGCGACATCGCCAACTGGGCGACCTCGGCCAATGACAGCGCCCCCGCCGTGGGCGGGGCCATGGACCTTTCGGTGGGCGCCAAGCGCCTCTGGGTGGTGATGGAGCACACCACCAAGGACGGGCGGCCGCGGCTGGTGGAGGAATGCTCCTATCCGCTGACCGCCGGGCGCGCGGTGACGCGGGTCTATACCAACCTCGCGGTGATCGACATCACGGAGCAGGGCTTCGTGGTGCGCGAGATGGTGCCGGGGCTGGATTTCGAGACGCTTCAGGCCCGGACCGGCGCGAAGCTGCACAGGGCCGATTGAGAGGGGAGCGAACCATGGCTGACGCTTACATCTGCGACTTCGTCCGCACCCCGATCGGCCGCTATGCCGGCGCGCTGAAGGATGTGCGCCCGGACGACCTGCTGGCCCATGCCTTGCGCGCCCTGGTGGAGCGCAACAAGGGCGTGGACTGGGCGGCGGTGGACGACTGCTATGTCGGCTGCGCCAACCAGGCGGGCGAGGACAACCGCGACGTGGCCCGCATGGCGGTGCTGCTCGCCGGCCTGCCCGTGGCGGTGCCGGGATCGACGCTGAACCGGCTCTGCGGCTCGGGCCTCGATGCCGTGGGCACGGCGGCGCGCATGATCCGCTCCGGCGACGCGGAGCTGGTGATCGCCGGCGGCGTGGAGAGCATGACCCGCGCGCCCTTCGTGATGGGCAAGGCGGCGACGGCCTTCTCGCGCGACGCCAAGATCGAGGACACCACCATCGGCTGGCGCTTCGTCAACCCGATGATGAAGAAGACCTACGGCACGGATTCCATGCCCGAGACGGGCGAGAACGTGGCGGAGCAGTTCGGCATCTCGCGCGAGGACCAGGACGTCTTCGCCTATCGCTCGCAGCAGAAGGCCAGGGCGGCGCAGGAGGCGGGCTTCTTCGCCCGCGAGATCATCCCCGTCACCATCCCCGGCCGCAAGGGCGACACGGTGGTGGAGGTGGACGAGCACCCGCGTCCCGAGACGACGCTGGAGGGCCTGGCCAAGCTCAAGACCCCCTTCCGCAACCCCGGCACGGTCACGGCGGGCAATGCCTCGGGCGTGAACGACGGCGCCGCGGCGCTGATCATCGCCAGCGAGGCGGCGGCCCGGAAATACGGGCTGACCCCGCGCGCCCGGGTGGTGAGCATGGCCACCGCCGGCGTCGAGCCGCGCATCATGGGCTTCGGCCCGGCGCCCGCGACGAAGAAGCTGCTGGCCCGCACCGGGCTGTCGATCGGCGAGATCGACGTGATCGAGCTGAACGAGGCCTTCGCCAGCCAGGCTCTGGCGGTGACGCGCGACCTCGGCCTGCCCGATGATGCGCCGCAGGTGAACCCGCATGGCGGCGCCATCGCGCTGGGGCACCCGCTGGGCGCATCGGGTGCGCGCATCGCGCTGACCTCGGTGAACGCGCTGGAGACGCTGGGCGGCCGGCGCGCCATCGCCACCATGTGCATCGGCGTCGGCCAGGGCATCGCGGCCCTGATCGAGAAAGTCTGATCGAAGGCGTCCGGGGAACGGACGGGACCAGGGAGGAAACGGAACCATGGGCGAGCCCTGCATCATCAGCGTGGCCATCACCGGCTCGGTGCCGCGCAAGAAGGACAACCCCGCCGTTCCGATCACTATTCCGGAACAGGTGGAATCCACTCAGGCCGCCTATGAGGCCGGGGCCACCCTGGTCCATGTCCATGTCCGCAACGAGGACGAGAGCTCCTCCTCCGACCCGGAGAAGTTCGCGGCCCTGCAGGAGGGCATCCGCAAGCACTGCCCGGACATCATCATCCAGTTCTCGACGGGCGGGCGCGGCCGCTCGATGGACCAGCGCGGGGCGATGCTCTACCTGAAGCCGGACATGGCCTCGCTCGCCACCGGCTCGGTCAACTTCCCCACCATCGTCTATGAGAACCCGCCCGATTTCGTGCGCCACCTGGCGCAGCAGATGCTCGACTATGGCATCAAGCCGGAGATCGAGGCCTTCGACCTCGCCATGCTCTACAACACGGTGGACATGGTGAACCAGGGGCTGCTGAAGCCGCCGCCGCATGTGCAGTTCGTGCTGGGCGTGAAGCACGCCCTGCCGGCGAAGCGCGACATCCTGGAGTTCGAGGTCCAGAAGCTGCGGGAGATGCTGCCCGACGCCACCTGGACCGCAGCTGGCATCGGCCGCCACCAGTTGGAGGTCAACCACTGGGCGCTGGAGATGGGCGGCCATGTCCGCACCGGGCTGGAGGACAACATCCGCTGGGACAAGAACACCCTGGCGGAGAGCAATGCCCAGCTCGTGAAGCGGGTGGCGGAACTGTGCGCGCAGTACGACCGGCCGGTCGCGACGGCGCGGCAGGCCCGTGATATGCTGAAGATCCCGCAGGTCTCCGCCCATTGAACTGAGCGGGCCGGCCTGAGCATACCGCCCCGAGCATCCGGAAGACAGCCATGCTGCCCACGAAGTCGCGTTTCGCGCGCTCGATCGCCACGGTCTCGCTGAGCGGAAACCTGCTCGACAAGCTGGAAGCGGCGGCCGCGGCCGGCTTCGACGGGGTGGAGATCTTCGAGAACGACCTGCTCACCTTCGAGGGCACGCCCGCCGATGTGCGCAAGGCGGCGCGCGACCTGGGGCTGGAGATCGCCATCTTCCAGCCCTTCCGCGACTTCGAATCCATGCCGGAGCCGCAGCGCGCCCGCAACATGGACCGCGCCGAGCGCAAGTTCGACGTGATGCAGGCCCTGGGCACGGATCTCGTGCTGGTCTGCTCCAACACGCAGCCGCACAGCCTGGACGACGATGCCCGGGCCGCAGCCGACCTGCGGGAGATGGCGGAGCGGGCGGCGAAGCGGGGCCTGCGCGTCGGCTTCGAGGCCCTGGCCTGGGGGCAGAACATCCGGCGCTGGAGCCATGCCTGGAAGGTGGTGCAGGAGGCGGATCACCCGGCGCTGGGGCTGATCCTCGACAGCTTCCATACCCTTTCCCTGGGCGACGATCCTTCCGGCATCGCCCAGGTGCCCGGCGAGCGGATCTTCTTCGTGCAGCTCGCCGACGCGCCGAAGCTGACCATGGACGTGCTGTCCTGGAGCCGGCATTTCCGCAACTTCCCCGGCCAGGGCGACCTGCCGGTGGAGGATTTCACCCGCGCGGTGGTGGCCTCCGGCTATCGCGGCCCCTTGTCGCTGGAAATCTTCAACGACGATTTCCGCACCCTGCCGGCCCGCACCAACGCGCGCGACGGGCTGCGCTCGCTGATCTTCACCGAATCCCGCACCGGCGTGCTCGACCTGCCGCCGCCGCCGGTGGTGGAGCGGGTGGAGTTCCTGGAATTCGCGGTGGACGAGGGCGCGCGGCGCAAGCTCGCCACCTATCTGGAGCGCACCGGCTTCCGCCGCGCCGGGCGGCACCGCAGCAAGGATGTGGACCTCTACCGCCAGGGCGATGTTTCCCTGGTGCTGAACAGCGAGCAGGACAGCGCCGCCTCCGAGCACTTCCAGCTCCATGGCCCCTCGGTCTGCGCCTTCGCCGTGCGGGTGGACGATGTGGGGCAGACGCTGACGCGCGCCCGCAAGCTGCTCTGCTCCGACTGGCAGGAGCACCGGGGCGAGGGCGAGCTGCCGATTTCCGGCATCCGCAACACCGACGGCACGCTGATCCTGCTGGTCGAGGCGCCGCGCCCCGGGGAGGGGAGCTGGCAGGACGATTTCGTGATGCTGGAGGAAGGCACGGAGGTCGCCGACAGCGGCCTCACCGGCTGCGACCACATCGCGCTCGCCTTGCCCAACGGCACGATGGATTCCGCGGTGCTGTTCTGGCGCAGCGTCTTCGGGCTGGAGCCGCAGTCGATCTGGGATCTCGCCGATCCGCAGGGACTGGTGCGCAGCCGCGCGGTGGTGTCCGACAATGGCACGCTCCGCCTGCCGCTGAACATCTCGGAGGGGCAGAAGACCTCCACCGGCCGCTTCGTCACCGCCTTCGCCGGGGCCGGCGTGCACCACATCGCCTTCGACACCAAGGACATCTTCGCCAGCGTGCGCGACGTGCGGCGGCGCGGGGCGGAAACCCTCTCCGTGCCGGCGAACTACTACGACGACCTGCAGGCGAAATGGGGGCTGGACGACGAGTTCCTGCGCAAGCTGCAGCAGCATGACGTGCTCTACGACCGCGATGCGGGCGGTGAGCTGCTGCATTTCTACCTGCGCGCCTTCGAGCACCGCTTCTTCTTCGAGATGATCGAGCGCCGTGGCGCCACCGGCTTCGGTGCGGCCAACGCCACGGTGCGCATGGCGGCGCAGGCCAAGCGGGGCTGATCCGGCGCGTCACGTCAGCTTCACGCGGGAGCCGGGCGGGCTGCGCTAGAAAGGTGGTTGTCCCGCAGGAGACGCCGCATGTCCGATGATCCCGCCCGGTCTTCCGAAGCCACAGGGCAGCCGCTCCCCGGAGAGGACCTGCCGGTGGATGTGCCAGTCCTGCATGCCGAGATCCGGGCCCTGCTGAAGGCGGTGCGCGAGGAAGGGCGCAGCCTGGTGCGGCAATGGGAGGGCTCGCTCCACCAGCCCGACTTCCGGCCGGGCGCGGAGAACCTTGCCTGCTATCTCGCGCTGCGGCACCGGGATCTGCGCCCCTTGCAGCGGCCGCTGATGCTGCTGGGCCTGTCCTCGCTGGGCCGGCTGGAAAGCCGTGTGCTGCCCGTGCTGGAAAGCGTGGAACGCGCTCTCGCGGCCCTGGCCGGACGGCCGGCCGAGGAGCCGCTGGTGTCGCCGGCAGCCTTCTTCGAGGGGGAGCGCCGGCTGGCGGAACGGACGCGGGCGGTGCTGGGCCCGGCCTCGCCGCAACGGCCCGTGCATCTGCTGGTCACCTGCCCGAGCGAGGCCGCCGACGATCCCGCCTTCATGCGGAAACTGGCCGAGCGCGGCGTCGAGGCGGTGCGGATCAACTGCGCCCATGACGGGCGGGAGGCCTGGCAGCGCATGATCGCGCATGTCCGGACGGCCGAGGCCGCCACCGGCCGGCGCATGAAGGTGATCATGGACCTGGGCGGCCCGAAGATCCGCACCGGCGAGGTGCGGGTGGCCGGCGCGCATCGCGTGGCGGAAGGCGACCGGCTGGTCGTCACCGCGCCCGGCGGGATCGGGGCGGTGGCGCCGGAGGGGGTCCGTGCGTCGGTGGAATGCACGCTGGGCGGGGTGCTGGGCATGGTCCGGCCGGGGGAGCGGCTCTTCATCGATGACGGCAAGCTCGGCGCCAGCATCGAGCGGGTGGAGCCCTGGGGGGTGGTGGCGCGCGTCACCGCCGCGGCGGGCGGCAGCGTGAAGCTGAAGCCGGAAAAGGGCATCAACTTCCCCGATACCGACCTGCACTGCGCCGCGCTGACCGACCAGGACCGGCAGGACCTGGACTTCGTCGCGCAGCATGCCGACGGCATCGGCTATTCCTTCGTGCAGTCGGCCCAGGACGTGGCCCTGTTGCAGGAGGAGCTGGAGCGCCGCCGGCCCGATGACTGGCGGAGCCTGTCGCTGATCCTGAAGATCGAGACCACGCGGGCTGTCCGTGCCCTGCCCGCCATCCTGACGCGCGCCGCGGGGCAGCAGCCGACGGCGATCATGATCGCGCGCGGCGACCTGGCGGTGGAGATCGGCTTCGCCCGGATGGCGGAGATGCAGGAGGAGATCCTCTGGCTCGGCGAGGCCGCGCATGTGCCGGTGATCTGGGCGACCCAGGTGCTGGAGCGGCTGATCAAGAAGGGGGCGCCCTCGCGCGGCGAGATGACCGACGCCGCGATGGCGGCGCGGGCCGAATGCGTCATGCTGAACAAGGGCCCCTATCTGCACCGCGCCATCGCCGAGCTGGACTCACTGCTCGGACGCATGGACGAGCACCAGCACAAGAAGACCCCGCGCCTGCGCCGACTGCGGAGCTGGTAGCGGGAGCCTTTGGTCCCGGGGCGGCGCGCCCCGGTTCTCCCCGCCGCGAATGCGGGCCGGGTATTGTAATATTATAACATTACATATAGACCCCAGGGCGTGTTCCTCAGCGAAGCCCTGACAGCGCCCGATGAAGGCGCCTTCCGCATCCTGGCCGCCGCCGATCCCGGTGTGCTGATGGAGGTGCGCCGGCCCGACGTGCCGCTTGCCATCTGGCAGCGCCCGCCGCCGGAACCCGGTGTCCTGCGGCCCCTGATGCGCCTCGCCCCCTTCCGCATGGTGGTGGAGGATCTGGCCGAGGATTGCGCCCTCCGCCTCGCCGCGAAGCTGCCGGCGCCCTTGCCGCCCGCCCTGTTGCGCGACATCCGCTGGCTCTGCGTCAGCTTCTCCGTGATCCTGGGTCGGAAGCGCCTCCGGGCGCGGCTGGAGGGCATCACCGGCGATGCCTGCCGCCTCTTCCATGCCGATGCGGTGGGGCTGCGCCTGCTTTGCACCTATGCCGGGGCAGGCACGGAATGGCTTCCCCTGTTCGGGGCGGAAGCCGCGCGTGCCCATGACCCGCAAGGCGGCCCGGTGCCCGCGCGCCTGGGCACCGGCGATGCCGCGATCCTCAAGGGCGACGCGCATCCCGCCGCGCCCGGCCGCGGGCTGGTGCACCGATCCCCGCCGATGGACGGCGTGCCCGTGCCCCGGCTGCTCCTCTGCCTCGACGAAGCCGGACGGATTCCACTCCATGACCTTTGACACACGCCTCCCCGTCACCGTGCTCTCGGGTTTCCTGGGGGCGGGCAAGACGACGCTGCTCAACCACATCCTCGCCAACCGCGAGGGCCGGCGCGTCGCCGTCATCGTCAACGACATGAGCGAGGTGAACATCGACGCCGCGCTCGTCGCCGGCACGCCCTCGGCGGATGGGACGCTGACCCGCACCAGCGAGAAGCTGGTGGAGATGAGCAACGGCTGCATCTGCTGCACCCTGCGCGAGGACCTGATGGTGGAGGTTGCCCGCCTGGCGCGGGAAGGGCGCTTCGATGCGCTGGTGATCGAGAGCACCGGCATCGCGGAGCCCATGCCGGTGGCGGCCACCTTCGACTTCCGCGACGAGGCGGGGCGCAGCCTGGGCGACCTGGCACGGCTGGACACGATGGTGACCGTGGTCGATGGCCCGGCCTTCCTGCGCGACTACGGCTCCGCCGACACGCTGCGCGTCCGGGGTGAGACGGCGGGCGAGGAGGATGACCGGCTGCTGGTGGACCTGCTGGTGGAGCAGGTCGAGTTCGCCGACGTGCTGGTGATCAACAAGACCGACCGCATGGACGCGGCGGAGCGGGAACGGCTGGCCGCGCTGCTCGCCACCTTCAACCCCACGGCCGCCATCCTCGCCGCCGACCATGGCCGCGTCCCGCTGCCCGAGGTGCTGGGAACCGGGCGCTTCGACTTCGCGCGGGCGCAGCGCGCGGCGGGCTGGGCCCAGGCCCTGGCGGGCGGGCACCTGCCGGAAAGCGAGGAGTTCGGCATCCGCTCCTTCGTCTGGCGGGCGCGGCACCCGCTGCATCCGGCGCGGTGGAAGGCCTTGATCGAATCCGACCTGCCGGGCGTGGTGCGGGCCAAGGGCTTCTTCTGGCTGGCCACGCGCATGGGCTGGGCGGGCTCCTGGCAACTGGCCGGGCAGGTCGGGCGGCACGAGGCGGCGGGCCACTGGTTCGCGGCCGTGGACCCCGCCCGCTGGCCCGGGGACCCGGAATGGCGAGACGGCATCCGTGCCCAGTGGCGGGAGCCCTTCGGCGACCGGCGGCAGGAGGTGGTCTTCATCGGCGCCGGCATGGACGAGGCGGCGCTGCGCCGGCAACTCGATGCCTGCCTGCTGACCGATGCGGAGATGCGGCACGGGCCGCGCGCCTGGGCCCGGCTGCCGGACCCTTTCCCAGCCTGGGGCTGAGCGGCGTGGCGGGAAACGACAACACCGTCCGGGAAACGCTTTGGCGCCGCTGGGGCGGCGACGAATGGGCCTGCTTCGACGCCCTGCCGCCCGCCGTGCGCCAGCGGATGCGGGAGCATGCCTATGACGCCTGGGCCGTGAACGCGCATCTCCTCTGGCGCCTGTGGCGCCGCCGCCATGCCTCCTCGGAACGGGCGGAGCGGCTGCTGCTGCGCCATCTCGACCGTTGCGAGGCGCTGGAGCGCGCGGGTTTCGACGCCGCGCACCGGCAGCGCCACGGCACGCCGCTGCCGCATGTGCTGGCCGGCGTGCCCGTGCTGCGGGATGGGGTGAGGGATGGCGTGCCGCGGCGGTCGCGGCTTCGCCTTGCCCGCCGGCCCATGCGCGGGATAGGTTGGCCCGTCGACGGTCCCGCGCGAGCGGGTGAAAAGGGAAGGCCGTGCGCTCCGGCCGGGCCTCGCGCCCGGGAGCAAGTCGGCCGCTGCCCCCGCAACTGTCAGCGGTTCCCCGCTGGCCCGTCCGCCCTGCCGCCCCTTCCGGAGACGGCCTGGCGGGTCACTGAGCCCTCGCCTCTCCGCAAGGAGGCCGGGGCCCGGGAAGACAGGGCTGGCGAAGCCGGCATGGCGTCCCGCGCCGATGCCGGAAGCCGCGAGCCAGGAGACCTGCCGTCGTCGCTTCACCAGGCCGCCGGGCGGGGTGCTCCGGAGGCGGGAGCCTGATTCATGCCGTCCTTTCCGATGCTTTCCGCCCTGGCCGGCCCGCGCCGGGGCAGGGCGCTGCGGCGCCTTGGCGGCCTCGCCCTCGGGGCTGGCCTTGCCCTGTCCGGCGCCATGGTGCCGCCGGCGGCCGCGGAGCCGACCCGCTACCCGCTGACCCTGCGCAACTGCGGGCTGGACCTGACCTTCCCCAAGGCACCGCGCCGGGTGGTCTCCATCGGCCAGTCGGAGACGGAGATCCTCTACGCCCTGGGCCTCGGCGACCGGATCGCCGGCACCGCGCTCTGGGTGGAGCCGGTGCTGCCGCAGTTCGCCGGGGAGAATGCCAGGGTCCCGCGCCTCGCGGACAATGACCCGAGCTTCGAATCTGTGGTGGGGAAGGAGCCGGACCTCGTCACCGTGCAGCTCGAATGGCATGTCGGGCCGCGCGGCCGGGTCGGACGGCGGGAGCAGTTCACCGATCTCGGCATCCCCACCTACATCTCGCCCTCCGACTGCACGGGCAAGGACAATTCCGGCAGCGGCGACGGGGTGCGGAGCCAGCCCTACACGATGGAGCTGCTCTACCAGGAGATCGAGGAGCTCGCCGCGATCTTCGACGTGCGGGATCGCGGCGCCGCGCTGGTGGCGCAGTTGAGGAAGCGCGAGGCCGATGCGGTGGCGGCGGTCGCCTCGGTGAAGGCGCAGGGCCTGCCGGTGGTCTTCTGGTTCTCCAGCCGCGACGTGAAGGGCGATGCCTTCGTGGCCGGCACCAATGGCGCGCCGGGCTACATCGCGCGGCTGCTGGGCCTGCGCAACGTCATCCGGACGACCGAGGAATGGCCGACCGTGAGCTGGGAGGCCATCGCCACCGCCAACCCCGCGGTGATCGTGATGGGCGAGATGACGCGCCGCCGCTTCCCCGCCGACGACGTGAGCGTCAAGCGCCAGTTCCTGGAGACGGACCCGGTCACCAGCCAGATGCCGGCGGTGCAGGCGCGGCGCTTCGTGGTGGTGGGGGCGCAGTCGATGAACCCGACGCTGCGCACCATCGACGGCATCGAGGCCGTGGCCAGGGGCATCCAGGCCCTGGAGAAGCAGGAGCAGGCCCAGGGAAGCGGGACGAAGCCGTGAGCGGCCTGGCCAGCGACGGGCTGCCGCTGGAAGCCGCCCGGCCGGCGATCCGCGGCCTGGTGACGGCCCGGCCCGGCGCCACCGGTCAGGTGGCGCGGCTGGTGCTGGCCCTGCTGGCGCTGCTGCTGCTCGGTCTCTGCGTCGCCCTGGCCGTCTCGGTGGGCGAGATGCCGGTGCCCCTCGTCACCACGTTCAAGGCGCTGGCCAACCGGCTGCTCGGCGCGGGCTACGAGGTCAGCCGAATCCAGGAGGGGGTGATCTGGGATTACCGGCTCAGCCGCGCGCTGATGGCGGCCTGTCTCGGCGGCGGGCTGGCGGTGGCGGGGGCGGTGCTGCAGGCGCTGCTGCGCAACCCGCTGGCGGAGCCCTATGTGCTGGGGATCTCCGCCGGCGCCTCGACCGGCGCCGTGGCGGTGGTGGTGCTGGGCCTGGGGGGCGGGCTGGTCTCGCTCTCCGGCGGTGCCTTTTTCGGCGCGCTGGCCGCGCTGCTGGCCGTGGCCGCCCTGGCCTCGGCCTCCGGCGGCGGGGCGGAGCGGGTGATCCTGGCCGGCGTCGTCGCCTCGCAGCTCTTCAACGCCATCACCGCCTATGTCGTCACCACCGCCGCGAATGCGGAACAGGCGCGCGGGGTGATGTTCTGGCTGCTCGGCAATCTGAGCGGCGTGCGCTGGCCCGACCTCGCCCTCGCGGCGCCGGCCGTGCTGGTGGCGAGCCTCGTCTGCCTGTTCCAGGCCCGGGCGCTGGATGCCTTCACCTTCGGCGCCGATGCGGCGATGACGCTGGGCATCCCGGTGGGGCGGGTGCGCGCCCTGCTCTTCGCGGTGACGGCGGCGATGACCGCGGTGCTGGTGAGCATCACCGGCACGGTGGGCTTCGTCGGCCTCGTGGTGCCGCATGCAGCGCGATTCCTGGTCGGCCCCTCCCATGCGCGGCTGCTGCCGGCCTCGCTGATCATGGGCGCCATCCTGGCGGTGCTGGCGGATATCCTTTCGCGCATCCTGGTGCCGCAGCAGACCCTGCCGATCGGCGTGGTGACGGCCCTGTTCGGCGCCCCGGCCTTCGCCGTGATCCTTTGCCGGTCGCGCCGATCGGTATGAGGCGGGGGAGCCGCTATTCCTCCCAGCCGATGGCCCGGCGCAGGAAGGCGGTGCCGAGGGCCGAGAAGGTGGCGATCTCCCCGCTGTCCTTGCCGTAGCCATGGCCACCCGCGCCGGGCTCGTAGAAATGCGCGTCGTAGCCCATGGCCTGGAGCTTGGCGGCCATCTTGCGGGCATGGCCGGGATGGACGCGGTCGTCCTTGCGCGCCGTGGCCAGCAGGATGGGCGGGTATTCCCGCCCCGGCTCCGCACAGTGATAGGCGGAGATGTGCCGGAGGAATTCCCAGTCCTCCGGCCTCTCCGGATCGCCGTATTCCGCGATCCAGCTCGCCCCCGCCAGGAGCTTCGTGTAGCGGCGCATGTCCACCAGCGGGATGGTGCAGAACAGCGCCCCGAACCGCTCCGGATAGCGCGTCAGCATGTTGGCGATCAGCAGCCCGCCATTGCTGCCGCCCTCCGCCGCGATGCGCCCCGGCCGGGTGACGCCGCGCCGCACCAGGTCCGCGGCCACGGCGGCGAAATCGTCATGCGAGCGCGCCTTGCCCGCCAACCGCCCGGCCTCGTGCCATCGCGTGCCGAACTCGCCGCCGCCCCGGATATTGGCGAGCACGGTGGTGCCCCCCTTTTCCAGCCAGAGCTTGCCCGTGCGCATGGCGTAATAGGGCTGCGTGGTGACCTGGAAGCCGCCATAGCCCGTCATGTGCACCGGCGCCTCGCCGGTCAGCCCCTCCGGCCCGACCTGCACATAGGGGATGCGCTCCCCATCCACCGAGACCGCCTCGTGCCGCGTCACCACCAGCCCCGCCGCGTCATAGACGTGCGGCGCCTGCTTCAGCAGCGCCGGCATGGGCAGGTCCAGGGAGGACAGCATCAGGCTGGGCGGCGTCACCGGGTCCTGGACGCTGACCATCAGCGTGCCGTCGGATTCCATCTCCTCCGCGTCGAGCGGCCAGACGCTGACCACGCCGATCCGCGGCAGGCCCGGGATCTCCTCGGCGTGCCAATCCGCCCTGCCGCCTGCCGGCGGGGTCCGCAGGGTGAAGACCGGGCGCAGGTCGTCCAGGACGGAAAGCACCAGCCGCCCCCGGCACCAGAAGAAGCCCTGCAGCGCCCGGCGCTCGCCCGGCACGAAGAGCGTGGCGAATTCCCGGCTCCCCGCCAGGAAATCCGCCAGCCGGATGCCCAGCAGCGTATCCGGCGCATGGGTCTGCCCCGCCACCGTCCAGGGCGTGCGCGGCCAGAGGACCAGCCAGCCCTCCAGTTCCGCCCCGCCGGCCGGGGCGGTGCCGCCATGGTGCCAGTCCAGCCGCATGTCGGTCGGCAGGTCGAGCGTCCTGACCGCGCCGCCCGGCTTCGCCACGTGATAGCGCGCGTCATAGAAGCCGAGCTGTTCGCGGAAGACCCAGTCGCCCGTCTCGCGGTCCACCGTGCCCCAGAGCCCCATGCTCTCCGGCGCGGTCTCGAACAGCACCTCCGCCTCCAGCGGCGCCACGCCCCGGCGCCAGAGCCGGATGCGGCGGGGATAGCCGGACTGCGTGGCATTCCCTTCCCCCAGCGCGGTGGAGAGCAGCAGCGTGTCGCGGTCGATCCAGTCCACCAGCCCCTTGGCTTCCGGCACGGCGAAGCCGCCCTCCACGAAGCGCCGGGTGGGAAGGTCGAACTCCCGCAGCACCACCGCATCCCCGCCGCCGCGCGACAGCGAGAGGATCGCCCGGTCATGCGCGCCGGGCCGGCTGCGCGCCCCTTGCCAGACCCAGTCCTCCCCCTCCGCCGCCGCCAGCGCGTCGAGGTCCAGCAGGTCCTCCCAGACCGGGTCGCTGGTGCGGTAGGAATCCAGCGTGGTCCGCCGCCAGAGCCCGCGTGGCCGGGCGGCATCCTGCCAGAAATTGTACAGCAGCCCGCCCCGGCGGGTGACGAAGGGCAGCTTGTCCGGCCGGTCCATCGCCGCCTTCAGCGCGTCGCGATCGGCCTCGAAGCAGGCATCGGCGTGACGGGCCAGCAGGGTGGCGTTCTGCCCTTCCACCCATTCCAGGGCGCGGGGCCCCTCCACCTCCTCCAGCCAGAGCCAGGGGTCCTCGTCCGGCGCGGCGAGGGTCGGGCGGGAATCGGGTTCCGGCATGGCGGGCATCCTCTGAACGGCCGGGACGAGGCCAAGGGGGGAGGGGAAAGACGGGGCGCAGGGTGGCCGGGACGGCATGGAGAGGATAGAGCCAGGGCAGCCCGGCGCCAAAATGGCGCTGCCGCCCCGGATATGTTGCGTTTTCGTTCCATATTGCCGAACCGCAAGGAAATCCCTGCGCCAACAGGCCCTGGAGACCGCCGCCAGCGGTTTCGAAGCGTTGCAAAACCTTTATGCAGCGGCACCGTTTTCAGAAAGACCGCTGGACATGGCATTGCCGTCCAGGCTTCTTATATTACAGCCATGACAGAATCATTTGCCCGGGAGAACCGTCCCATGCATCGCCGGACCGTCCGCAAGGCCCGCTTCCTCGCGGGCTTCGCCGCCCTTGCCCTGGCGCTGGCGCCGGCCCTGGCCGAGGCGCGCCCCGGCGGCGGCTTCTCCTCGGGCAGCCGCGGCAGCCGCAGCTTCAACGCGCCCCCGGCCACCCGCACCGCGCCCGGCGGCGGCACGAACACCTTCGACCGCAGCGACATGTCGCGCGGCGGCATGAACCAGGCCACCCCGGCCCGGCCGCCCAGCTACACCCCCGCCCCGGCCGGCAGCCGCTTCGGCGGCGGCTTCATGGGCGGCATGATGGGCGGCCTGCTCGGCGCCGGTCTGCTTGGCATGCTGTTCGGCTTCGGCTTCGGCGGCATCTCCGGCTTCGCGGGGATGATCGGCCTGCTGCTGCAGATCGCCCTGGTGGTCGGCGGCGTCATGCTGCTGATGCGCTTCCTGCGCCGCCGCCAGACGGCCCAGGGGATGCCGCAGGGCATGCCCCGTGGTGGCGTCGCCATGGCGGGGAACACGCCGGGCTATGCCCGCGACGCGCATGACCCGATGAGCAACCGCCCCGGCCCGCTGGGCGGTGCCATGCGGGGCGCGGCCTCGGGCCGCCCCGCCGCGCCGGCCACCACCCCGGTGCAGGTCAGCCAGGGCGACTTCGCCGCCTTCGAGCGCAGCCTGCAGGCGGTGAACGCCGCCTGGTCGCGCGGCGACACCGAGACCCTGGCCCGCCTCGCCACGCCGGAGATGCTGCGCTACTTCAGCAACGACCTGCAGGACCTGAAGGCGCGCGGCTGGCACAACGAGACCCGCGACGTCCGGCTGGAATCCGGCGATCTCGCCGAGGCCTGGAACGAGGACGGCCAGGACTACGCCACGGTGGCGATGCGCTTCAGCCTGATCGACGTCACCCGCGACAGCAGCGGCCAGGTGGTGGAGGGCGATCCGCAGGCCCGCCAGACCGTGACGGAGATCTGGACCTTCACCCGCCGTCCGGGCCAGGAATGGCTGCTCTCGGCGATCCAGCAGGCGGCCTGACCCCTCCACCTGGGGCACGGCGAGCCAGGACATGACAAAGGCCGGGTCCCATCGGGACCCGGCCTTTTCCTTGCCTTCAGGACCGTGCCTCCAGAACCGGCCGGCGGCGCGGGGCGCCGCCACTGGTCATCACCCCTGCGGGACCTGCCGCACCGCGCCCTTGGCGGCGCTGGTCGCCAGCATCGCATAGGCCCGCAGCGCGGCGCTGACCTTGCGCGCCCGCGGCGCGGCGGGCTTCCAGCCGGCGGCGTCGCGGATGGCGCGGCGGCGCTCCAGCTCCGCCTCCTCGACGGCGAGGTGGATGCGGCGGTTGGGGATGTCGATCTCGATCCGGTCGCCCTGCTCCACCAGGCCGATCAGCCCGCCCTCGGCCGCCTCGGGCGAGACATGCCCGATGGAAAGCCCCGAGGAGCCGCCGGAGAAGCGCCCGTCCGTCACCAGAGCGCAGGCCTTCCCCAGCCCCTTCGACTTCAGGTAGCTGGTCGGGTACAGCATCTCCTGCATCCCCGGCCCGCCGCGCGGCCCCTCGTAGCGGATCAGCACCACCTCGCCGGCCTTCACCTTGTTGCCCAGGATGCCCTCCACGGCGGCGTCCTGGCTCTCGAAGACATGGGCGGGGCCGGAGAACTTCAGGATGCTCTCATCCACGCCGGCGGTCTTCACGATGCAGCCGTCCAAGGCGAGGTTGCCGAACAGCACCGCCAGCCCGCCATCGCGGGAATAGGCGTGCTCCAGGTCACGGATCACGCCCTTCTCACGGTCCAGGTCCAGCTCGTCGAAGCGCGATTCCTGGCTGAAGGCCACCTGGGTCGGCACGCCGCCCGGCGCGGCGCGGTAGAAATCCCTTACCGAGGCGCTTTCCGTCACCCGCACGTCCCAGCGCGCCAGCGCCTTGCCCAGCGTGCCCTCGGCGACATTGCCGACGCTGGTGTCCACCAGCCCGGCACGGTCCAGCTCGCCCAGGATGGCCATGATGCCGCCGGCGCGGTGCACGTCCTCCATGTGCACCTGCGACACGGCGGGCGCGACCTTGCACAGCACCGGCACGCGGCGGGACAGGCGGTCGATATCCGCCATGGTGAAGGGGACCTCCCCCTCGTTCGCGGCGGCGAGCAGGTGCAGCACGGTGTTGGTCGAGCCGCCCATGGCGATGTCGAGCGTCATCGCGTTCTCGAAGGCGGCGAAGGAGGCGACGTTGCGCGGCAGCACGGACGCGTCGTCCTGCTCGTAGTAGCGACGGGCGAGATCGACGATCAGGTGCCCCGCCTCGACGAAGAGGCGGCGGCGGTCGGCATGGGTCGCGAGCGTCGAACCGTTGCCCGGCAGCGACAGGCCCAGCGCCTCGGTCAGGCAGTTCATCGAATTGGCCGTGAACATGCCGGAGCAGGAGCCGCAGGTCGGGCAGGCGGAACGCTCGATGACCTTCACCTCCTCGTCCGAGACGCGGTCGTCGGCGGCGGCCACCATGGCGTCGATCAGGTCGTACTTCTTCGTCACGCCATGGGCGATGACCTTGCCCGCCTCCATCGGCCCGCCGGACACGAAGACCACGGGGATGTTCAGCCGCAGCGCCGCCATCAGCATGCCCGGCGTGATCTTGTCGCAGTTGGAGATGCAGACCATGGCATCGGCGCAGTGCGCGTTGACCATGTACTCCACGCTGTCGGCGATCAGCTCGCGCGACGGCAGCGAGTAGAGCATCCCGTCATGCCCCATCGCGATGCCGTCATCCACCGCGATGGTGTTGAACTCCTTGGCCACGCCGCCGGCCCGCTCGATCTCCCGCGCCACCAGCTGGCCGAGGTCCTTCAGGTGGACATGGCCCGGAACGAACTGGGTGAAGGAGTTGACCACCGCGATGATCGGCTTGCCGAAATCGCCGTCCTTCATGCCGGTGGCGCGCCAGAGGCCGCGGGCGCCGGCCATGTTGCGGCCATGGGTGGTGGTGCGGGAACGATAGGCGGGCATGGACTTGCGTCTTCCTCGAACGTCGGATCCGTTGCCTTGTCCTTTCCCATGCACCGGAAGCGAGTTCAACGCACCCCATGTCAAGGCTGCTCCGGGCTGAGCCGGGGGCTCCCCGGTCGAGGATCAGGCCCGCGTCGCGCCTCGTGGCGGCCCGCCGGGGGCAAGGCTCCGCCTCGCCCCCAAGCCCCCACTCCGCCGAGGACCGAAGCCGGTCCCCGGACCCCGGGCTTTCGTTGGTGCCTGTGGTGGCCGTCAGTCCAGCACCTGATCCCTAAGAGCAGGTGGATCGGTGGGGCTCCCGAAAAAAGCAAACACCCTGTCCGTGTTCGTGGCGCCCGCAGTCGCCGGAGAGCATCGCTCTCCGGCGCGATCCGGCCCGCAGTAGGCGTCAACGAATGGGGTCCAGGGCGCGAAGCGTCCTGGCGGATAAGGGGGTCCGGGGGAAAAGGCGGAGCCTTGTCCCCCGGGGACGGCGCCACGCCCAACCCGGCTTGCTCCCACGCATGCCAGCCTCATCTGACAGCCGCGTGACCGGAACCGCAGGGCATGCTAGCCCCGCGCAACAATGTTCAAGCGCCTGCTGCGGCATCCTGCGACGCTCACGGCGGCGGCGCGCCTGATCGGCCTCTACCTGGCCTTCGTCTACGCGACCACGCGCTGGACCTTCCTGGGCCGGGACGACATGGCGGTGGCCGTGGCTTCGGGCCGCCCCCTGATGGTTTCCTTCTGGCATGAGCGCCTGCCGATGATGCCGATGCTCTGGCGTCTGGCGCGGGAGCATTTCCCGGTGCTGCGCCCGCGCCGGACCCATGTGCTGGTCTCCCGCCACAGGGATGGCCGCTTCATCGGCGACATCATCGCCCGCTTCCAGCTCGACACCGTCCACGGCTCCACCTCGCGCGGCGGGGCCTCGGGGATGATGAGCATCCTGCGCCTGCTGGCGCGCGGCGACCTCGCGGCCATCACCCCCGACGGCCCCCGCGGCCCACGGCGGGAGGCGGCACCGGGCGTCGCCCAGCTCGGCGCCACGGCGCGGGCCGCGGTCATCCCCTGCGCGGCGGCCACGACACGGCGCCACATGCTGCGCTCCTGGGACCGGATGATGCTGCCCCTGCCCTTCGGGCGCGGGGTGGTGGTGGTGCTCCCGGCGGTCTTCGTGTCGCGGGACGATATCGAGGGCGGGCGGCAGGCCATCGCCGCCGGGATGAACGAGGCCTGCGCCATCGCCGATGCCTGGGCGGCAGGCCGCCCGCTGCCTTCGGAGCCCCCTTTGTCGCCCGGACAGGCGGATGCGCCGCAGGGCGGGCCTCAGCCGGGATGACGCCCGGCAGCCTGGCCTGGGATGCCACGGCGCGGCTGACGGCACCGTTCTGGCGCCTGCACCTGCGGCGGCGCGCCCGGCGGAACAAGGAGATCCCCGCCCGCCTGCAGGAGCGCGAGGGCGGCGGCGCGGCGCGGCCGCCGGGGCGGCTGCTCTGGCTGCACGGCGCCAGCGTGGGGGAAAGCCTCTCCATCCTGCCGCTGATCGAGGCGCTGGCCCGGCGCGACCCGGCGCTGCGCTTCCTGGTCACCACCGGCACCGTCACCTCGGCGGAGCTGCTGATGCGCCGCCTGCCGGAAACGCTCCGCCCCCGGCTGCAGCACCGCTTCGTGCCGCTGGACGTGCCGGACTGGGCGGACCGCTTCCTGCAGGGCTGGCGGCCGGATGCCGGGGTCTTCGTGGAAAGCGAGATCTGGCCGAACCTGCTGGCCGCGACCCGCCGGGCACGGATTCCGATGCTGCTGGTCAATGCCCGCCTCTCGGAGCGCTCGGCGCGCGGCTGGCGCTGGGCGCCGGGCCTGGCGCGGGAGGCCTTCTCCACCTTCCGGCTGGTGCTGGCGCAGAGCGAGGCGGACGCGGCGCGGCTGCGCGCCGCCGGGGCCGGGGCGGTGCGGGTCGCCGGCAACCTGAAATACGCGGCATCTCCCCTGCCGGCCGACGCGGCGGAACTGGCCCGGCTGCGCCGGCTGGTCGGCGCCCGGTCCGTGCTTTTCGCCGCCAGCACCCATGCCGGGGAGGAGGAGCTCCTGGCCCGGACGCATGAGCGACTCGCCGCGCGCCTGCCCGGCCTGCTCACGGTGATCGCCCCGCGCCACCCGGAACGCGGGGCGGAGCTGGCCGTCCAACTGCCCGGCGCGGTCCGGCGCGGCGCGGGTGACGAGCCGGGGCCGGAGACCGGCCTCTACCTCGCCGACACGCTGGGCGAGCTTGGCCTCTTCTACCGGCTGGCGGGGGTGGCGGTGATCGGCAAGTCCCTGCTGGCGCCCGGTGGCGGGCAGAATCCGCTGGAACCGGCGCGGCTCGGCTGCCCGATTCTGCTCGGCCCGCATATGGGCAACTTCGCCGATGTCACCGCCCGGCTGCTGGCCGCGGGCGGGGCGGTGCAGCTTCCCCCCTCCCCAGCTCCTTCCCTGGCGACCGATCCGGCCATGCTGGCGGATGCCGCGCACGCCGTGCTAACCGATACGCGGCGAGCGGAGCTGCTGCGGCAGGGTGCCGCCCGCGTCGCGGAAGGGGCATCGGGGCTGGCAGAGGAGGTCGCCCGGACGATCGCGGAACTGCTGCCCGAGCCGCCCTCCCCGGGAATCCCCCGGGAGTGCCAGGAAGAGAGGACCTGACCGAGCCGATGCGTGCCCCCGAGTTCTGGAGCGGGGACGGCGGGGGAGTGCTGCCCCTGCTCCTGTCCCCCCTGGCCACCTTCTACGCCCAGGCGACCGCGAGGCGGGTCGCCAAGCCCGGCTGGAAGGCCCCGGTGCCGGTCATCTGCTGCGGCAACGTCACCGCCGGCGGCGCCGGCAAGACCACGCTCGCGCTCGACCTCGGCCGCCGCCTCGCCAACCGGGGCATCAACGTGCATTTCCTCTCGCGCGGCTATGGCGGCAAGCTGAAGGGCCCGCTGCGGGTCGATCCGGCGAAGCACGACAGCCACGACGTGGGCGACGAGGCCCTGCTGCTGGCCGCCGAGCGCCCGGCCTGGATCTCCGGCGACCGCGCCGCCGGCGCCCGCGCGGCGATCGAGGGCGGCGCCCAGGCCATCGTCATGGATGACGGGCTGCAGAACCCGACGCTGGAGAAGGATCTGTCGCTGCTGACCATCGACGGCTCCTACGGCTTCGGCAACGGGCGGGTGATCCCGGCCGGGCCGCTGCGCGAATCCGTCGAGACCGCCGCCGCGCGCTGCCGCGCCGCGATCCTGATCGGCGAGGACCGCACCGGCGCGCTGGCGCAACTGCCGCCGAAGCTGCCGGTGCTGCGCGGCAAGCTGGTGCCCGGCCCGGAGGCCCGGATGCTGGTGGGCCAGCCGGTCTTCGCCTTCTGCGGCATCGGCAACCCGTTGAAGTTCTTCGCCAGCCTGCAGGAGGCCGGGGCGGTCATCGCCGGCCGCGCCGCCTATGCCGACCACTACCCCTTCGATGCCGGGGATCTGCGGGAGCTGCTCGCCGAGGCCGACCGTCTGCGCGCCATCCCCGTCACCACACGCAAGGACTTCGTTCGCCTGCCGCAGGCCTTCCGCGCCCGGATCACCGTGCTGAACATCACCCTCGCCTGGGAGGAGCCGGCCACCATCGAGGCACTGATCGACCCCCTGGCCCAGCGGGTGCCGATCCCGGCCTGAGCACCGGGGGGGGGCTGGAAGCCATGCCCGACTCTCCGGAACGGCCCCCTCTCAGCCAAATCGCCCACGGGCGCGGCAGACGGCACCGAAAAAGAGCAACGCTGCGGTCCCTCTCCCGACCGCTCGATCCATCTGCCATCCACATGGGCAACATGCCGGGCTTTCGCATGTGCGAGACGCGCGAGACCGCTATGGTGGCGCCCTCCGGTCGAAAGGGCGAGGAACGGCGTGAGCAGTGCATCGATCACCACCCAGGCCATGCCGGCGGCGGACATGAACCGCGAGAAGGATGAAGCGGCGCAGATGCGCCAGGCCTGGCGGGTGTTCTCGGTGACCACGCTGGGGCTGATGCTCACCTTCATCAACAGCAGCACGCTGAACGTCGCCCTGCCCGCCGTCAGCCGCCATTTCGGCGCCAGCCCCGCCCAGGCGAGCTGGATCCTGCTCTCCTACATGCTGGTGAACACGATCTTCATCCTGGTCTTCGGCCGGCTGGCGGATCTGGTGGGCCGGCGGCGCCTCTACCTGATGGGCCTCTCCATCTTCACCCTGGCCAGCCTCGCCTGCGGCTTCGCGCCCAGCGCCAATGCCCTGATCGCCTTCCGCGTGGTGCAGGCGATCGGCGCGGCGGCGATCATCACCAACACCACGGCCCTGCTCACCGATGCCTTCCCCCGCCACGCGCTCGGCATCGGCCTGGGCATGAACTCCTCCATGGCCGCGGCGGCCCAGGTCCTGGGCCCGGTGGTCGGCGGCGCCATGGCCACGGCCTTCGGCTGGCGCGCGGTCTTCCTGTTCAACCTGCCCATCGGCCTCGTCGCCATCGCCTGGGCGGCCGTCACGCTGCGCAAGGTGCACATGCGCTCACACGAACGCTTCGACCTGCTCGGCGCGGTGCTGTCGCTGCTGATGCTGGGCGGCTTCATCGTGGCGCTGTCGATGGGCGGCTCCCAGGGCTGGAACAGCCGAATCGTGCTGATCGGCGTGGCCGCCGCCGTGGTCGCCGCGCCGCTCTTCCTGCTCTCGCAGCTCCGCCGCCGCGACCCGCTGGTGGACCTGACGCTGTTCCGCGACCAGGACCGCGCCTTCGCCTATGCCACCACCATGATTGTCACCCTGGTGGTGACGGGCACGGCGCTGATCATGTCGCTCTTCCTCCAGGCGGTGCAGGGCTACGACGCCTTCGGCGCCGGGCTGCGGGTGATGCCGGCGGCGCTGGGCACCATGCTGGCGGCGCTGGTGGTCGGGCGGCTGGTGCTGCGCTTCGGCTCCTCCACCCTCTGCGCCATCGGCATGGGGCTGGCGGCGGCCGGGCTGGCGCTGATGCTGACGGGGCTGCGGGCGGATGCCCCCTATGCCCCGGTGGGCATCGGCCTGCTGCTGCTCGGCCTCGGCTCGGGCACCTTCCAGACGCCCAACACCAGCAGCATCATGATCAGCGTGGCAGCCAACCGGCGCGGCATCGCCAACGGCATCCGCTCCATGCTCCAGAACACGGGCCATGTGACCGGCGCCGCCCTGTCGCTGGCGATCATCACCAGCCCGCTGATGATGGAAAGCAAGCAGGCGGTGTACAGCGGCTCCCTCCGCCACTTCTCGCCGGAGGACCTGAACGCGCTGATCGGCGCCTACCACGTCGCCCTCTGCGTGATGATCGGCTTCTGCGCGGTCGGCGCCACCCTCTCGCTGCTGCGCCGCACCCCCGCCAGCCAGGGCTGACCCGCCCCGGGGAGGGTTGCGCCGCCGTCCGGCCCTCGGGGGCAAGGCTCCGCCTCGCCCCCGGACCCCCCTCCGCCGGGGACCGAAGCCGGTCCCCGGACCCCGGGCTTGAGCTGGCTCGCGTGGTGACCGTCAGCCTACGGCCCGATCCCCGGGAAAAGGTGGATCGGCGGGGCTCCCGAAAAGAAGAAAAACACCCTGTCCGCGCTTGTGGCGACCGCAACCGCCGGAGAGCGAGGCTCTTCGGCGCGATCGGGCCGCAGCGAGCGCCAACTCACCGGGTCCAGGGCGCGCAGCGTCCTGGTGGATGGGGGGTCTGGGGGGAAGGCGAAGCCTTTCCCCCGGGGCAACACTGCCGTCAGCCCTCCAGGTATCGCGCCCGAAGATGCCGCGTGAAGGCCGCCGGATCAAGCGGCCCGCCGGTCGCCTCCCGCAGCAGGTCCTGGAAGCCGAGGCTCGCCGCCTTGCCATGGATGTTCGGCCGCAGCCAGCCGAGCAGCGGCGCGAAATCCCCCTGCGCCAGCGCCGCGTCGATCCCCGGCACGGCGGCGCGGGCGGCCGCCATGATCTGCGCCGCCGCCATGGCGCCGAGCGTGTAGGACGGGAAATAGCCGAAGGCGCCGTCGTACCAGTGGATGTCCTGCAGGCAGCCGCGCCGGTCATCAGGCGGCGTCAGCCCGAGCAACCCGCGGAACCCCTCGTTCCAGGCACCCGGCAGGTCGGCCACGGCGAGGTCGCCGCCGATCAGCGCCCGCTCCAACCGGAAGCGCAGGATGACATGCGCCGGATAGGTCATCTCGTCGGCATCGACGCGGATGAAGCCGCGCGCCACCCGCCGCCAGAGCCGCCCCAGATTGGCGCCGTCATAGGCCTCCGTTGCCCCGCCGAAGGCGGCATGGAGTTGCGGGCCCAACCAGGAGAGGAAGGCATCGGAGCGGCAGGCCTGCACCTCGATCAGCAGGGACTGCGATTCATGCGCCGCCATGCCGGCGGCCTCGCCCACCGGCTGCCGCTCCCAGGCTTCCGGCAGCCCGCGCTCATAGAGCGCGTGCCCCGTCTCATGCGCCACGCCGAGCAGCGCCTGGGCGAAGTTGCCCTCGTCATAGCGCGTGGTGATCCGCGCATCGGCGGGCGTGCCGCCGGAGAAGGGATGCGCGCTCTCGTCCAGCCGCGCATGGGTGAAGTCCAGCCCGATCCGCTCGGAAAGCTGGCGGCAGAGCCGCTTCTGGATCTCCACCGGGAAGGGTCCGGACGGTTCAACCGGCGCCGGACGACGGGCCTGGATCGCCTCGGCCTCGGGCAGCGCTTCCTTCAGGAAGGACTCGTAGGCGGCGAAGACCGGCTCCACGTCGGCGGCGCCGATGCCGCGCTGGAACCCGTCCATCAGCGCGTCATAGGGCGCGAGGCCGGTGGCGCCGGACAGCGCGGCGGCCTCCTCGCGCTGCAGCCGCACCACTTCCTCCAGATAGGGGCGCACCATGGCGAAGTCGGAGGCGGCGCGCGCCTTGCGCCAGACCTTCTCGCAGGCGCTGTTGGCGCGCGAGACCGCCTCCACCAGATCCCCCGGCAGGCAGGCGGCGCGGGTATGGGTCCGGCGCATCAGCGCCAGGTTGGCGGCATCCCAGCGCTCCGCCGGCGGGCTGGCCTCGGCGGCGGCGAGGTCTTCCGCCACCACGGGCGCCGTCAGCAGCTCGTGCGACAGCCCCGCCAGCACGGCGAGCTGCTCACCGCGCGAGGCGCCGCCGCCCTCGGGCATCATCGCGGAAGCGTCCCAGCCCAGCATGGCACTCGCCTCGCCCAGCGCGCCGATGCGGTTGAAGCGGGACTTCAGACGGAGATAGGGGTCGTTCGTCATACGAGATCCTTTAGGCGGGGTCCTTCAGGCGGCGCCAGGCGAAGGCGGCGAAGACACCGACCAGGGCCAGGGCGGTGCCGTACCAGGTGACGGCATAGCCGAGATGCGGGTTGTCGGGGCGCGGCATGGCTCGCGCCGGCTGGGGAAGCGGGGCCGCCGGCGCGCCGCCGGCCGGCGCGGCCAGGGCTCGTCCCGCGGGCGCATCCGGTGGGCCGGAAGCAGAACCGGGCGCCTGGGGCAAGGCCAGGGCCACCAGCGCATAGGGCGCCACCTGCGTCAGCCCCAGGGCCGGGCCGATCACCGACGGATCGAAGGTATAGAAGCGCCGCCCGACGGGGTCGTCGCTGGCGGCGAAGACGTTATGGCCATCGGCGGGGCGGACCCAGCCGGTGATGCTCACCATCCCCTCCGGGTGGCTGACCGGCGCCTTGCGCTCCAGCGGCACCCAGCCCTGGTTGACCAGGACGGGCGGGCCATCCGGCCGTTCCAGCGGCGTGACCAGGAAGGCACCCAGCACGGCGTCCCGCACCTCCAGCCCGACCAGTGCCTCGCGGTCATGCAGGAAGCGCCCGGTGGCGACCACCTTGGACAGTTCCTCCGGCGGGTCGCGCAGGACTCGGGGCGGGCCCGCCTCGGCGGCATCGACACGGGCCAGGAGGTCGGTCTTCCAGTGCAGGCGCCGGACCTGCCAGTTCCCGAGCCCCACCAGCACCACGAGGACGGGCAGGACGCAGAGGAAGGGAAGCAGCAGGCGGCGAAGACGTGTCATCGAGGCGCTTCAGATAGGGCCGGAAACTTCCTGCCCTCTCCGCCACGCCGCGTCCAGCCGCCCCGGCCCGCGCGGCGATCCTGTACGGCCGCCTTTCCCATCGCCGGCGGAATGAGTCAGACTTCCCGGCAGAAGGATAATGGGGGGTGTCGCATGGTTCAGGTCCAGGTTTCGCCGGCGGAGCTCGATGCGGTGCTGGACAGACTGGACGGAGGTGTCCCGGATGCCGCCGAATACATCGCGCTGACGAAGCTCGTGCTCGACACGCCCGGTGCCGCCCGCCTCAACGCACTCGATCCCTTCTCGGACAGCTACCACCGGGAGGTCCTCGACCTGTATCTGACGCTGCGGTCACGGCCGGATGCGGAAGGGCGGGGCGACTATAGCCCCGAGCGCGACGAGGCGCCCTCCTACGATGTCCCAGAGGCGCTCTGGACCGGCCTGGTGCCCTGGAGCTTCCGCGACGCGGCCATGACCGGCGAGCACCTCTATGCCTGGGGGCATATCCTGCGTCACCTCGGCCTCGGCCCTGGCGGCTCGGTGCTGGAATACGGCCCCGGCAGCGGCCAGTTGCTGCTGATGCTGGCCCGCATGGGCTACCGCGCCTGCGGCGTCGATATCGACGCGGTCGCCATCGAGGCGATCCAGCGACAGGCGGCAGGGATGAATCTGCCGGTCGAGGTGGAGCGGGCCCGTTTCGGCGAGGGGTTCGGGACGGAGCGCTTCGACGCCGTGGTGTTCTACGAAGCCTTCCATCACGCGGTCGATTTCCAGGCCCTGTTGCGGCGCCTGCATGACCGGATCAAGCCGGGGGGACGGCTGTTGCTGTGCGGCGAGCCCGTGATCGAGGCACCCCGCCCCGACGTCCCCTATGCCTGGGGCCCGCGCCTGGATGCGCTGTCGGTCTTCTGCATGCGACGCTTCGGATGGATGGAGTTGGGCTTCTCCCACGATTTCCTGGTGGAGGCGGCGCGCCGGGCGGGATGGCACGCAGTGTTCCACCCTTTCCCGGATTGCGGACGTGCCTGCCTCTACGTTCTGACGCAGGCTACGGGCGATGTCGGAATGCCGTGCGATGCCGAAGGGCAGGACGCACCCGACCGGCCTACCCTCCCGGAAGGCAAGAGCGAAAGCGAAGCCCTGCTCTGCTCTATCCTGGCTTCCACCACTTGGCGCGCCACGCGGCCGCTGCGGCGTGCGGTGCACTGGCTCACACGCCGCCCCGGTCAGCCACCAGTCTGAAGTGGGCACCCCGTCGGGGCGCCACGGGCCGCCCGAAGGCGACCGTATGGGCGCCCGCCAGACTGCGCGGCACCTAGGGCGAGAGAGAAGCGGTCCGTCGTGTCAGACCGAGACCTCGCCCTCCTCCATGCCGTCCCAGTAAGTGATGCGGCTCGCTTGCACCTTGATCAGCGTCAGGCCGGGCGTGTCCACGCCCTGCTCGAACCACCGGTCCAGGTCCTTGTTCCAGTGCTCCTGGAAGGCATCCTTGTCGCGGATCAGCTCCGCCTCGCCCTCGACGGCGATGAAGAGAGGCCTCTGCCCCAGCAGGCCCTGGCTGCTGGCGAAGGAGAGCGCCACCTTCGGGTCGCGCCCGATCTCCTGGACCGTATGGGTGCTGTCCAGGGCGAAGAACCAGGAATCGCCCTTGTACTCGACATCGCCGTTGTTGCTCATCGGCCGGCCAGCGATGTGGCCGTTCCCGGCATGGGTCGAGAACATGCAGTAGTCGATCTTGCGCATGAGCCTGGACAGATCGGACAGGCTCATCCCGCTGGACGTCTGGTTCATCGTCGCGCTCCCGCAATCCATCCGGAATGAACGCGCGCCGATGCCCTTGTTTGCCGTGCCCTGTTTCCGTGCCCCCAGGCTCAGCCGGGCGCGGTCAGTGCGCGGCGATCGGCCCGGCGCCCCACCAGTAGATGAAGACGAACAGGAACAGCCACACCACGTCCACGAAGTGCCAGTACCAGGCGGCGGCCTCGAAGCCGAAATGGCGCTTGGGCGTGAACTGGCCGGCATAGGCGCGGAACCAGCAGACCGCCAGGAAGATGGTGCCGACGATGACGTGGAAGCCGTGGAAGCCGGTCGCCAGGAAGAAGACCGAGGGATAGATGCCGCCGTTCACGAAGGCGAAGGGCGCCTCGCCATATTCCCAGAACTGGAAGAAGGAGAAGCTGAGGCCCAGCAGCACGGTGATCCCCAGCCCCTGCAGCACCGACTTCCGGTCGCCCTCCAGCATCGCATGGTGCGCCCAGGTCACCGTGGTGCCGGACAGCAGCAGGATCATGGTGTTCAGGAAGGGCAGGCCGAAGGGGTCGAAGGTGTGCACCCCGTGCGGCGGCCAGACGGCGGGCGCCGCGGCGCCGGACACATGCTCCGGGAACAGCGCGAAGTGGAAATAGGCCCAGAAGAAGGCCACGAAGAACATCACCTCGGAGGCGATGAACAGCACCATGCCATAGCGCAGGCCGATCTGGACGATCGGCGTATAGACCCCCGGGGTGCGCGATTCGCGGATCACGTCGCGCCACCAGCCGGCCATGCTGAACAGCACGCCCAGGATGCCGAGGCCCAGCACCCAGTGGATGTTGCTGTGCGCGAAGAGGATGATCCCCAGCAGCATGGTGCCCGCCGAGAAGGAGGCGATCATCGGCCAGGGCGAGGGATCGACGAGATGATAGGGATGCTTGTGGAGCGGCGGGGCGTCGGGAATGTCGGTGCCGAGGGTCCCCATGGTCGTTTCCGTGCTGGCCATTACGCATCCCGTTCGGATTCACCACGGCCGGGCGCCGCAGCTTTTGGTTACGCCATCAATCCCGCGAAATCCGCCCCCGATCAAGTCGGGAGAGGGTAAGGCGCGGCGCCGGAAGGCGACACCCCCTCACGGCGTGGCGGAGGCTGCCTTGCCCACATGCGGCCCGGCATGGGCCAGCGCCCCGGCACGCTGCGCGTCCTCCAGCGTGCGGAAGAAGGTGTAGCTGAGCGTCACCGTGCGGATGTCGCGGGTGTTGGGGTCCTGAAGCATCGCCGGATCGACCCAGAAGGTCACCGGCATCTCCACCTTCTGCCCGGGCTGGAGGGTCTGCGCGTCGAAGCAGAAGCAGGCCGTCTTGTGGAAATAAGGCCCCATCACCTCCGGCGTGACGTTGTAGAGGGCGATGCCCTCCACCGGAGTCGTGGCCCTGTTCTCGGCCTCGTAGAAGGCCAGCCCCTGCTCCCCGGGTTTCAGCGCCATGCTGCGCTGCGCGGCTTCGAAGCGCCAGGGCAGGCCGGGATGGGTCTGGGCATCGAATCGCACGGTGATGTCACGCTCCCCCTGCGGCGCCCCGGGGGCCGCCGGCCCGCCGATCCGCGGCGTGCCGTTATAGCCGGTGACCTGGCAGAACAGCGTGTAGAGCGGCACCGCGGCGAAGGAGACACCGATCATGGCCGCCGCCGCGCCCAGCGCCGCGAGGCCGAGGCGGCGGTTGCGGCGCGCGAGCTCCGTGGTGGGGCGGGGGGAAAGGTCGCGATCGCTCGGCATGACCATGTGAGCAGTAGCGCTCCTGGTGCATCCCGCTCAAGCGGCACATTTCCGGCACGCCCTCCGTCCCGCACCGGCGCCCCGGACGGAAAGGTGGATTCGTCCCGCAGATGTGTTCCTCCTGGGGCGCCGCCCGGAATTGTTCCGGCCCGCCGGCCGGCCGAGGATGTCCCGGCGATCAGGCCAGTGGCCAGGCCAGCAACCAGGGAAAGATGTACATGGTGGCAGACCATCCCCGAATCAGGACCACTGAGGACAGCGCCGACCGGACCGGCTGGCCTGCCGCGGCGGCGATCCTGTTCTTCGGCCTGCTGGGCGCCTGGCTCATGTCGCGTGGTCCGGCGGAGCACGAGGCGCCCGTCCCGGTCGCCGCCCGGCCCGCGCATCCGCCCTCCGCTCCGCCCGTCGCGGCACCTCTCCCACCAACTGTCGGCCCGGCGCCCGCGCCCTCCGCCGCCATTCCGCCCGCCACCGTGCCGGTGGCGCCCGGCGTGGCCGTGGTTCCCGCGACGCCCCCGGCCGCGAATCCCGCCCTGGCGCCGCTGGCCCGGCTGTTCCTGGACTATGACGGCACGGTCTGGCGGGCCACCGGCCGCCTGCCCGACGAGGCCAGCCTGCACCGCGTGGCCGAGACGCTGAACGCCGCCTTCGGCACGGCGGCGGTCCGCACCGATCTGGTGATCGATCCCGCCGCAGGGCCCGCGCCCTGGATGGGCTGGTTCGGCCAGACCCTTTCCGCCCTGCGCCTGCCCGGCCTGCGGGCCCTGTTCCAGCCCGGTCAGTTGCGCATCGGCGGCAGCCTGCCCGATGCCGAGCGCGACAGGGTCATCGCCACCCTGCGCGCGCAACTGCCGGACAGCCTCCGCATCGCGCCCCTGCCGGATGCGACGGGGCTGCGGGTCGAGGATGCGACGGCGGCATCGATGCGCGCCCTGTCCACCCTGCCGGCCAGCTTCAGTCCCGCCATGCTGGTCCAGGCGCTGAACCTGTCCATCGTGAACTTCCCCACCGCCGGCGCCGAGATCCCGCCGGACAGCCTGCCCCTGATCCGCGAGGCCGCCGCCCGCCTGCGGCAGTTGCCGCCCGGCACGGTGATCGAGGTCAGCGGCCATACGGACAACACGGGCGATCCGGAGATCAACCGGACCCTTTCCCAGCGCCGGGCCGAGGCCGTGCGCGCCGCCCTGGTCGCCGATGGCGTGCCGGCGGACCAGCTTGTGGCCAGGGGCTATGGCAGCGACCAGCCGGTGGCGGACAACGCGACCGAGGATGGCCGCTTCCGCAACCGCCGCATCGAGTACCGGGTGGGCGGGTAGCACCGGGCCCCACCCCCCGGGAAAGGCGCCGCCTCTCCCGGACCCTCTCCGCCGGGGACCGAAGCCGGTCCCCGGACCCCGGGCCTGAGTTGACACCTGTGATAACCGTCAGACTGGCGCCTGATCCCTGGGCACAGTTTGGTCAGCAGGGCTCTTGAAAAACAAAGACCTGGCCGCACTGGCGGCACCCGCAGTCACCGGAGAGCGATATGCTCCGGCGTGATCCGGCGTCAGCAAGAGCCAACGAACCGGGTCCAGGGCGCGCAGCGTCCTGGCGGATAGGGGGTCCGGGGGAAAGGCGGCGCCTTTCCCCCGGGGGTCATCACGACGTCTGCGACATCCGGGCGATGGCGATGAGGTAGAACAGCACCACCAGCCCCAGCAGGGCCGCCAGGATGGCCCAGTTCCGCGCGCGGCGGCGGCGGTGGAAATCCACCTTCTCCTCCGGCGTCATGCGGATGGGTTCGAGCTCAGCCAAGGATCAGCCGGTCGGCCGCCAGGGCGGCGAAGAGCAAAGCGAGGTGCAGCAGGGAGAAGCGGAAGCAGCGCTTGGCCGGGGCATCCTTGGTCAGGCTGCGCCCCTGCGGGTCCTGCTCGTCGCGCAGCACCTTCCAGGCACACCAGGCGAAGCCCAGCCCGAGCAGCACCGCCATCACCCCGTAGATCGGCCCGGCGAGGCCCAGCGGCCAGGGCGACACCGCCAGCGGGAAGAGCACCAGCGTGTAGAGCATGATCTGGCGCCGCGTCTCCTTCGCCCCCGCCACCACCGGCAGCATCGGCACCCCGGCGCGCTGGTAGTCGCCATGTGCCCAGAGCGAGAGCGACCAGAAATGCGGCGGCGTCCAGGCGAAGACGATGGCGAAGAGCAGCAGCGGCAGCAGGTCCACCGAGCCGGTCACGGCGGCCCAGCCGATCACGGGGGGGAAGGCCCCGGCGGCACCGCCGATGACGATGTTCTGCGGCGTCCGGCGCTTCAGCCACATGGTATAGATGAAGACGTAGAAGAGGATCGAGCCGGCGAGCCAGCCGGCAGCCATCCAGTTGGTGGCCAGCCCCATCACCACGACCGAGGCAATGGCCAGCACCACGCCGAAGGCCAGCGCCTCCTCCGCCCGGATGCGCCCGGCGGGGATGGGCCGGTTGGCCGTCCGGCGCATCACCGCGTCGATGTCGCGGTCGTACCACATGTTGATGGCGCCCGCCGCCCCGGCCGCGACGGCGATGCACAGCACCGCGACCGAGCCCAGCAGCGGATTGATGGAGCCCGGCGCCACCAGCATCCCGATGAAGCCGGTGAAGACGACCAGGGTCATCACCCGCGGCTTGAGCAGGGCGAACCAGTCGCGGATCTCGGAAAAATCTGGGGTGGACGCGTCGAAGGGGGCCGCAGCCCCCTTCTCGCCGACGGCGCTCTGGCTCATGCCGGGCTCCTTAGCGGATCCTCGGCAGTTCGTCGAAGGTATGGAAGGGGGGCGGGCTGCTGACCTGCCATTCCAAAGTCGTGGCCCCCTCGCCCCAGGGATTGGCCGCCGCCTGCTCCTTCCGCGCGAAGGTCAGGTAGATCACGTAGAAGAACAGCAGCAGCGAGATGCCGGAAATGAAGGCGCCGACCGAGGCAACCGCGTTCCAGCCCCAGAAGGCATCCGGATAGTCCGGATAGCGGCGCGGCATGCCCTGGGCGCCCAGGAAGTGCATCGGGAAGAAGGTCAGGTTCACCCCGATGAAGGTCATCCAGAAATGCACCTTCCCCCAGAACTCGGGGTACTGGTAGCCGCTCATCTTGCCGATCCAGTAGTAGAAGCCGGCATAGATTCCGAAGACGGCGCCCAGCGAAAGAACATAATGGAAGTGCGCCACGACATAATAGGTGTTGTGCAGGATCACATCCACCGAGGCATTGGACAGCTTCACGCCGGACACGCCACCGACGGTGAAGAGGAAGATGAAGCCGACCGCGAAGAGCATCGGCGTCTTGAACTCGATGGAGCCGCCCCACATCGTGGCGATCCAGGAGAAGATCTTGATGCCGGTCGGCACCGCGATGATCATTGTGGCCGCCATGAAATAGGCCCGCGTGTCCACCGAGATGCCGGAGGTGAACATGTGGTGCGCCCAGACCACGAAGCCCACCACCCCGATCGCCACCATGGCATAGGCCATGCCGAGATAGCCGAAGATCGGCTTGCGGCTGAAGGTGGAGAGGACGTGCGACACGATCCCGAAGGCCGGCAGGATCATGATGTAGACCTCGGGGTGGCCGAAGAACCAGAACAGGTGCTGGAACAGCACCGGGTCGCCGCCACCCTCCGGCTTGAAGAAGGAGGTGCCGAAGTTCCGGTCGGTGATCAGCATGGTGATCGCGCCGCCCAGCACGGGCACCGAGAGCAGCAGCAGGAAGGCCGTCACCAGCATCGACCAGACGAAGAGCGGCATCTTGTGCAGCGTCATGCCCGGGGCGCGCATGTTGAAGATGGTGGTGATGAAGTTGGCCGCCCCCAGGATCGAGGAGGCGCCCGCCAGGTGCAGGCCGAACAACGCCATGTCCACGCCCATGCTGGGCTGGTACTGGCTGTCGGAAAGCGGCGGGTACAGCGTCCAGCCCGTGCCGGCGCCGCCGACGAAGAGGCTGGCGACCGTCAGCGCCAGCGCTGGCACCAGCAGCCAGAAGGAGATGTTGTTCAGCCGCGGAAAGGCCATGTCCGGCGCGCCGATCATGATCGGCACGAACCAGTTGCCGAAGCCGCCGATCAGCGCGGGCATGACCACGTAGAACACCATCAGCACGCCGTGGGCGGTGACGGCGATGTTCCAGCTCTGCCCGTCGGCGAAGTACTGCAGCCCGGGCTCCAGCAGCTCCAGCCGCATGATCATCGACAGCCCGATGCCGACGATCGCCGAAAGCAGGGCGAAGCCGATATAGAGGGTGCCGATATCCTTGTGGTTGGTGCTGAAGAACCAGCGCGACACGAAGCCGGGCTTGTGGCCGTGATGCTCCCCCTGATGATCCCCCTGATGATTCCTGGGGGCATGGGGGTCGGTATGGGCGTCCGTGACGGTGGCCATGGCTTCTCTTCCCGTCCTTACCGCCCCTGGGGGCGGACCTCCGCGACTTCGGTCTTCATCTCGTCAGGCCAGCCGGGGCCTTTGCCCTCGGCGAACTTCGTCTTCGCCTGTTCCACCCAGGCATCGAACTCGGCCCGGGGCACCACGCGCACGGCGATCGGCATGAACCAGTGGTTGGTGCCGCAGATCTGGTTGCACTGGCCGTAGAAGGTGCCCTCCCGATCGGCCTCGAACCAGGTCTCCATGGCGCGGCCGGGGATGGTGTATTTCTGCACGCCCAGCGAGGGCACGAAGAAGGAATGGATCACGTCGTGCCCCGTGGCCAGGACCCGCACCTTGGCGCCCACCGGCACCACCAGCGGATTGTCCACCGCGAGGTTGCGGAGCTGGCCGGGCTTCAGGTCGGATTCGGCGATGGGGTAGCTGTCGAAGGCGAAGTTGCCGTTGTCGGGGTAGCTGTAGTGCCAGTACCACTGCCGCCCCTGCACGCCGATGGTGACGTCGGGGTCCACCGCCCGGTCCTCGTAATAGATCAGGCGGAAGGACGGGATGGCGATCACCAGCAGGATCAGCACGGGGATCACCGTCCAGGCGATCTCCAGCACCGTATGGTGGCTGGTGCGGGACGGGGTCGGATTGGCCGAGGCGCGGTAGCGGAAGATCACCCAGCCCAGCAGCCCCGCCACGAAGGCGGTGATGATGATGATGATCCACAGCACCAGGTTGTTGAAGTCGTGGATCGCTTCCTTCACCGGCCCCGCGGCGGCCTGGAGGCCGAGGCCCCAGGGGGTCGGCGCCCCCGTGGCCGGGGAGGCAGCACCTGTTCCCTGTGCCCATGCCGTGGCACCGGAGGTCACGAAGGGGGCCAGCACGGCCCCCGTGAACCCTCCGGCCAGTGCCGTCGCGATTGTCCGCCGCATGCCCCGCCCCGATGATCCCATTGCCGGTTCTTTATGCCGGCCGCCGTTCCGGTCCCTTGCGCCGCTGCCGCCACGGGGGGCGGCGCCGCGCTTTTGTTTCCGGACCGGTGACCGGTCCTTGAACCTTGGGTAAATCACGCGCCAGCGGGAGTGACAAGGTGCGGTGGCGTCAGCCGGGCAGATCGGGCCCTGCCGGCTCCCCCTCCACCTCGGTCTCCACCTCCTCGCTCACATGGTCCGTCATGTCGGTGAGCATCGAGCGCACATGCTCGTCCCCCACGGCATAGAAGACCTGCCGCCCCCGCCGCTCGGCCTGCAGCAGCCGCGCGGCGCGCAGCAGGCGCAGGTGATGGGAGACGAGGCTGCCGGAGATCCCCAGGCGGTCCGCGATATCCCCCACCGCGACGGCCGAATCGAGGCAGGAGAGGATGATCCTCAGACGCGTGGGGTCGCTCATCAGCCGGAAGGTCTCGGCGAGCTCCACCACCTGGTCCTCGCCGATCCGTCCACGAAATTGTCGCATGGGGCACAGCTTCGTCCGCGCCGGGCTTTCGCGCAAGCACCGGCAGGCTCGTCCCCCTTCGGCGAGCTGCCCGTCCGACAGGCACGCGGCCCGCCCGCGGCACCCATGCGGCCGCGTCGTCCATGCCACCGCGCCGGCGGCCTTGACCCGGGGCAGCGGCGCCACGACCTTTTCCGGCAGTATCTCTGGAGATGATGGCGGCCATGAGCGAGCTGACCAAGGCTGTGAGCGACGAGACCTTCCAGGCCGACGTGCTGAAGGCGCCGGGCCCCGTGCTGGTGGATTTCTGGGCCGAATGGTGCGGCCCCTGCCGGCAGGTGGCCCCGATTCTCGACGAGGTGGCGCGGGACTATGCCGGCAAGCTCACCGTGGCCAAGGTGAACATCGACGAGAATCCGGGCTCGCCGAACGACTACGCGGTGCGCGGCATCCCCACCATGATCCTGTTCCGCGACGGCAAGCCCGTGGGCACGCTGGTCGGGGCGCAGCCGCGCAGCAAGCTGCGTGAATGGCTGGACAGCAACCTGGGCTGACCCCGGGACGGGGGGACAGGAGCGGCATGGACGAGGCCCCAGGCCCTCCGGCGCCCCCCGCGCCGCCACCCGCCGGGGCCCATGGGCCGGCGCGGCGGCACGGGCCGGACTATCTGGGCATGGGCGTGCTGCTGGGGGTGGTCGCGGCCATCTTCGCCGCCTGGTGGGTCTTTCCGGTCCTGATGCGGATCGTGAACTACGGCGACTGCATTGGCTCCGGCCGGATCACCGGCTGTTGAAGCGGGTGGCCACCCCGCGCCCTCAGGCCGGCGGGGTGCCGTTCGCCTTGAGGATCTCGCCCGCCAGATAGAGGCTGCCGCAGATCAGCACCCGCGCCGGCTGGCCCGGAACCGCCCCGCGCAGCAGGGCCTCCAGCGCATCCGTCACGCGTGGGCCGATGCGGGCGATGCCGCCGCTGGCCGCCACGATCTCCTCCGGCGTCATCGCCAGATGCTGGCCCGGCTCCGCCACCGCCCAGACCGAGGCAGCCCGCGGCAGCAGCGGCCGCAGGAAGTCGTCGGCGGCCTTGGACTTCTTGATCCCGACCAGCAGATGCGCCGGCCGGTCGCCCCAGCCCTCCAGGTGCTCGGCCAGGACTTCTCCGGCCCCGGCATTGTGGCCGCCATCCAGCCAGAGCTCCCAGCCCGGCGGCAGCATCGCCGCCAGCGGCCCGCTGTCGAGGCGTTGCAGCCGGGCCGGCCAGCGCGCCTCGCGGAAGCCCCCGGCGGCGGCGGCCTCATCCAGCCAGTCCGGGTTCCAGGCGCGCAGCGCCGCCAGGGCAAGCCCGGCATTGTCGATCTGGTGCGGCCCCGGCAGGCCGGGGCGCGGCAGGCGCAGCACGCCGGCGGCGTCGCGGTAGAGCAGCCCCTCCCCCTCCGGCCCGATCTCCCAGTCCCGGCCCCGGCGCAGCAGCACCGCTCCGGCTTCGCCCGCGACGCGCTCGATCGCCGCCATCGCCTCGGGCGCCTGGAAGCCTGTCACCAGCGGCACGCCGGGGCGGGCGATACCCGCCTTCTCCGCCGCGATCCCGGCCAGGCTGTTCCCCAGGAACTCCACATGGTCCATCGAGACCGAGGACACGGCGCAGGCCGCCGGACGCGGCACCACGTTGGTCGCGTCGAATCGTCCGCCGAGCCCGACCTCCAGCACCAGCAGGTCCGCCGGCACCCGGGCGAAGAGCAGGAAGGCCGTGGCCGTGGTGATCTCGAAGACGCTGATCCCCTCCCCGGCATTGGCCTGCTCGACCTCCTCCAGCGCGGCGGCCAGCGCCTCCTCCTCCACCAGCGTCCCCGCCAGCCGGATGCGCTCGTGGAAGCGCACCAGATGCGGCGAGGTATAGGCATGGACGCGCTTCCCCGCCGCCTCGGCGATGGCGCGGGCGAAGGCGCAGGTGCTGCCCTTGCCATTGGTGCCGGCCACATGGATCACCGGCGGCAGGTGCCGCTCCGGATGGCCGAGCGCCGCCAGGCAGCGCTCGATCCGCCCGGTGCTGAGGTCCATCAGCTTCGGATGCAGGGCATGCAGCCGGTCCACGATCCGCTCCGCCCGCCCCGGCTCGATGCCGGTCGGCAGGCGCAGCGACGGGTCGAGCTGGCCCGGAGCCATGGAGGGAACCCCGGAGGAGGGCGTGGAGCCGGGCATGGGCGGTGGCCTCAGTCGCCGTTCGCCGGATTCTCGGCCGGCGCCGTGCGGGCCACCGCGACGGGGCGCGCCTGCGGCTTGGGTGCGGCGATATCGGGCGGCGGCGGCATCGGCAGGTCCGCCTCCTCCACCTCCAGCCCGGGCGGCAGGCGCTCGCGCAGCAGGGAGATCAGCCGCGCCAGCGTGGCCTTCATCTCGCCGCGCCTGACCACCATGTCGAGGATGCCGTGCTCCAGCAGGTATTCCGCCCGCTGGAAGCCCTCCGGCAGCTTCTCGCGCACCGTCTGCTCGATCACCCGTGCCCCGGCAAAGCCGATCAGCGCCTTGGGCTCGGCGATCTGGACGTCGCCCAGCATGGCGAAGGAGGCGGTGACGCCGCCCGTGGTCGGGTCGCAGAGCACGGTGATGAAGGGCAGCCCGGCCTCCTTCACCATGCGGGAGGCGATGATCGTGCGCGGCATCTGCATCAGGCTGATCGCGCCTTCCTGCATCCGCGCCCCGCCGGAGGCGCTGAAGATGATCAGCGGCGCGTCCTGCAGCACCGCGAGGCGGGCGGCGGCCACCAGCGCCTCGCCCACCCCGGCGCTCATCGATCCGGCGAGGAAGTTGAAGTCGAAGGCCGCGACCACCGCCGCCTTGCCCTCGATCGTGCCATGGGCGACCACCACGGCCTCGTCCAGCCCGGTCTTGGCCTGGGCCTCCTTCAGCCGGTCCACATAGCGGCGCTGGTCGCGGAAGCGCAGCGGGTCGAGCGGCGCCTTGGGCAGCTCGATGCGCTGCCAGCCGGCATCCAGCGTGTAGTCCAGCCGCCGCAGCGCGCCGATGCGCAGGTGATGGCCGCAATGCGGGCAGACATGCAGCCCGCGCTCCAGGTCGCGGTGGAAGATCATCTGCTCGCAGGACGGGCACTTGTGCCAGAGGTTCTCCGGCACGTCCCGCTTGCTGCCGAACAGGGTCTGGATCTTCGGCAGAGCCCAGTCGGAAATCCAGTTCATCGCTCAACTCCTCCGCGCGGGGCGGGAGTAGGCATCTCCCAGCGCCATGTGCAAGAGGCGAGTGCGGCGGGTCTGCCTTCCGCCCGCCTCCGCCCCCCGAACTCACCGGCGGAGAAACGTCGCAGAAAGCGAAAACCCCCTTCTCCCCCTGGCGTTGGCGAAGGGCCGGGCGCGCCATGACAGGCCGGGGCCGCCCGTCCCCCTTGGCCCGGCCGAGACGGAGCAGCATGCGCCTACCCGAAAGCTCCGGCGCCCGAGCCCGCATCCGCGCCGCCGGCCTGCCCAACGGCGGCATCGGCACGCTCTATGCCATCGTGGCGGTGGTCGGCATCCTCTACATCGCGCGGGAGCTGCTGGTGCCGCTGGTGCTGGCGACGCTGCTGGCCTTCGTCCTGGCGCCCGTGGTGCGGGGCCTGCGGCACTGGCGGGTGCCACGCATCCCCGCCGTGCTGCTGACCGCCTTCCTGGCCTTCGGCCTGCTGACCACGGGCGGCGTGATGATGGGACGGCAGATGGCCGAACTCGCCTCCGACCTGCCCCGCTACCAGGCCGCAGTGATGGAGAAGGTCGGTCACCTGTCCAGCGGCGGCATCCTGGAACGCATCTCCGGCCTGCTCCAGCGCCTGGGCGAGAATGTCGTGCCCCGTGCTTCCGCCCCGGCCTCGCCCAGCCCCGCCGCCGAGGCGGGAACCCCCATCCGCCCCCTGCCGGTCGAGGTCCACACGCCGGAGCCGGGGGCGCTGGAGCTGATCCAGAGCGTGATCGCCCCTCTGGTCGGCCCGGTCGCCACTACTGGCATCGTCGCGGTCTTCGTGGTCTTCCTGCTGCTGTACCGGGAGGACATGCGCGACCGCGTCATCAAGCTGGTCGGCTCCGGCGACCTGCAACGCACCACCGCGGCGCTGGACGAGGCGACGACGCGGCTCAGCCGCTTCTTCCTGGCCCAGGTGATGCTGAATGCCTGCTTCGGCCTGGTCATCGGCCTAGGCCTCTGGGCCATCGGCATCCCGAATCCGGCGCTCTGGGGCGTGGTGGCGGGGCTGATGCGCTTCGTCCCCTTCGTGGGTGTGATCATCTCCGTCGCCTTCCCGGCCCTGCTCGCCCTGGCGGTGGACCCGGGCTGGGCCACCCTGCTCTGGACCGTGGCGCTCTTCGCCGTGGCCGAGGGGCTGCAGGCCCAGGCGGTGGAACCCCTGGTCTATGGCCACAGCACCGGCCTCACCCCGATCGCGGTGCTGCTGGCCACGGCCTTCTGGACCTGGCTCTGGGGGCCCCTCGGCCTGCTGATGGCGATGCCGCTGACGCTCTGCCTCGTGGTGCTCGGCCGGCATGTGAAGCAGCTCGAATTCCTCGACGTCCTGCTGGGGGACCGGGAAGCCCTGGCGCCGCCCGAGGCCTTCTATCAGCGCGCCCTGGCCGGGGACGCGGATGGGCTGATCGAGCAGGCCGAGCTGCGCCTCAACGGCACTTCCCTGCGCACCTATTACGACGAGGTGGCTCTGCCCGGCCTGGCGCTGGCCCAGGCCGATGCCGCGCGCGGTGCCCTGAGCCGACGGCGTATCGACTGGGTACGCGATAAGGTGGACGCGCTGCTGGAGGATCTGGCGGACTACGAGGACGCCGTGGAGGACGAGGCGCCCCTCATGGAAGGGCCCGTGGCCCCCGCCGGGGAGAGCGGCGACAAGCCCCTGGCGGAACCACCCCCTTCCGTGCCGGCCCCCGTGGCGGAGGGCTGGGAGGCGCCCGGCAGCGTCCTTTGTATCCCCGGGCGCGGCCGCTTCGATGGCCAGGCGGCCTGCATGCTGGTCCAGGCCCTGCGGCAGCGCGGCTTCGGCGCCGGGATGGTGCCCAATGCCGCGCTGCGGAAGCCGGAGCCGATGGCCACCGCCCCTGACGGCACGGTGCGGGCGCTGTGCCTCTCGGTGGTGGCCGGCGGCACCAGCGGCGCCAGCCTGCGCTATGCGGTGCTGCGTCTGCGGCGGGACTTCCCTTCGGTGCCGCTGGTGGTCGGCATCTGGGGCGAGGTTGAGGCATCGCCGGAACAGGTGCTGCGCGATGTCCTGCCGCCGGAAAGCCTCGGCGACGGCACGCTGCATTTTGCGCGGCGACTGCAGGAGGCGGTGGACACCCTGATGCAGGCCGGCCCGGCGGCGCGAGGCCCAACGGAAGCAGAAGAGATCCAGGCCGCGAAGCCTTGACCGGGCGAGGGTTGCCACCATCCGCGCGTCGCGTCCGGCGTTGCGCTTCCAGGGGGACAAGGCTCCACCCTGTTCCCCTGGAACCCCCGGATGCTGCGCACCCTGGACCCGGTGGGTTGGCTCCTGCTGACGCTGGAGCGTGGGACCGGTGCGCCTATCCGCCGATGAAGCGCAACAGATCCTGGTTCAGCCGGTCTTTCTCGGTAAAGAACAGCCCATGCGGTGCGCCCTTGTATTCCAGCAGCCGTGCGCCAGGGATCATCGCGGCGGCACGGCGTCCTGCGGCATCGATCGGGACGGTGCCGTCGGCATCGCCATGGATCACCAGCACCGGCACGCGGATCTGCGGCAGGTCGGCGCGGAAGTCGGTTTCCGAGAAGGCGCGCACGCAGTCCAGCGTCGCCTTGGGCGAGGCCATGAGGGCAAGGTTGCCCGCCCATTGCAGCAGCTCGCTGCTGATGGAGAAGTTCAGCAGCCCGGCGCCGAAGAACTGTTTGCCGAAGCTCGCCAGGAAGGCCGGACGGTCCGCCTGCAGGTTGACGACCATGTCGTCGAAGACGGAACGGTCCACGCCATCGGGATTGTTCTCTGTCCGCAGCAGGAAGGGCGTGACGGCAGAAACGAGCACGGCCCGGCTCACCCGGCCAGACCCGCCATGGCGCGAGAGGTAGCGCGCGACCTCGCCGCCACCCATGGAGAAGCCCACCAGCGTCGCGTCGCGCAAATCCAGCGCGTCGAAGAGGGCAGCGAGGTCGTCGGCCATGGTGTCATAGTCATAGCCGGACCAGGGCTGGCCGGAACGCCCGAAGCCGCGCCGGTCATAGGCGATGACGCGGCAGCCGTTCTCCGCGAGGAAAGGCGCCTGGTATTCCCACATATCCGCGTTCAGCGGCCAGCCATGGACCAGCACGACCGGCTTGCCGGCGCCCCAGTCCTTGTAGAACAGGGGCGTTCCGTCACGGGCCTCGATGAAGGACATCGCATTCTCGCTGTCGATGGATGCTCCTGGAAACGAATGGCGGCGGGCCCGGTTTGCCCCGCGCCCCGTTCACATCAGCGCCTTGCGCAGGAAGACGCGCCGGAAGCCCTTCTCCTCGCGCCTCTCGACCTCCGCGAAGCCGCGATTCCGGTAGAGGACGAGGTTCGCCTCCATCCTCTCGTTGGTCAGCAGGCGCAGCTCCCGGAACCCCCGCCGCCGCGCTTCCGCCTCCACGAAGTCGAGCAACAGGCCGCCGAGGCCCTGCCCCCTGGCTTCCGGCTCCACGGCGATGTTGTCGAGCCAGAGATGACCGGGTTGGTCCTCGATCACCACGAGGCCCAGGATGCGCCCATCGCACTCCAGCACATGCGCCTGCCCCGCCACGATGCGGGCGGCATAGTCGTCGTCCATCGGCGCCGGGCGTCGCCCGATCACCGGGACGTAATGGGCATAGGCACGCTCCACGAGGGCGGCGAGGAGCGGTGCCTCCCCGGTCTGGGCGGGGCGAAGGACAGGAGCGGAGCCGGACATGCTCCGCATCCTGCCTGCCCCGCCGCGGCAGGGAAAGCGGCGATCAACCGGGCGGCAACCCCTCCGCCGGCACGCTGCGCCCGGAATGATGCGGCACGCGCGCGCTGATGCGCACGGGCACGGCCTTTGCCGCCGGCGTCTTGCTTTCCTCCGCATGGTGCGAGACGGGGATCAGCGTGTTGCATTCCGGATAATAGGCCGCGAGGCAGCCGCGCGGGATGTCGAAGCCGGTGACGCGCAGACCACCGAATTCCCGCCGCACACCGTCGCCATAGACGGTCGCGAGCGTCACCTCGTCACCGTCGGACAGTTCCGCCGCCACGATGTCCTCCGGATTCATGAAGACCACCATGCGCGTGCCTTTCACGCCGCGGAAGCGGTCATGATAGCCATAGACGGTGGTGTTGAACTGGTCGTTGGAACGCAGCGTGATCAGCCGGTACTGCTCCGGCCGGTCCTCGAAGCCCGTGGCCGTCAGCTTCCCCGGCACGCGGAACTCCGCCTTGCCGCTCTTCGTCTTCCACACCCGGTCGCGTGCCGGGATCGGCCGGTGGAAGCCGCCGGGGATCGCCATCCGGTCGTTGAAGCCCCGGAAATCCTCCGGATAGGTCCGCTCGATCGCATCGCGGATCAATCCGTAGTCGGCGAGCCAGGCATCCCAGTCCAGCCTGGGGTTCGGCGGCAGCGTGGCCCTGGCGATGCCGGCGACGATGCTCGGCTCGGACAGCAGGTCCGGGCTCGCCGGCTCGCGCTTTCCGAAGGAGGCATGGATGGTGGCGGTGCTGTCCTCCATGGATACCGTCTGGTCGCCCGTTGCCTGGCTGTCGCGCTCGATGCGTCCCTTGCAAGGCAACAGCAGCGCGACCTCGCCATTCACCAGATGCGAGCGGTTCAGCTTCGTCGCGATCTGCACCGTCAGCCGCATCTTGCGCCAGGCGGGCTCCATCCGGTCCCGGTCCGGGATGGCGCGCACGAAATTGCCGCCCAGGCCGATGAAAGCCCGCACCTCGCCCTTGAGGATGCCTTCGCAGGCCTCCACCGTGTTCAGCCCCTTCTTGCGCGGCGGCTCGAAGCCGTAGAGCTCCGCCAGCCGGTCGAGCGGCACGAGTTCCGGCTTCTCCGAGATCCCGACGGTGCGCTGTCCCTGCACGTTGGAATGCCCCCGCACCGGCGAGATGCCCGCGCCCGGCCGCCCGATATTGCCGCGCAGCAGCAGCAGGTTGACCAGCATGTGCAGATTCTGCTCGCCCAGCACCTGCTGCGTCAGACCCATGCCGTAGATGAACATCGCGGCCTTCGACTGGCTGTAGAGCTCCGCCGCCGCTTCCAGCGCCACGCGCGTCAGGCCGGATTCCCCGGTGATCCGCTCCCACCCCGTCTCGCGCGCGGCCTTCGCGAATTCCTCGAAGCCTTTGGTGTGCTCGCGGATGAAGTCGTGGTCCAGCACCGGTGCGCCGCCACTCTCCCGCGCCCGGTCATCCGCCTCGATCAGCCATTTGCACAGGCCCATCAGCGCGGCCATGTCGCCGCCCGCCTTCACCTGGTGGTACTGCTCGCTGATCCGCGTTTCCGCCCCCGTGCCCATCTCCAGCGGGCTCTGCGGGTTGGTGAAGCGCTCCCAGCCACGCTCGCGCAGGGGGTTGAAGGTGACGATCCGCACGCCGCGCCGCACCGCCTCCTGCAACTGATGCAGCATGCGCGGCGCGTTGGAACCGACATTCTGCCCGAAGGAGAAGATGCAGTCGCAATGGTCGAAATCGGCCAGGGTGATGGTGCCGACCGGCGATCCCAGCACTTCCTTCAGTGCCACCGAGGTCGTCTCGTGGCACATGTTGGAACTGTCGGGCAGGTTGTTGCAGCCGTACATCCGCGCCAGCAGGCTGTACATGTAGGATGTTTCCAGCGAGGCTCGCCCCGAGGCATAGAAGACCACGGATTTCGGATCGAGCGCCTTCAGCTCCTCCCCGATGATGCGGAAGGCTTCCTCCCACGCCACGGGCACATAGTGGTCGCTGGCGGCGTCGTAGCGCATCGGATGCGTCAGCCGCCCCTGCTGCTCCAGCGCGTAGTCGGACCAGCCGAGCAACTCCGTCACCGTGTGCTGCGCGAAGAAATCCGGCGGGGTGCGGAGCGAGGTCAGCTCCCAGGCCGTGGCCTTGGCGCCGTTCTCGCAGAACTCGAAGGGATGCGCAGAAGCGGGCTTGGCCCAGGCGCAGGACACGCAGGCGAAGCCATCCGCCTTGTTCTGCCGCAGCAGCGCCTCGCCGATCCCGGGCGTGACCTTCTCGCGCAGCATGATCTCGCCCAGCGACTTCGCCGAACCCCAGCCGCCCGAGGGACCGTCATAAGGGCCGATCGTGACGTCATCACCCATGAGAAAGCCCTCCGCGCCCAGCCGGTGACAGAAGAACCGGTGGAGCCGGGGCGCGGTTGCCGCCGGGCGCGATGACAGCTGCTTCATCCGGGGATGGCGTTCCTCGTGGCCCCCTTCGTGGGAGAGGCGCCGCCTCTCCCACACCCTCTCCGCCGGGGACCGAAGCCGGTCCCCGGACCCCGGGCTTGAGTTGGCTCCGCGTGGTGGCCGTCAGCCTGACGCCCCATCTCTGGGAGCAGGTGGATCGGCAGGGCTCCCGAAATGAAGAAAAGACACCTGTCTGCGCTGTCGGCACCCGCGGTCGCCGGAGAGCATGGCTCTCCGGCGCGATCCGGCGTCAGCGGGGGCCAGCGAACGGGGTCCAGGGCGCGCAGCGTCCTGGCGGATGGGGGGCTACGGGGGCGAAGGCGGAGCCTTCCCCCCGGGCCACGGGCGCAAACATCACACCGCCGTGCCGCCCACCGTCAGCCCGTCGAGGCGCAGCGTCGGCTGGCCGACGCCCACCGGCACGCCCTGCCCTTCCTTGCCGCAGGTGCCGATCCCCGGGTCCATGCCGAAGTCGTTGCCGACCATGCTGATGCGGGTCAGCGCATCGGCGCCGCTGCCGATCAGCGTGGCGCCCTTCACCGGGGCAGTGATGCGCCCATCCTCGATCAGATAGGCCTCGGAGGCGGAGAAGACGAACTTGCCCGAGGTGATGTCCACCTGCCCGCCGCCGAAATTCACCGCGTAGAGCCCGCGCTTCACCGAGCGGATGATGTCCTCCGGCGCATGCGCCCCGCCCGTCATCACCGTGTTGGTCATGCGCGGCATGGGGATATGGGCGTGGGATTCGCGGCGCCCGTTGCCGGTCGGCGCCACGCCCATCAGCCGGGCATTCTGCCGGTCCTGAATGAAGCCCACCAGGATGCCGTCCTCGATCATCACGGTGCGGGAGGTCGGCGTGCCCTCGTCGTCCACGGTCAGCGAGCCGCGCCGGTCCGGGATGGTGCCGTCATCCACCACTGTCACGCCGGGCGCCGCGATCCGCTGCCCCATCAGCCCGGCGAAGGCGGAGGTGCCCTTGCGATTGAAATCGCCCTCCAGCCCATGGCCGATCGCCTCGTGCAGCAGGATGCCGGGCCAGCCGGGGCCGAGCACCACGGTCGTTTCCCCGGCCGGCGCCGGACGGCTGTCGAGGTTCACGAGCGCCTGGCGCAACGCCTCGTCCACGGCGGCCTTCCACGTCGCCTCGTTCAGCACGCGGTCATAGGCGAAGCGGCCGCCGGTGCCGAAGGAGCCCGTCTCGCGCCGCCCGCCATCCTCCACCACCACGGCGACGCTCAGCCGCACCAGCGGCCGCAGGTCCGCCACGCCTGGCCCGCCGGGGCGCAGGATGCGCACCGCCTGCCATTCGCCGCTGATCGTTGCCATCACCTGCCGCACCCGCGCGTCGCGGCCGCGGGCATAGGCGTCGATGGCGGCCAGCAGCGCGGTCTTTTCGGCGAAGCCCATGGCGGCAAGCGGGTTGGCGCTATCGTAGAGCCGGGCATTGGTGCGGCGCGGCGCCTCCGACAGCGCGGCCATGCCCTCCCCCGGCAGGCCGCGCACCGCCTCGGCGGCCCGCTTCAGTGCCGCCTCGCCGATCTCCCCGGCATGGGCATAGGCCGCCCCCTCCCCACGCACCGCGCGCAGGCCGAAGCCCTGGGACGTGTCGAAGCTGGCCGCGCGGATGCGCCCGTCGTCGAGGCTGATCGCCTCGCTTTCCCGGTATTCGAGGAAGAGTTCCCCATCCTCCGCCCCGGCCAGGGCATCGGCGACGATGCGCGCCGCCCGGTTCGGGTCGAGGTCGCGGAAGAACAGCCGCTCGGTGGCGGCCATGGCATCGGTGGCGGCGCTCATGGCGTGGTCTCCGAAAAGGGTCCGGCGGGGTCGGTGGCGGTCCCGGCCTCGCCGCCCGGCCGGGGGCGGGGCGCCTCCCCACCGGACAGGGGGATCAGCAGCCGGGCGGTGGTGCCCTGCCCGGCGGCGCTGTCCAGCCGCAGCCGCATGCCCATGCTTTCGCTCAGCGTGCGGGCGAGGTGCAGGCCGAGCCCGGAGCCGCCATAGCGCCGGGCATGACCGTCCTCCAGCTGGGTGAAGGGCTCAAAGGCGCGGGGGATGTCCTCCTGCGCCATGCCGATGCCGGTGTCCGTGACGCTGATCTCCATCGCCGCCTCCCCTTCCGCCGCCCCACCGGCCGGGAGCCTCCCGGAAAGCGGTTCCCTGGGAAGGAGACGGGCAGCCAGCGTGATCCGCCCCCCCGCCGGGGTGAACTTCACCGCATTGGAGATGAGGTTCAGCAGCACCTGGCGCAACCGCCGGGCATCGGCCTGCACCGGCGGCAAGGCATCGGGCAGGTCCAGCACCAGATCGGTGCCGCCACGCCGCGCGGCGCCCAGCAGGATGCGGTGCGCCTCGCGCAGCAGCGGCCCCGGCTCCACGGGCCGCAGTTCCACGGCCCGCTCGGCGGCATCGGTGCGGGCGGTGTCCAGCAGATCGTCGATCAGCCCCAGCAGGTGCCGGCCGGCATCGTGGATGGCGACCAGGAAGAGATGCCGCGTGGCCAGATCCTCCAGCTCCCGCCCCGCCCCGGGCTCCAGCGGACCTGCCTCCGGGCCCCTGCCCGCCCGATCCCTGTCTGCCCGATCCCTGCCCGCCTGGCTGCCCAACCCGTCCAGCAGCGCTTCCGAGAAGCCGATCACCGCGTTGAGCGGGGTGCGCAGCTCATGGCTCATATTGGCCAGGAATCTTGCCTGGGCCCGGTGCGCGGCCTCGGCGGCGTCGCGCGCCGCGGCCAGCTCGGCGCTGGCGCGGTGCCGCTCGGTGATGTCCACGAAGGTCCGCACGAAGCCGCCATCGGGGGTGAGGTCCGTGGTGATCTCCACCACCGTCCCGTCCGCGCGGGTGCGGACATAGCGCCCAGGGCCGGATCGCGGCGTGGCGGCGGCACGGCGGATCAGCGCGTCCGCCCCCGCCCCAGGCGGGCCGAACTCGCCGCGCGCGATCTGGTCGTGCAGCAACTCGTCCACATGGGTGCCCAGCACCACCTGCTCGGGCCGCAGCCCACAGAGCCGGGCCGTCAGCGGGTTCGAGGCGACGAGCCGCCCCTGCCGGTTGAAGATCGCCATGCCGTAGCGCAGGTGGTCCAGCGTGGTGCGGAGCAGTTCCTCCTGCTGCCGCGCCTCCGCCTCGGCCCGGTGGCGCCTGGTGACGTCGGTGAAGACCGCCACCCGCCCCAGATCCGGCAGGGTGGAGGCGTGGATGTCGAAGACCCGCCCGTCATGCCGGTGCAGCGTGTAGCTCTTGCTCTGGTTCTGCTGCCAGATCTCGGCGGAGGCCAGCATAATGGCCCCCGGAGGCTCGCTCCTGTCCCCCGCCGCGCCGTGGCGCGCGATGATCTCGGCCAAGGGGTCCCCGACCCGGTAGTCCATGTCCGGCATGGCCTGACGGAAGGATTCGTTGACCAGCGAGATGCGCTGGTCCGGCCCATAGACCAGCACGCCCTGCGGCAGGGCGGACAGGATGCCGTCCAGCATGGCCGCCCGGTGGCTCGCCACGACCTCGGCCCGGCGCAGGGCGGTGACGTCGTCCACTTCCACCAGCATGCCGCCATCGCCGAAGGGCCGGCGCCGGATGCGCAGCACCTGCCCGCCCGGCCTCTCGCGCTGGTCGCTGAAGGGCAGATGGCGGGCCCCGGCCACGCAGCGGGCGGGGTAGTCGTCCTCCTCCAGGTTCTCGAACTCGCCCTGCGCCTCCATCAGGCGCAGCACCTCCAGGAAGCTCATCCCCTCCCGCACTGCCCCGGGCACGAGCCCGTTCAGCGCCGCATAGGCCCGGTTCGACCAGCGCAGCCGCCCATCGGCGCCATAGAGCGCCACCCCGGCCCCCAGATGCTGCAGCAGGTCGTCCAGCACCCGGCTGTGGTCCTGCGCCATCGCCTCGGCGCGGCGGACCGCGGTCATGTCCGTGACGATGTTGACCCGCGACCCGTCCGGCAGGGGATGGGTGCAGATCTGCAGCCACTGCCCCCACATCGTATGGAACAGACGCCGTTGCGGGCGGGAATGGTCGATCTGTCCGACCGCCCGGGCCCGTTCCTCCGGATCGCCGGCACCGTAGAAGCCGCGATAGGCCAGCACCCGGCGAATCCCGGTCACCGGCATGCCGGGGGTGAGGGCCTCGGGCGGCAGGCCGGACAGGTCCAGGAAGGCCCGGTTCACGAAGCTCAGACGGTCCCGCGCATCGACCACCAGCAGGCCGACCGCCAGGTTCTCCAGCAGCGCCAGAGCCGCCACGGGGGTGGCCACGGGGTCGGCCACCGGCACGCCTCCCGGGCCCGGGGCCATCACATCGCCTGTCGCGTAGGGGTCGGCCCGCCTTCCGCCGCGCCGCCGGGCGGGCGGCGCAGGGCATGCAGCGTGCCGAGCGCGGCGGTCAGCACCCCCACCGCCATGGCCTGATGCAGCGTGCCGAGCCAGGCCGGCACCACGTTCACCAGCGCCGCCACCCCCAGCGCGTACTGCGCCAGCGTGGCCAGGGCCAGGGCGCCGATCCACCAGCGCGCGCGCCGCGCCCCGGCCGTGTCGCGCGGCAGGGTGGAAAGCCCGTACCAGGCGGTGGCGATGGCCAGCAGGCCGGTGAACGTGGCCAGCAGCCGGTGGTTGAACTGCACCGAGGCCACGTTCTCGAACAGGTTCCTCCAGGCGGGCGAGAGAAAGAGGTAGCCGTCCGGCACCCACTGGCCCGCCATGAGCGGGAAGGTGTTGTAGTCGAACCCCGCCTTGATCCCGGCCACGAAGCCGCCGGCCAGCATGGTCAGCCCGGCCAGCCCCGCCGTGGCATGGGCGAGACGCCGCAGCACCCGCCCGCCCCCCGGCGCCTTGCGTTCCGGATGCAGCAGCCCCAGCGCGGTCCAGGCCAGCACCGCATAGAGCACCAGCGCCAGCGCCAGATGGATCACCAGCCGCCAGGGGGAGACGGCGGTACGGTCGGCCTCGAAGCCCGAGGCCACCATGAACCAGCCCACCGCCCCCTGCAGCCCGCCCAGCGCCAGCAGCAGCAGCAGCCGCCCGCCCAGCCCGGCGGGGATGCGCCCCCGCGCCCAGAACCAGATCAGCCCGCCGGCGAAGACCAGCCCGATCATCCGCCCCCAGAAGCGGTGGGTCCATTCCAGCCAGAAGATCCCCTTGAACCCCGCCAGCCCGAAGCCCTGGTTCACCAGCTCGTATTGGGGGATGGTGCGGTAGAGGTCGTAGAGGCGCTGCCACTCCGCCTCGCTCAGCGGCGGCAGGATGCCGCGGACCGGCGCCCATTCCATGATGGACAGGCCGGAACCGGTCAGGCGCGTGGCGCCGCCGAGCGCCACCATGACCCAGACCATGGCGGCGACCAGGATCAGCCAGAGGGCGACGGCGCGGCGGTTCCGGGCCAGGACGTCCTCGCGGGACGGGGCGTGCGGATCGAAGGGCATGGCGGCCATTATAGTCTTCCCCTGGACCGCGTGCCGACCCCCTGCTAGGCCGCAGCCCCCATGTCCCCGGCTCAAAACGCCAATCCCAGGGCCGCCCCCGCGATGACCGCCAGCCCCTCCGCCGCGCCGACCGGCTTCCCGATTGGCCTCCCGCCGGGCCCGGCCCCCGCCATTTCCGTGGTGGTCCCCATGCGCAACGAGGGTCCGAACGTCGCCCCGCTGGCGGCCGAGATCGCGGCCGCCCTGGCCGGCGTGCCGCACGAGATCCTCTGCGTGGACGACGGCTCCTCCGACGACACGGCGGCCCGGATCGACGCCGCCGCCGCCTCGGGCCTCGCGGTGCGGCGGATCAGTCATGCCCGCTCCTGCGGCCAGTCCGCCGGGGTGGTGACCGGCGTGCGCCACGCCCGCGCCCCCTGGATCGCCACGCTGGACGGCGACGGCCAGAACGACCCGGCCGACATCCCGAAGCTCTGGGCCAGGGCGCGGCAGGAGAACCCGGCGGAAGGCCTGCCGGGACAGGCGGTGCTGGTCGCCGGCTGGCGCACCACCCGCAAGGACACGGCGGTGAAGCGGCTGAGCAGCCGCATCGCCAACCGCGTCCGCGCCCGCCTGCTGGGCGACGCCACCCCGGACACCGGCTGCGGGCTGAAGGTCTTCCCCCGTGCGCTTTTCCTGGAGCTGCCGCCCTTCGACCACATGCACCGCTTCCTGCCCGCCCTGACCATCCGCCAGGGCGGCCGCGTGGTGAGCGAGCCGGTGAACCACCGCCCCCGGACGCGCGGCGTCTCCAACTACGGCACGCTGGACCGGCTGGCGGTGGGGATCGTGGACCTGCTGGGCGTGATGTGGCTGCAGCGGCGCTGGAAGCGCCCTCAGGTGGCCCATGCAGCACCGCTGCCCGCCACGCCGGCGGAACCCGCGCCGCCTCCGGCCGCCCCCGCGCAGCCGTGACACTGCCCGACCGCTCGCGCGGCCCGCTGCGCTCCGTCTTCCGCCTGCTGCTGCTGGCCCTGGGCCTCGCTTTGGCCGGCTGGGTGCTGCGCGAGCTGGGCGAGGACCACGGCATCGCCTTCATGAGCGCCCAGATGCGCGGCGGCGGCCTCTGGGCGGAAACCCTCTTCGTGCTGGTCGGTGCCGTCGCCACCGCCGTCGGCGCCCCGCGCCAGGCCGTGGCCTTCCTCGGCGGCAGTGCCTTCGGCGCCCTGGCGGGGGGCGGCCTCTCCATGCTGGCCCAGGTGCTGGGCTGCGCCCTGGGCTATGGCTGGGCCCGGGTGATCGGGCGGGAATGGGCGGCACGGCGGCTGGCCGGGCGCTTCGGCCGGCGCCTCAAGCCGGTGCACGACGTGCTCGCGGGCTCGCCCTTCGGTGCCACCCTGGCGCTGCGCCTGCTGCCCGTCGGCAACAATCTCGCCCTCAACCTGCTGGCCGGCCTGTCCGGCGTCGCGGCGGGCCCCTTCCTGCTTGGCTCGGCCATCGGCTACGTCCCGCAGACGGCGGTCTTCGTGCTGCTGGGCGAGGGCGTGGCGGTGAACCAGGGCACCCAGATCGCCCTGGGCGTGGGGCTCTTCGCGCTTTCCGCCCTGCTCGGCTGGTGGCTGCTGCGGCGCCACCGGGCCGGCCGGGCGATCGAGGGCTGAACCCGCATGGCACGGCGCCCCCGCCGGGCCGGCCAGGGCGCGGCCCGTTTTGCCAGAGCCTGACACGGCTTCCGTTCCGGCCTCGCCCTTCGCGGGCCCCGGGAGAGGCGCTGCCTCTCCCGAACCCTCTCCGCTGGGGACCGAAGCCGGTCCCCGGACCTCGGGCTTGAGTTGGTTCCCGCGGCAGCCGTAGCCCGCGGCCCGATCCCGGAGAGCAGGTGGATCAGCGGGGCTCCCGAAGAGAAGAAAAATACATGATCCGCGCTGGTGGCGACCGCAGTCGCCGGAGAGCCATGCTCTCCGGCGCGACCTGGCCACAGCCGGTGCCAGCGAATGGGGTCCAGGGCGCGCAGCGTCCTGGCGGATGGGGGGGTCCGGGGGCGAAGGCAGAGCCTTCCCCCCGGGGACAGCGCAACGCCGGACGGCAAGCGTGCCGGCTGGTGCCACACCAGCCCCACCTTTCCTGCCCTGTCGCAATCCGTTCGCGCGCGCTATCTGCTCTCTGGACCAGAGGACGCCCCCGATGAACGAGACCCTGCCCAACAGCCTGCGCTCCGGCCCCGACAGCCGCGGCCGCTTCGGCGGCTTCGGCGGCCGTTTCGTGGCCGAGACGCTGATGCCGAACATCCTGGAGGTCCAGGCCGCCTATGACGCGGCGCGCAAGGACCCGTCCTTCGAGGCGGAGTGGCGCCTGCTGCTGAAGGACTATGTGGGCCGGCCCTCGCCCCTCTGGTTCGCGGAACGGCTGACGAAGCACCTGGGCGGCGCCAAGGTCTATCTGAAGCGCGAGGAGCTGAACCACACCGGCGCGCACAAGATCAATGCCGTGCTCGGGCAAATGCTGCTGGCCAGGCGCATGGGCAAGACCCGTGTGATCGCCGAGACCGGCGCCGGGCAGCACGGCGTGGCCACCGCCACGGCCTGCGCCCTGTTCGACCTGCCCTGCACCGTTTTCATGGGCGCCACGGATGTGGAGCGGCAGAAGCCCAACGTCTTCCGCATGAAGCTGCTGGGCGCGGAAGTGGAATCCGTGACCTCCGGCGCCGCGACGCTGAAGGACGCGATGAACGAGGCGCTGCGCCACTGGGTCGCGCATGTGCACGACACCTATTTCTGCATCGGCACGGTGGCCGGCCCCGCCCCCTATCCGGAGATGGTGCGCGACTTCCAGTGCGTGATCGGCGACGAGGTGCGGGAGCAACACATGGCGCTGGAAGGCCGCCTGCCGGACGCGCTGGTCTGCGCCGTGGGCGGCGGCTCCTCGGCCATGGGCCTGTTCCACCCCTTCCTCGACGATGAATCCGTGCAGATCTACGGCGTCGAGGCGGCAGGGCGCGGCATCGAGAGCGGCGAGCACGCGGCGACCATCAACGGCGGCCAGCCCGGTGTGCTGCATGGCAACCGCACCTACCTGTTGCAGACGCCGGAAGGCCAGATCACCGAGGCGCATTCCATCTCCGCCGGGCTGGACTATCCCGGCATCGGGCCGGAGCATTCCTGGCTGCACGAGATCGGGCGCGTGCAATACGTCTCCGCCACCGATGCGGAGGCGCTGGAGGCCTTCCAGCTCTGCTCGCGGCTGGAAGGCATCATCCCCGCCCTCGAATCCGCGCATGGGCTGGCGCATGTCATGAAGCTGGCGCCTACCATGCGTCAGGACCAGACCATCGTGCTGAACCTCAGCGGGCGTGGCGATAAGGACATCTTCACCGTGGCGCATCACCTGGGGGCCGAGATCTGATGACCGCGCAGCACAAGGACCACCAGCGCCAGGATCATCACCGCGCGGGCCGCATCGCCGCCCGCTTTGCCGCGCTGAAGGCGCAGGGCAAAGCGGCGATGATCCCCTACCTGCAGGCCTACGACCCCGACCTGGACACCTCCCGCGCCCTGCTGGCCGGCCTGCCGGCGGCGGGCGCGGATCTGATCGAGCTCGGCGTGCCCTTCACCGACCCGGCGGCCGACGGCCCCGCGATCCAGCGCGCCGGGCTGCGCGCGCTGAAGGCCGGCGCCACCCTGGCGGGGGTCCTGGAGATGGTGCGCGGCTTCCGCGCCGCCGAGGACGCGGTGCCCGTGGTGCTGATGGGCTACCTGAACCCGATCCTGGCCTATGGCGCCGAGCGCTTCTGCGCCGATGCCGCGGCAGCCGGGGTGGACGGGCTGATCGTGGTGGACATGCCGCCCGAGGAAGCGGACGAGCTGGCGCCCTTCGCCACGGCGCAGGGGCTGGACCTGATCCGGCTGATCGCCCCCACCACGGACGACGCCCGCCTGCCCTATGCCCTCGATGGCGCGGGCGGCTTCGTCTACCATGTCTCCATCACCGGCATCACCGGCACACGCTCCGCCGCGGCGGAGGAGCTGCGCCGCAATGTCGGCCGTATCCGCGCCGCGACGGCGCTGCCGATCGGCATCGGCTTCGGCATCCGCACGCCGGAACAGGCGGCCGAGGCGGCGCGCGTGGCCGATGCGGCGGTGGTGGGCACGGCGCTGGTCGAAACCCTGGCCTCCACGCTCGATTCGGAGGGCCGCGCCGGGCCGGAGACGGTGCGCAGGGTGCACGACCATGTGCGCGCCCTGGCCGAAGCCGTCCACGAGGCTCGCGTCCCGGCCTGATCCGGCATGGCGGCTTTTCGCCACCGTTCCTGCCCGCGCACTTGGTGTTCAACCCCCGAGGGCGAGGCTCCGCCTCGCCCCCGAGACCCCCACACCGCCCATGACCATGGTGGGGGACCGAAAAGCCGGTCCCCGGGTCCCGGGGCTTTCGTTGGTGCCTGTGGCAACCGTCAGCGGGGCTCCCGAAGAAGAAATCACCATTTCCTTGCTGGCGGCACCGGCAGTCGCCGGAGAGCCTGGCTCTCCGGCGCGATCCGGCGTCAGCAGGCGCCAACGAATGGGGTCCAGGGTCCGCAGGATCCTGGCGGATAAGGGGGGTCCGGGGGGAAAAGGCGGAGCCTTGTCCCCCCGGGGGGCAGCGCGACGCCAGATGTGATGCGTGGCCAGCGCCGCACGAAGCCGGAACTGCTCCGTCAGCCCCCGCGGCGAAGCCAGAGCCGTACCAGCCCGTCCCCCGCCTCGTCCTGCGACAGGACCTCATGGCCCTGCTCCACCGCCGTGCGGGGCACGTTCCGCACCGGTTCGGCGCCGCGCATCTCCACCAGAAGAACCTGTCCCGGCGCCATGCGATCCAGGGCGAGGCGTGTCCGGACGAAGGTCATGGGGCAAGTGTCGCGTGTGATGTCGATACGCGAATCATAGTCGAGCAACTCTTCTTCACCTGAACTGATCATGAAACCTCCTGTTGTTTTTCTGCCCGGCCACGTCTATTTAGGTTCGTGCAGGTTCCCGCCAAATTCCAGAGATATTGTGCGGGTGATCCGGGACTATGATCTCAAGGAGAGTCAACATGGCCGATGCGCCGGCCCAGGAAGAGACACGTGGCGACGTACTGGCTCTGACGGCTCAGATCGTCGCAGCACACGTCTCCAACAACAGTGTCCAGCACAATGACTTGCCCGGGCTGATCACGGAAGTCCACCGCGCGCTCCTCGGTCTTGGCAAGCCGGCCGAGCCGGCGCCGGTGACCCGCCCGGAACCTGCCGTGCCGGTGAAGAAGAGCATCACGCCCGACTATCTCGTCTGTCTCGAGGACGGCAAGAAGCTCAAGATGCTCAAGCGGCACCTGATGACGCACTACAACCTGACGCCCGAGCAGTACCGCGAGCGCTGGGGCCTGCCGCCGGACTATCCGATGGTCGCCGCGAACTATGCCCAGCACCGCTCCTCCCTGGCCAAGAGCATCGGCCTGGGAACGCGCCCGCGGGGCCGGAGCCGCCGCGCGGGCGGCTGAGACGCCACAGCATGACGGGTGTCGCCGACCCGTCATGTTTGCCGTGGAGGGCCAGGGGTGGGTAATGTGCCGCCTGGACGGCCCTTCCCGCTCCGCCGGGGACAAGACTAGAACGGACGCATGGACGCAGCACGCCCAGACCCCTCCCGCATCGAGCGCCTCTGCGTCGAGCGCGGGCTCAAGATGACCGGCCAGCGCCGGCTGATCGCGCGCGTGCTGAGCGAGGCCCAGGACCACCCGGATGTCGAGGAGGTGTACCGCAGGGCGCTCGCCATCGACTCCAAGGTCTCCATCGCCACCGTCTACCGCACCGTCCGGCTGCTGGAGGAAAAGGGCATCCTGGAGCGCCATGACTTCGGCGGCGGCCGCGCCCGCTATGAGCCGACGGACCATGGCCATCATTACCACCTGATCGATGTCGACTCGGGCAAGGTGATCGAGTTCGAGGACGCCGCGCATGAGCGCCTGGTGCAGGAGATCGCCGCGCGGCTCGGCTTCTCCCTGATCGGCCAGCGGCTGGAACTCTTCGGCCGCAAGCCCAAGGGCGAGGCCCTGGCGCGGCAACGGGATACGGACGGCGAAGGATGAGCGTGGTCCAGGGGGTGATCCGTGACAAATTCCATGGCCCCCCTCCCATGACCGATGCCGGCTTCGGAGAGCTGCGCGCCGGCGAGCTCGGTGTGCGGATCGCGGCACGGGACTGGGAGATCGAGGCCGCCCAGGCCCTGCGCTGGAAGGTCTTCTACGAGGAGATGGGCGCGCGTCCCACGCCGGACATGCGCCCCGGCCGCGATGTCGATGCCTATGACGCGGTGGCGGACCACCTGCTGGTGGTGGACCACAGCCTCGGCGAAGGCCCGGAATCGGTGGTCGGCACCTACCGCCTCATCCGGCGCGAGGCCGCGTCGCTGATCGGCCGCTTCTACTCCGCCGACGAGTACGACCTCACCCCGCTGCTCGACCTGCCGGGGCAGATCCTCGAACTGGGCCGTTCCTGCGTCGGGGAGAACCACCGCACGCGCGGCAGCCTGCAGCTCCTCTGGCGCGGCATCGCCGCCTATGTGCACAAGCACCGGGTCGAGGTGATGTTCGGCTGCGCCTCCCTGCCCGGCACGGACCTGGACGCGCTGGCGGAGCCGCTGACCTATCTCGCCCTCAACCATATGGCGCCGCCGCACCTGCGGCCCCGCGCCCTGCCCGACCGCTACGAGAGCATGGTGCGGCTCGATCCGTCGCAGGTCGGCCGCCACGCGCTGGCGGACCTGCCGCCGCTGGTGAAGGGCTATCTGCGTCTCGGCGGCTTCGTCGGCGACGGCGCCGTGGTGGATCACCAGTTCAACACCACCGATGTCTGCGTCGTGGTGAAGACCGACCAGGTCACCGAGAAGTACTTCAAGCATTACGAGCGCAAGGCGGGCTGGAACTCGGAATAGCACCGGCCATGCGCCGCCGCGCCCTTGCCCTGCTGGCGCTGCTTCCTTTCCTCCCACCCGCCGCCCGGGCGCAGGACGCCCCGCACGATTCCTCGGCGCAGCTCGTCGGAACGCTGATCCGTCACATCGCCCCCTGCCGCGGCGACGTGCCCGTGCCGCCGGATGCCGTGCTGGAATTCGAGATCCAGGTGGATGCCTCGGGCCGCGTGCTGGCCGTCCGCCCCGCCTATCGCCGCCCGCCCATGCGCCAGGAGCTTCGCCCCCTCTACGAGGACCTGCGCCACGCTCTCTTCGACCCGCGCTGCGGCTCCCTTCCCCTGTCGCGCGCGCAGATCCTCCTGCTCAACCGCAGCATCCTGGTGTTCTACGGCAGCGCCCTGCGGCGGAGCTGAGGGCGGGCGCTCCCCCGGGGACGACTCCGCCCGGTGCCAGACGCCCGGGGCACCGCCTGCCTCCGGGGGCCTGCCCGGCGGCGGGGCCCCTTCCCCTGGCGGCGCCGAGCGCCCAACCTCCCCGGAGCCATGACAGCGGATCCCTGCAATCTCGACCTCAACCTGCTGCGCGTCTTCGACGCCGTGGCGCGGGAGCGGCACGTCACCCGGGCGGCGGCGCGGCTGAACCTGTCGCAGCCCGCCGTTTCCAACGCCCTGGCGCGGCTGCGGACGATGCTGGGCGACGAGCTCTTCCTGCGCGCCCCGGGCGGGGTGGAGCCGACGGCGCTGGCCATGTCGCTCGCCGGGCCGGTGGCCGAGACGCTGGAGAAGCTGCGCGAGACCCTGGCGGCGCAGGCGCCCTTCGAGCCCGCCACCTCCGAGCGGGTCTTTCCCGTGGCGATGAGCGAGTATGCCGAGGCGATCCTGGCGCCGCCGCTGCTGGAACGGATGGCGCGGGAGGCACCGGGCTGCCTGCTCGCGATCCGCCATGGCGACCGCACCAATGCCGAGGCGCTGCTGGAAGCCGGCGCGGTGCACCTGGCCATCGGCGTGCTGCCGGAACCGCCGAGCCTCTATACGCGGTTGCGGCTGCTGCCGGAGGAGTTCTGCGTGCTGCTGCGGCCGGACCACCCGCTCTGCGAGGGGGAACTGACGGTGGAGCGCTTCACCGCCTTCCCGCACCTGCTGCACTCGCCCAACGGATCGCGCGACGGGGCGCTGGACGAGCCGCTACGCAAGGCGGGGCATCCCCGCCGCCTGGGGGCGGTGGTGGCGCATCTGGCGGCGGTGCCGGAGATCCTGAAGCGCACCGGGATGGTGATGACGCTGTCCGCCCGCCTCGCGCATCGCATGGCGGAGGCGCATGGGCTGGTGCTGCGGCCGGTGCCGGTGGAGATCCAGCACACACGGCTGTCGATGATCTTCCACCGGCGCTTCGAGGCGGATGGCGGACATGCCTGGCTGCGCCGGCTGCTGCTGGCGGTGGCGCGGGAGGTCGGCGCGGCGAGGGGTGGCGAGGCGGCCGGGCCAGAGGAATGAGGATGCGCTCCTTCGGGCCCTCGATCACAAAATGATGATGTGATGGGAAGGGGGCTGGGCGGCACTTCCTCATCCGGTCAGACTAATCTCAATTCTGAACCGTTTCCTGGAATTGAAGACGACTCGATGACCAGCCCGCCCTAGACCGCTGCCGCCTCCCCGCGCGACCGACCGGTTGCCGCCCATGCCGTTTCGCCACCCCGGGAGGGGATGGCACGGCCTGGATGCGGGACCGCGAGCGGGCATTGCGGGAGCCGTCACCGTCCTGGGCTTGGGAACAAGCACCATACCGTCATCGATTCCGTCTGCTTCGGCTCTTCCGGCCTGGCATGGCGCTCGACTGGAGGCCTTCCATGGCCGACACCAGCTACGCCCCGTCGTCCCCTTCCCTTGGCCGCCCCGATCGGGAGGCCGCACATCCGCCCCAGATGGAGCGTGAGGCCCACCGCCCGGCGCGCCGCTTCCTGCTGGTCTTCCTGGGCCTCTTCCTGGGCGGGATCGGTGCCCTGGCCGGGTTGCACATGGCGCTGGCCCGCCGGGCGCTGCTGCCACCCCCGCCGCTGGCGGCCACCGACTGCATCGACGGCAAGCTCGCCCTGCTGAGGGATGCGCCGCTGGGGGACCGTACGCTGATCGCGGTCGGCTCCTCCGTCACTTGGCGCAATCTCGACATGGGGCTGCTAGAGCGGCGGCTGCCGGGGGTGCGGGCCTACAATGCCGCGCCCTGCTTCCTGCACGTGGACCAGACAGCCTTCCTCACCGGGCTGCTGCTGGAGCGCACGCCGCGTCTGCGCACCGTGCTCACGGTGATGGCGCCACGCGACTTCGAGAGCTGCGGCCCGCAGGACTCCGCCTTCGTGGACGAGGATCTCGCCCGCGCCTACCTCGCCGGGCAGGTGCCGAGTTGGCTGCCCTATCTCACCGGCTTCCGCCCGCTCTACCTGGCGCGGGAGGCGCTTACCCGCTGGCGCGGCACCTCGCTGTCCCCCGAGGACGCGATGACCGACCCGCTGGGCTCCAGCATCCTGGTGCGGCCTGCTTCCTACCAGCCGGCGCCGGTGCTCGATCCCGACTGCTTCGCCGCGCTGCGGAGCTTCGATGCGATGCTGGCGGACAGAGGCGTGACGCTGGTGGTGGCGACGCTGCCGGCCAAGCCGGAATGGAGCCGGCTCTACGATCCGCAGGGCCGGCTGGTGCGGGACTGGACGCAGGCGGTGACCGAAGCGCTGGGCGGCGATGCCCGGCGCGTGATCGACGGTCGCGCCCTGCCCTGGCCCGATGCGCGCTTCGCCGATGCGGCGCACCTGCTCTACCCGAACCACCGCGACTTCACCGATCACCTGGCGCGCCGCATGGCGGAACGCGGCCTGGTCGGCGGATCGGCGGAGTAGCCGGCCATGCTGTTCAACTCGCATGTCTTCATCCTGGGCTTCCTGCCGGCCACGGCGGCGGGCTTCTTCCTCTGCGCACGCTTCGCCGGGATGCAGGGCGCGCGGCTCTGGATGCTGCTGGCCTCGCTGGTCTTCTATGGCTGGTGGAGCGTGGAGTTCCTCGGGCTGCTGCTGCTCTCGATCCTGGTCAACCATATGCTCGGCCGGACCATTCTGCGGGTGCGGCAGGGCCGGCCCAGGCTGGCACGATGGCTCGTGGCGCTCGGCGTCGGCGGCAACCTGCTGCTGCTCGGCTGGTACAAGTATGCCGGCTTCCTGGCGCAGAACCTGGGCGCGCTGACGGGGCTGGACCTCGCCTTGGACGCGGTGGTGCTGCCGCTCGCCATCTCCTTCTACACCTTCGTGCAGATCGCCTATCTGGTGGATTGCGGGTGCGGCCGCGGCGAAGCCTATGGCCTGCTCGACTACGCGCTCTTCGTCACCTTCTTCCCGCATCTCATCGCGGGGCCGATCGTCCATCATCACGAGTTGATCCCGCAGTTCCGCGCGCCCCGGACCTTCCGCTTCCGCAGCGAGGACGCGGCGGCGGGTCTCGCGCTCTTCGTCACCGGGCTGGTGAAGAAGATGCTGCTGGCCGATCCGGTGAGCGCGCTGGCGACGCCGGTCTTCGCCGGGGCGGCGCAGCCGGCGATGGCGGAAGCCTGGATGGCGGTGCTGGCCTTCTCGCTCGGCCTGTACTTCGATTTCTCGGCCTATTCCGACATGGCCATCGGGCTGGCGCGGATCTTCGGCATCCGCTTCCCGTACAACTTCAACTCGCCCTACAAGGCGCTCTCCATCAGCGATTTCTGGCGCCGCTGGCACATGACGCTGTCGCGCTTCCTGCGCGACTACGTCTACATCCCGCTGGGCGGCAACCGGCAGGGGCCGGCGCGACGGCACCTGAACCTCGTGCTGACCATGCTGCTGGGCGGGCTGTGGCACGGCGCCGGCTGGACCTTCCTCGTCTGGGGCGCGCTGCATGGCGGCTACCTCGTCGTCAACCACCTCTGGAGCGGCACGGGGCGGCGCCTGCCCCTACTGGCGGCGCGGGCGCTGACGCTGCTGGCGGTGATGTTCGCCTGGGTCTTCTTCGCCGCGCCCGGGCTGGCCGAGGCCGGTTGGGTGCTGTCCGGCATGGCAGGCGCGCGTGGTCTCGTCCGGCCGGAAACCCTGGCGGCGCTGGAGGTGCTGCGGGATGGCGGAATCGCCGCGCTGCGCGACCATCTGGGCGGGATCGGCGCCCTGATCTCCACCGGCTGGGGCCTGATGGTGCTCGTGGCCGGCAGCGTGCTGGTGCTGGCAGCGCCGAATTCCCAGGAGATCGTGGACGGCACGCCGGATGGCCGGGAGGCCCGCCGCCCGGCGCGCCTGCCGCGCTTCCGGCCGGGGCCGGTCAGCGGCGGGCTGGCGGCGGTGGCCCTGCTGCTCGCCATGATGCTGATGGCGAATGTCCGGGAGTTCGTCTACTTCCAGTTCTGATCCGTGGTGTTCTGGCGTGGCGCCTTGCGTCCCGCCCCGGGGGAGAGGCCCTGCCTCTCGCCCCGGCCCCCTCTCCGCCAGGACGCTGCGCGCCCTGGACCCGATGAGCTGGCACCCTCGGCAACCGTCAGCCCAAAGCGCCGATCCCATGGCGCGGACGGATCCGGAAGCACCGGAGAAGAGACAAGACACCCTGTCCACGCGCGTGGCAGCGGCCACCGCCGGAGAGCCATGCTCTCCGGCGCGATCCGGCCCGCGGCAGGGAGCAGGGAATGGGAGGTCCAGGACCCTCAGGGTCCTGGCGGATAGGGGGTATCGGGGGAAAGGCAGGGCCTTTCCCCCGGGCCGGAAGGGCGACGCCGGCGAACAGCCAGGATTACCCCCTCCGTGGCGGGACGCTGCAGGACGAGCGGACGAGGAAGCGCTTCTCCCGCCCGTTGTCGAGCGAGAACATGCCGCCGCGGCCGGGCACCACGTCGATCAACAGGTCGGTGTGCTTCCAGGCCTCGTACTGCGCCGCGCCGATGTAGAAGGGCGTGCCGCCGATCTCGCCCAGCAGCACGTCGCGCTCGCCGATCACGAAGTCGCCCTGCGGATAGCACATGGGCGAGGAGCCGTCGCAGCAGCCGCCGGACTGGTGGAACAGCACCGGGCCGTGATCCGCCTGGATCTCGGCCAGGAGCTCCAGCGCGGCGGGCGTGGCGCGCACGCGGTCCGGCCTCGTGTCTGTCTCGGCCATGCCAGGGTCCTCCGGGGTTGTGGGGAGGAAGCGACAGCCCCCTCCCCGCCCATCATGACGCGAGATCGAGCACGACGCGCCCCTCGATCTGGCCCTTGTGCATCCGGTCGAAGATCTCGTTGACCTTCTCCAGCGGCTCGGTGCTGACCGTCGCCTTGACCAGACCCTCGCCGGCGAAGTCGAGGGATTCCTGCAGATCGAGCCGCGTGCCGACGATGGAGCCGCGCACGGTGATGCCGTTCAGCACCATGTCGAAGATGGGCAGCGGGAAGTCGCCGGGCGGCAGGCCGTTCAGCGCCACCGTGCCGCCGCGCCCGACCACGCCGAGGGCCTGCTCGAAGGCCTTGGGCGAGACGGCGGTGACCAGCACGCCCTGAGCGCCGCCGCCGGTGTGCTTCTTCACCGCCGTGGCCGGGTCCTCGTGCTTCGCATTCACCGTCAGGCTGGCGCCAAGGCGACGGGCCAGGTCGAGCTTGGCGTCGTCGATATCCACCGCCGCGACATGCATGCCCATCGCCTTGGCATATTGCACCGCCATATGGCCGAGGCCGCCGATGCCGGAGATCACCACCCAGTCGCCCGGCCTGGCTTCGGTCATCTTCAGGCCCTTGTAGACCGTGACGCCGGCGCAGAGCACGGGCGCGATCTCGGTGAAGGACACGTTCTTCGGCAGGTGGCCGACATAGTTCGGGTCGGCCACGACGTATTCCGCGAAGCCGCCATTGACCGAATAGCCCGTGTTGAGCTGCGCCTCGCACAGCGTCTCCCAGCCGCCCAGGCAGTGCCTGCAATGGCCGCAGGAGGTGTAGAGCCAGGGCACGCCGACGCGATCGCCTTCCTTGACGTTCTTCACGCCCGCGCCGACGGCGGAGACATAGCCCACGCCCTCGTGCCCCGGGATGAAGGGCGGGTTGGGCTTCACCGGCCAGTCGCCTTCCGCCGCGTGCAGGTCGGTGTGGCAGACGCCGGAAGCGCGGATGGCGACCTGTATCTGCCCCGGCCCGGCCTCGGGGATGGGCACCTCGTCGATGGTGAGTGGCTTGCCGAATTCGCGGACGACCGCCGCCTTCATGGTCCTGGCCATGGACGTTCTCCGAATCTCAGGGTTTTCGGGGTTTTGTGGCTCCCGGGCGGCGCGGGGTGGACATCCCGCGCCGCCCCCCACAGCCCTTCAGAAGAAGCCGAGCTTCTTCGGGCTGTAGCTGACCAGCATGTTCTTGGTCTGCTGGTAGTGGTCGAGCATCATGCTGTGCGTCTCGCGCCCGATGCCCGATTGCTTGTACCCGCCGAAGGCCGCATGGGCCGGATAGGCGTGGTAGCAGTTGGTCCAGACCCGCCCGGCCTGGATGGCGCGGCCGAAGCGGTAGGCGCGGTTCACGTCCCGCGTCCAGACGCCGGCGCCCAGGCCGTAGAGCGTGTCGTTGGCGATGGAGAGAGCCTCCTCGTCATCCTTGAAGGTGGTGACGGACACGACGGGGCCGAAGATCTCCTCCTGGAAGACGCGCATGCCGTTGTGGCCGCGGAAGACGGTGGGCTTCATGTAGAAGCCTTCCGCGAGGTCGCCGGACAGGATGTTGCGCTCGCCGCCGATCAGCACCTCGGCGCCTTCCTGCTTTCCGATGTCGATGTAGCTCAGGATCTTCTCCAGTTGCTCGCTGGAGGCCTGGGCGCCGATCATGGTGGAGGGATCGAGCGGATCGCCCTGCTTGATGTCCCCGACGCGCTTCAGCGCCTTCTCCATGAAGCGGTCGTAGAGGCTCTCATGGATCAGCGCGCGGGACGGGCAGGTGCAGACCTCGCCCTGGTTCAGCGCGAACATCACGAAGCCCTCGATCGCCTTGTCGAGGAAGTCGTCATCCTCGGCGCCGACATCCTGGAAGAAGATGTTGGGCGACTTGCCGCCGAGCTCCAGCGTGACGGGGATCAGGTTCTGGCTGGCATACTGCATGATCAGCCGGCCCGTCGTCGTTTCGCCGGTGAAGGCGATCTTGGCGATGCGCGGGCTGAGCGCCAGCGGCTTGCCGGCCTCCAGCCCGAAGCCGTTGACGATGTTGAGCACGCCGGGCGGCAGGATGTCGGCGATCAGGTCGGCCAGCACGAGGATCGAGGCCGGCGTCTGCTCGGCGGGCTTCAGCACCACGCAGTTGCCGGCGGCGAGCGCGGGGGCGAGCTTCCAGCACGCCATCAGGATCGGGAAGTTCCACGGGATGATCTGGCCGACGACGCCCAGCGGCTCGTGGAAGTGATAGGCCACGGTGTCGTGGTCGATCTCGCTCAGCGTGCCTTCCTGCGCACGGATGCAGCCGGCGAAGTAGCGGAAATGGTCGATGGCGAGCGGCAGGTCGGCGGCGGTGGTCTCGCGGATCGGCTTGCCGTTGTCGAGCGTCTCGGCGCGGGCGAGGAGGTCGAGGTTGTCCTCCATACGCTGCGCGATCGCGTTCAGCAGCTTCGCGCGCTCGGCGACGCTGGTGCGGCCCCAGGCGTCCTTGGCGGCATGCGCGGCATCCAGAGCGCGGTCGATGTCGGTGGCGTCGGAACGCGCGACCTCGCAGAGGATGCGGCCGTTGACGGGCGAGGTGTTGGCGAAGGTGCGGCCGCTGGCGGGTTCGACCCACTGGCCGCCGATGAAGTTGCCGTAGCGGCGCTTGAACGGGGAATCCGTCACGCGCAGGGCGTCGAGCTTGGTCATGGTTCCCTCCGTCGCGATCCGTCGTCGTTGTCGATCGCGTCGAGGGTAAGCTGGAACCTTCGCCCCCGTCCTGTCACCTGCCCGGAAAGCGTGGAAGCCGCGTCCTGTCGCAGAACTGCGACAGGGGTCCGTTCAGTTCGCGCCGCGCAGGCCGAGGCGGCGCAGTTTGCGGTGCAGCGTGGCGCGGCTGATGCCGAGCGCTTCGGCGGCGGCGGACACATTGCCGCCGGCACGCGCCAGGGCATGCTGCACCGCGCTGCGCTCGGCCTGGAGGAGATCCGTGGCCGGGCCGCCGGAACCCAGCAGGTCGGCCGCCGGCAGGGCCTGGCGCAGCTTCTCGGGGGTGATGTTCAGCGCCAGGCGGGCGGCGCGCGTCGCACCGATCACCAAGTCGTCCGCATCAATGGCGAGCAGCGCGCCGGGCGCCCGGTCATCGGCCAGGACGATGCGCGCGCGTGGGAAGGCTCGGCGGAAGTTGCGCTCCTCGATGCGGCGCGCGGCCTCGCCGGTGGCGGTGGCGATCAGGCCGGTGAAGCCCTCCGTGAGATCGGCGCGGCAGGAGGAAACGTCGAGCGCGGCGGCGAGGCGGCCTTCCTCGTCGAAGATCGGTACGGTGCTGCAGCTCAGCCCGGCATTGCGGGTGTGGAAGTGCTGGTCGCGATGGATGGTGAGCGCGCGCTGCTCGGCGATGCAGGTGCCGATGCCGTTGGTCCCCTCCTGCGCCTCGCTCCAGACCGTGCCCGTCCAGAGGCCCCAGTCGCGGAATTGCGTGTCGTCCGCCGAGGCGCCACGGCGCTCCACCGGCACGCCGTGGCGATCGGTCAGCAGCACGCAGCAGCCGATGCCGCCCACGGCCTGGAACAGCCGGTCCATGCTCGGCTGGGCGAGCTGGATCAAGGGCTCCATGCGCTCGCGTGCCTCGCGCAGCTCGGATTCCGTCACCCGCCAGGGGGCGCGGTGGTTTTCCGGGTCCAGCCCGTACTGGGTCATCGAGCGGCGCCAGGAGGCCGCCACCACGGAGCGCGCCGCCGCCGCGCCATCCTGCAGGACGGCGCGGACCTGATCGGCATGTGCGCGTGCCGGAGAACCGGACATGCTTCCCTCCCTAGGGCAAGTGGGCCTTGCTCTGGAACCAGAGCCCTACCATGGCCGCGCCCGGGGAAGGAAAGGGCAAATTTCTGTCAGGGCGCGCGGCTGGCCACCCTGCCCTGCCGCCGGAGGCTCCAGGGTAGCGGCCTCAGGGCAGCGGAGGTGCGGCCTCGAAGCCATCCGGCAGGCGGCCCAGGGGGCGGGCGGTCTCGCTCGCGTCGCGGGGCAGCCAGCGGCCGGAGCCGGGCGGGGCCAGCATCCTGCCCTGTTCCATCGCCACCTCCCCCCGGGCGATGGTCATGACCGGCCAGCCCTTCACCGCCAGCCCCTCATAGGGGGTGTAGTCGATGGCATGCTGCATCAGGGCGTTGGTGAGGGTGACCTCCTTCGCCGGGTCCCAGAGCACGAGGTCGGCATCCAGCCCGGGGGCGATGGCGCCCTTGCGGTGGGACAGGCCGGCGATCCGGGCGGGCTCGGTGGCGGTGAGGGCGACGAAGCGGGCGAGGTCGATGCGCCCCTTCGAGACACCTTCGGAGAACAGGATCGGCAGGCGGGCGGCGAGGCCCGGGATGCCGTTGGGGATGGCGTCGAAGGAGGCGTCGCGCCCGTTCCGCGCCTTGCCCCGGTCCCCCCCGAAGGAGAAGCCGCAATGGTCCGACGACACCACAGAGAGGGTGCCCCGGCGCAGCATCTCCCAGGTGCCCGCATGCTCCCCGGCCTGGCGGGGGGCCGGGCTGCAGATGAACTTGGCCCCCTCGAAGCCCGGGCGGTCCATGTCCTCCGCGGTCAGGACCAGGTATTGCGGGCAGGTCTCGCCCCAGACCTTGAGGCCCCGCGCCTGGGCGTGGGCGATCTCCTCCGCCACCTCGGCGCAGGAGACGTGGAAGACCTGGACCGGCTGGTCCACCAGCTCCGCCAGCGCGATGGCACGGTGCGTGGCCTCGCGCTCCACCACCGGCGGCCGGGCCCAGGCATGGTATTTCGGCGCCGTCATCCCCGCTGCCAGCAGCGCCTGCTGCCGCCAGTGGATGGCGTCGTGGTTCTCGCAATGCACATGCACCATCAGCCCGTGCCGCCGCGCGGCGAGCAGGACCCGCAGGAACTCCGCATCCGTCAGGTGCAACGGGTCGTAGGTGAGGAAGGCCTTCAGGCTGGCCACCCCGTCGGCCACCACCTGCGGCAACTCGGTGTCCATCACCGCCGGGGTCGGGTCGGTGATCACCTGGTGGAAGCCGTGGTCGATCATGCCACGCGCCGCGCGCTCCCGGTTCGCGCGGTGCTGCTCCAGGATGCCGCCGCCCTTGAACTGCGGCGTGAAGCAGACCAGCGTCGTCGTGCCGCCGGCGAAGGCCGAGTGGCTGGCGGTGGTGAAACTCTCCTCGTGGATGCTGCCGTCGGATTGCGGCTCTTCGATATGGCAGTGCGTGTCCACCCCGCCCGGCAGCACCAGCAGCCCGTCCGCTTCGACGATCCGCGCGCCTTCCACGGGCAGCTCCTCGCCGACCGCCGCGATCCGCCCGCCCCGCACGCCCACGTCGCAGCGCCGCACGCCACCCCCGGCCGCGACCATGCCGCCCCGGACCACCAGCTCGTATCCCGCCATCGTTCCTCTGCCTTAGGATTGGGCCTGGGAACCGGGAGGCTCTGCCTCCCGGACCCTCCGCTCAGGGGCACAGTGTGCCCCCGAGACCCCGCCATGAGCGCTCCGCGAGGAGGGGGATTGGGAAACCGGTCGCTTCTGGTGCAACGGCGGTCGAAGCCCCCTCCTCGCGGAGCGCTCACAGGGTTCCCAGGGACCAACGTCCCTGGGCGGGTGGGTTCCAGGGAGGGCAGAGCCCTCCCTGGCCCCGGCCGGATCAGGCCGGGACACGCGACGCGAAATGGACGGCGAAGCGGGCGACGATGTCGGTGAGCGTCTCGGACAGGGCGGCGCCGGTCTCGGCGGAGGAGAGGTTCGGATCGCCCTTGGCGACGCCGTCGTGGTAGACCTCGTCGTAGGAGTTGGGCATGCCGATCTCGGCGCCGTCGAAGCTGGCCGTGCCCAGGCCGGTGAAGGGCAGGCCCAGGACGCTATCGCTCTTCAGCGGCGCGGCGGCGGGGACCATGTCCTTACGGATCAGCTCCGGGAAGAGGTGCAGGCCGATGCTGGTCAGCGGGTCAGCGCCATGGCCGGACACCGCCCTGGCCTTCTCCGCTCCGATGATGCCGGGCAGCAGCCCGTAGCCGATGCGCCAGAGGTAGAGGCTCGGCAGGATGGTCCTGTCCTTCTCGTAGAGGCGGCGCGCCACCTCGGCGATCGGGCCGACATTGCCGCCATGGCCGTTGACGACGACGATGCGCGTCAGCCCGTTGCGGTGCAGGCTCTCCACCATGTCGGTGATGACGCTGGTCAGCGTCGCCTGGGTGATGGCGATGCCGCCGATCATCGGCGCGAACCAGTCGGAGCCGCCGAAGGGCAGGACCGGGGCGACATAGGTGGGCGTGCCGAGCTCGGTGGCGCGAAGCGCGGCGAGTTCCGCGATCTTCTCGGCCAGCAGGTAGTCGCCCATCGGGGCGTGCGGCCCCTGGTCCTCATGGCTGCCCATGGGCAGCAGGATGACCGGGTTCTTCGCGTAGGCTTCGCGCCCCTCGCCGCCGGTCAGCGTGCCCATATGCACCTTGGGCGTCGTCTTGGTGGCCACTCTCACGCACTCCTGGACAGTTCTGGGTAGGGACGGCCCCCGGCGCGTGCCGGGGGCGCCGTCAGGCGAGCGCCTCGGCCCGGATGCAGGCAACGGCCTGTCCCGGATTGCCGAAGGGCCGCAGCGCCGGCACGTCGCCCGCGCAGGCCGCGACCGCATGGGCGCAGCGGGTGCGGAAGACGCAGCCGGAAGGGGGGTTGGACGGGCTGGGCGGGTCGCCGGCCAGCAGGATGCGCTTGACCCGGTGCTTCGGGTCGAGGCGCGGCGTGGCCGAGAGCAGGGCGCGGGTATAGGGATGCGCCGGGCGGCTGAAGACGGTCTCGGCCGGCCCTTCCTCCATGACGCGGCCGAGATACATCACCATCACCCGGTCGCAGAGATGCCGCACCACGGGCAGGTCGTGGCTGATGAAGAGCATCGCCAGGCCGAGGTCGCGCCGCAGGTCGGAGAGAAGCTGCACCACCTGCGCCTGGATCGAGACGTCCAGCGCGCTCACCGGCTCGTCCGCCACCAGGAAGTCCGGCTTCGTCGCCAGGGCGCGGGCGATGCCGATGCGCTGGCGCTGGCCACCGGAGAACTCGTGCGGGAAGCGCTGCGCATGGGCGGGGTCGAGGCCGACGCGGGCCAGCAGTTCGCCCACGCGCTGCGCCTGCTCCGCCCCTGAGGCGAGGCCGTGGATGTCCATGCCGTCGGCGATCTGCGGGCCGATGCGGCGGCGTGGATCGAGGCTGGAGAAGGGGTCCTGGAAGACGATCTGCATGCGCCGGCGCAGGCGCCGCCACTCGGCGCGGGAGATGCCCTCCATCTCCTTGCCATCGAAGCGCAGGCTGCCGGAGGTGGCGGGCAGCAGGCCCAGCATCATGCGGCCGAGCGTGCTCTTGCCGGAGCCGCTCTCTCCCACCACGCCCAGCGCCTCGCCGCGCGCGACCCGCGCATGGATCTGGCGCACCGCCTGCACCGGCTTGCCGCGGCGGAAGACGCCCTTGGCGGGGAAGGTCTTGGAGAGGGCGTCGGCCTCGATCAGCGGAAGGGGCGAGGATGTCATGCCGCCTGGTCCTCCAGGGCGCCGAGTTCGGCCCAGCGGATGCAGCGCGTGCTGCGGCCGGGGCGGGCCTCCTCCAGCGGGGGTGGGCCGGCCTCGCAGGCGGCGATGGCATGCGGGCAGCGGGGGGCGAAGCGGCAGCCCACGGGAAAGGCATGCGGCGGCGGCACCACGCCGGGGATGCCGGCGGGTTGGTGCTCGCCCTCCGGCACCGCCGCCAGCAGGGCGCGGGTATAGGGGTGCAGCGGGCCGCGGAAGACCGCCTCGACGCTGCCGCGCTCCACCACCTGCCCGGCATACATGACGGCCACGCTGTCGGCGATCTCCGCCACCACGCCCAGGCTGTGGGTGATGAAGACCATGCCCATGCCCGTCTCGCGCTGGAGATCGGCCAGCAGGTCGAGGATCTGCGCCTGCACCGTGACGTCCAGCGCCGTAGTGGGCTCGTCGGCGATCAACAGGCGCGGGCGGTTGGCCAGCGCCATGGCGATCATCACGCGCTGGCGCATGCCGCCCGACATCTCGTGCGGGAAGACGCGCATGCGCCGTTCCGGATCGGCGATGCCGACACGGCGGAAGAGTTCCAGGGCGCGCCGCTGCGCCTCGGCACCGCCCAGCTTCGGCTGGTGCGCCAGGATCGCCTCGGCCACCTGGTCGCCCACGCGGTGGACGGGGTTCAGACTGCTCATCGGGTCCTGGAAGATCATCGCCATCGGGCCGCCGCGCAGCCTGCGGAGCTCCTCCTCCGGCAGGCGCAGCAGGTCGCGCTCGCCAAACCAAGCGGCACCCTGGGCGATGCGTGCGACGGGCGGCAGCAGGCCCATCACCGCCGTGACGGTGACCGACTTGCCGGAACCGCTCTCGCCCACCACGGCCAGGGTCTCGCCGGGCTTCACCGAGAAGGAGACGCCCTCCACCGGGCGGATCGTGCCGCGCGGGGTGGCGATCTCCACGGTCAGGTCCCGCACCTCCAGCACCGCGCCCGCCGCTTCCTCGCGGCGCGGCAGCAGGCCCGGCAGCACGCGGTCCACCGCACGCAGGCGCATCCGCCCGGCGCCGGTGCGCGGGTCCACCGCGTCGCGCAGCCCGTCGCAGAGCAGGTTCATCGCCAGGATGGTCAGCGTCAGCGCCAGACAGGGCCAGAGCAGCAGCAGCGGCGCCTGTTCCATCGTGGCGCGGGCGCCGCGGATCATCAGGCCCCAGGAGGGCGCCGGCGGCACCACGCCCAGGCCCAGGAAGGACAGGCCGCTTTCCAGCACCACGGCGGCGGCCACGGCGAGCGAGAACTGCACCAGGATCGGCCCGGCGACATTGGGCAGCACGGTGCGCAGCAGGATGCGGCCGGTGGGGGCGCCGAGGGCGCGGACGGCCTCCACATAGTCGTGCTCCCGCGCCGAAAGGACCTCGGCATAGGTCACGCGGGCGAAGCCGGGGAGGTAGAGGACGGACAGGACCAGGATCAGTGTCCCCGCCCCCGGCCCCATCAGCGTGACGACCAGCAGCGCCAGCAGCACGGGCGGGAAGCAGAGGATGATGTCCATGCTGCGCACCGCCAGCATTTCCCCCAACCCGCGGAACCAGCCGCCGACCAGGCCGAGCAGCGTGCCCAGGATGCCCGCGACGATGGCAGAGGCGAAGGCGACGGACAGGCTGGTACGGGCGCCCCAGATCAGGCGGGACAGCACGTCGCGGCCGAATTCGTCGCGCCCCAGCGGGCTGCCGGCCAGGGGGCCGGAAAGGCGGTGGGCGATGTCCTGCCGGACCGGATCGGGCAGACCGAGCAGCGGCGCGGCAAGGGCCAGCAGGATGATGACGGCGACGGCCGCGCCGGGAATCCAGAGCTTCTTCATGGTCGGGGTCATGGATTCAGGCCGTCCGGATGCGCGGATCGAGCGCGGCGTAGAGCAGGTCGGTCAGCAGGTTGATCAGCAGGAACAGCGCCGAGATCACCAGCACGATGCCGACCACCATGGGATAGTCCCGCGCCTCCACCGCGCGCAGCAGCGGCGTGGAAAGGCCGGGCCAGTTGAAGACGTATTCCACCAGCACCGTGCCGCCGAGCAGCGAGCCCATGTGCAGCGCCAGCACGGTCAGCACCGGCGTCAGCGCGTTGCGTACCACGTGGTGCACCAGGATGCGGCGCGGGCTGAGGCCCTTGGCGCGGGCGGTGCGGACGAAATCCTTGCTCAGCGCGTCGAGCACCGAGGCGCGGGTCATGCGGAAGACCACCGCGGCCAACCCCTTGCCGATGGCGACGGCCGGCAGGGTGAGCAGCAGCAGGTGCTGGCCGGGGCTTTGCGCGAAGGGCACGTAGCCGCCCGCCGGCATGATCCGCAGCATCTGCGCGAAGACCAGCACCAGCAGCGTGCCGACCACGAAGACCGGCAGGGCCAGCAGGAAGGCGGCGATGCCGGAGCTGATGCGGTCGAAGGTCCCGCCCCGGTGCAGCGCGGCCCAGGTGCCGGCGGGCATGCCGAAGACGACGGCGAGCAGCGTGCCGGCGAGGATCAGCTCCAGCGTGCGCGGCAGGCGCAGCGCGATCTCCTGCGCCACCGGATAGTCATCGACCAGGGAGGAGCCCAGGTCGCCGCGCAGCAGCCCGGCGAGGAAGCTGCCGTACTGCGTCATCAGCGGCAGGTCGAGGCCCAGGCGCTCGCGCAGCTCCGCCACCGCCGCCGGGTCGGGCGAGACGCCGCCGGTGGAAAGCAGCAGCTCCGCCGGATCGCCCGGCACGAGGTGCAGGGCCATGAAGACGATGCTGGCCACCACCCAGACCAGGGCGAGCGAGATGCCGACGCGGCGCAGGATCCAGAGCATCAGGCGAAGCTCACCTCTTCCAGCGTCGCGCCGGAGAGCAGGGTGAGCGCGCCGGGCAGGTTGGTGAAGCCCTGGACGTTCTTGTCCATCGCATAGCCCTGGGCGCGCCAGGCGAGGCCGACCAGCGGCACCTCCTCCAGCGCCGCGCGCTGCATGTCCTTGTAGATCTCGACCCGCTTGGCCTGGTCGAACTCGGCGCGGCCGCGCGCCAGCGCCTCCACCGTGCGCGGCGCCTTGAGCATGTAGGAGCGGCCATGGGTAGGCGAGAGCGAGGTGTCCATCACCACCGACAGCCCGTCCGGGTCGTTGTTGTCGCTGGACACGCCGTGGATGGCGATCTCGTACTGGCCGCGCATGCCCTGGGCGACGCGGGTGGACCAGTCGGGCAGGCGCAGCTCGCACTGGATGCCGACGGCGGCGAGGTGCTGCTGCACGACCTCCGCCGTGTCCTTGTGCATGCCGTACTGCGCGGTGGAGAGCAGCGTGGACTGGAAGCCGTCCGGCACGCCCGCCTCCGCCAGCAGCGCCTTTGAGCGCGCCGGGTCGTAGTTCCAGCCATGGGCGAGCGTCTCGTCGTACCAGGGAGTGCCCTCGGCGATCGGCACGCCCTCCAGCACCTTGCCCCGGCCGAAGAAAGCGGCCTTCACGATGTCCTCCCGCCGCACGGCATGGGCGACGGCGCGGCGCACCCGGGCATCGGCGAAGGGGCCCTTGGCGCCGTTGAACAGGATGTCCATGAAGGGACCGTACTGCGTCTCCATCTTCAGGCGCGGATCGCCCTCGATGGCGCTCATCGACTGCCAGGGTACGTATTCGATCAGGTCCACGTCGCCCGACTGCAGCGCCGCGACGCGCAGGTTCTCGTCCGCATAGACGGTGAACTTCACGCCTTTCAGCTTCGGAAAGCCGGGGCGCGGGTACTTGTCGAAGGGGACGAGGTCGATGGAGGTGCCACGCTCCTGCCCGGAGATGCGAAAGGGACCGGCGCCGACCGGCTCGTTGGCCGAGGATTTCCGCCAGACGATCGCCATGTTGTAGTTGCTGAACCAGCTCGGAACGGTGGCGACGGGCTCCTTGGTGTAGAGCTTCAGCGTCTGCGCGTCCGGCGTCTCGATGCGCGTCACCTGCTGGAACTGCGCGCGCATATAGGCGGTGGATTTCTCGCCGGCGATCTGCTCGATCGTCCACTTCACGTCCTCGGACGTCACCGGCTCGCCATTCTGGAAGATGGCGTCCCGGCGCAGGCGGAAGACCCAGGCGCCGTCCTCATGCGCCCAGGATTCCGCCAGTTCCCCTTTCAGCTCGCCCTTCTCGTCGAAGGCGATCAGGCGGCGATGGACCAGCATCTTCACCGTGCCGGCGGAGGCGCCGGCGCTGGCCCAGGGCTGCAGGTTCGGCGGGAAGGTGGAAAGGCCGAAGCGGAGGATGCCATTGGCCGCCTGGGCATGGCCGGGGCGCGCCAGGAAAGGCAGGGCGCCGCCCGCGGCCAGCGAGGCCAGGGCAGGCGCCGCAAGGCTGCGGGCCAGAAGGGTGCGGCGGGTGGTCGTCATCGGCAGGCCTCCGTCTCGGGCTGTCGTGGCAGGCCCCATCGCGCGCGGACCGGCGGGCCGGGCGGCGTGGCGATCGTCCTCCCCACCCCGCATGCTCGGCCTGATCGCAGCGCAACAGCAACCCCGTCAGCGCGGTGAACGGGAGCAATCACCGTGCCATGGCAGTTTCGCAGGCGGTGGCAGCGCTGGCCCTCGCGGCCTGCCCGGGAATGAGGCAGCCCGGGCGGGAAAGCCTGTCCGGCTGGCGGCCCCCTGTCGCGGAAACGGCCGCCTCTTTCGCCATCAGGGGACCGGTCCGCATCTCCGGTCCCGGCGTTGCGCTATCCCCAGGGACCCCGGCGGCGCCCGGCGGTCGGCGGTACCGAGCCGCCGCTCCAGGGCCCGCGGGACGCGGTGCCGCCCCGGACTCTCCCCTGGCCTCTCCCTTGGCCTCCCCCTTGGGGCCCGCCCATCGGGGGCGCGGCCGTGGTGTCGTGGCCCATCAGGGCACGGACCCGGTTCTCGGTGCTGGGATGGGTGGAGAAGAGGTTGTCCATCCCCTGCCCGGAGAGCGGGTTCACGATGAAGAGGGGGGCACTTTCGGGATGCGCCTCGGCGGAACGGTTGAGGATGGCATGGCGGGCCCCCTCCAGCCGCAGCAGGGCCTGGGCCAGGCCCTGCGGCCCGCCGGCGATCTGGGCGCCGAGGCGGTCGGCCTCGTATTCCCGGGCACGGCTGATGGCCATCTGCACCAGCATGGCCATCAGCGGGGCCACCACGATCATCACCAGCACGCCGATGAAGCCCAGCGGGTTGCGGTTGTCCCGCCCGCCCCCGAGCAGCCCACCGAAATGCGCCAGGAATCCGATAGCGCCGGCGAGGCAGGCGGTGACGGTCATGATCAGCGTGTCGCGGTTGCGGATATGCGCCAGCTCATGCGCCACCACCCCGGCCACCTCTTCCTCCGGCATCATCTCCAGCAGGCCGGAGGTAACGGCGACCGCGGCGTTCCGTGGGTCGCGGCCGGTGGCAAAGGCGTTGGGCTGGGCCTCGTGAATCAGGTAGAGGGCGGGCATGGGCAGGCCGGCGCGGGCGGCCAGTTCCTGCACCATGGCGTGCAGGCGGGGCGCGTCGCCCGGCCCGATGGGCTGGGCGTTGTGCATGCGGAGCACGGCCTTGTCGCTGTTCCACCAGGCCCAGAGGTTCATGCCGCCGGCCATGACCAGGGCGACCACCATTCCCTGCCTGCCCCCCAGCAAGAAGCCCACCCCGGCAAAGAGGGCCATCAGCCCCGCCAGGAGGATCGTCGTCCGCAGTGTTCCGTTCATCGGGTATTTCTCCCGGCCCCGTCCCGCCTCATATGGGGGATATGAGCGAAAAATCCGCCTCCCCCCCGAATGTCACGCAGAAGCCGGCCGAGCCGGCGCCGGTTGCGGCGCCGGACGGCCCCCCGCCCCATGGCGGGAAGCAGGAGGAGCGCGCCCTGCCGCCCGAGATCGGCGGGCCGACCGGCCCGGAGCCGACCCGCTATGGCGACTGGGAGCGCAAGGGCCGGGTCAGCGATTTCTGAGCCACGCCCGAAGGGGTGAACAGGCCACGAACCGTGTCCGGGCTTCCCGGAACGGGAGCCACAAGATCTAGAAGGGTCTCCGAGTCGTCCCTGGCGCTTCGGAGACAGGTGCCGAATCGGGCCATTCGGCTGTTTCCCGCCGGTTTCCTGCCCCGATGTTCTTGATCGGTTCCTGGACCGAATCGCGAATGCGCTTGGAAACGGGTGGTGCGGCACGACTGCCACACCACCATGTCGCTCTCCGGGCGCCTTCGCGGACAGAGGCGACGGCCGGCCAGGAGCCGGACGCCACCCCCTGGTCTCAGGCGCCGACGATCACCGCGCCGCCGAACTTCTCCTCGACGAAGCGCCTGACTTCCGGCGTGGCATAGCCGGAGGCCAGTTTCTTCGCCCAGGCGGCATCGGCATCCTGGCGCCGCACCACCACGAGGCAGGTATAGACGCTCTCGGCGCCCTCCTTCACCAGACCGTCCTTCAGCGGGTTCAGCCCGGCGGGGACGGCGTAGTTTCCGGTGATGGCGGCGGCATCCACGTCGTCCAGCGAGCGGGCGATCTGCGCCGCCTCCAGCTCCACGAAGCGCAGGCGCTTGGGGTTCTCCACCACATCCGCCACGGTGGCGCGGAAATCCACGCCGGGGGCCAGCTTGATGGCGCCGCCCTGGGCCAGCAGCAGCAGTGCGCGGCCGCCATTGGTCGGATCGTTGGGGATGGCCACGCGTCCGCCCTGCGGCAGGTCGGCGAGCGACTTCAGCTTGCGGCTGAACACCGCCATCACCGTCAGCACGGTCTTGCCCACGGGCACGAAGTCGTAGCCGCGCTGCGCCTTCTGCGCGTCGAGGAAGGGCTGGTGCTGGTAGGTGTTGGCGTCGATGTCGCCGCCCGCCAGGGCCACGTTCGGCTGGATGAAGTCGCCGAACTCGGTGATCCTCACGGCGAAATCGTCGCGCGCCAGCACGTCGCGCACCTGTTCCAGAACCTGGGCGTGCACGCCGCTGGTGACGCCGACGCGGCAGGGCCGCGCCGCCGTGCCGATCTGCGCCGCGCCTTGCGCGCGCAGGACGGCGGGGAGGAAGAGACCGCCGGCCGCGGCCAGCAGGAGGGGGCGACGCTGCATGTTCCGTGTCTCCTCAGAAGGCCGCCACGACGTTGCCATGGAAGGTGTCACGCACGAAGTCGCGGATCTCGTCGCGATGGTAGGTGTCGACGAGGCGCTTCACCCAGGGAGCATCCCGGTCGGGCTGCCGCACCACGATGAGATTGGCATAGGGGCTTTCGCCGCTTTCCCGCGCCAGCGAATCCCGCACCGGGTTCAGCCCGGCGATGATGGCATAGTCGGTGTTGATCGCCGCCGCATCCACGTCGTCCAACGCGCGGGGAACCTGCGCCGCTTCCAGTTCCACGATGCGCAGGCGCTTCGGGTTCTCCACGATATCGGCCACGGTGGCGCGGAAATCGGCGCCGGGTGTCAGCCTGAACAGGCCGGCCTGCGCCAGCAGCACCAGCGCGCGGCCGCCGTTCGAGGGATCGTTGGGAATGGCGATGCGCCCGCCCTGTGGCAGGTCGGACAGCGCGCGCAGCTTCCGGGAATAGACGCCCATCGGGAAGATCAGCGTCCGGGCCACGGCCACCAGCGGCAGGCGCTGGTCGCGCACCTGCTGATCGAGGAAGGGCTGGTGCTGGTAGGAGTTGCAGTCGAGATCGCCCGCCGCGAGCGCCGCGTTGGGCTGGATGAAGTCCGTGAACTCGACGATGCGGAGCGCGAAGCCGTCCTGGGCAGCGAGCTCGCGCACCTTCTCCGTCACCTGGGCATGCGGCCCGGCGGTGACGCCGATCTTCAGCGGGCGGGCGGCACTGCCGATCTCCCCTGCCTGGTTCCCCGTTTGGGCGCGGAGGATGGCGGGGCGGAGAAGCGCGCCGCCGGCCAGAAGGCCGGCGGCAAGAAGGGGGCGACGCTGCATGGCGCTGTCCTCAGAAGGCCGGAATGACGGAACCGGAGAAGGTCTCCGCCACGAAGGCCTTCACCTGGTCGTTCTGGTAGGCATTGATCAGCTTCTTCACCCAGGGCTTCTCCTCGTCGCCCTGGCGCACCACGATGCGGTTGGAATGCGGGCTATCGCTGCGCTCGATGGCGATGGCGTCGCGGGTCGGTTGCAGCCCGGCGGTGATGGCGTAGTTGGTGTTGATCGCCGCCGCGTCCACGTCGTCCAGCGCGCGGGGAAGCTGCGCCGCCTCCAGCTCCACGATGCGCAGGCGCTTCGGGTTCTCGGTGATGTCGGCGACGGTCACGCGCACATCGGCATTGGCCGGCAGCTTGATGGCGCCGGCCTGGGCGAAGAGCATCAGCCCGCGCCCGCCCTGGGTCGGGTCGTTGGGGATGGCGATGCGGCCGCCCTGCGGCAGCGCCTCCACCGACTTGATCTTCTTGGAGTAGATGCCCATCGGGAAGGTCAGGGTCTTGGCCACCGAGACCAGCTTGAGGCCGCGATCCTTCACCTGCTGGTCGAGGAAGGGCTGGGTCTGGAACGAGTTCGCGTCCAGGTCGCCGGAGGCGAGCGCCACGTTGGGCTGGATGTAGTCGGTGAACTCGATGATGCGGATCACCAGCCCGTCCCTGGCGGCGATGTCGCGCACCTTCTCCATCACCTGGGCATGCGGGCCGGCGGTCACGCCCATCTTCAGCGGGCGGGCGGCGGTGCCGATCTCCGCGCCCTGGGCATGAGCCACGGTGGCGAGGGCCGGGGTGGCGAGAAGGGCGGCGAGGGTCGCGCGGCGTGCGATGGTCATGGTCTTCTTTCCCGTGTTGTGTGGCGTTTCGTTGTTCAGCGGTGGCTGACGCGGCGGACCAGCCAGTCGCCCAGCGATTGCAGCCCTTGGACGAAGAGGATCAGGATGACGACCACGGTCGCCATCACCTCCGGCATGAAGCGCTGGTAGCCGAAGCGGATGCCGAGATCGCCGAGGCCGCCGCCACCGATGGCGCCCGCCATGGCGGAGAAGCCCACCAGGCTCACCAGCGAGACGGTGATGGCGGCGATGATGCCGGGCATCGCCTCCGGCACCAGGACGCGGGTCAGGATCTGCATCCGCGTGGCGCCCATGGCGCGAGCGGCCTCGATCACCCCCCGGTCCACCTCGCGCAGCGCGCCCTCGAAGAGGCGGGAGATGAAGGCGGTGGCGGCCAGGGCCAGCGGCACGATGGCGGCGCTGGTGCCGATCGAGGTGCCCGCGACGAGGCGGGTGAAGGGCACGATGGCCACCATCAGGATGATGAAGGGGGTCGAGCGCACCGCGTTGATCAGCAGGCCGAGCGGCCGGTTGATCCAGCCGTTCGGACGCAGCCCGCCCTGCCCCGTGCTGTAGAGCAGCAGCGCCAGGGGGAGGCCGATCGCCACCGCCACCGCGATGGAGACGAAGACCATCACGAGGGTCTCCCAGGCCGCGTCGATCATCAGGTCCTGCAGCGCGGGCGGCAGCCAGGGGAACAGGTTGGGCATCAGTGGTCCTCCCCTTCCTTCACATCGGCCACGTCGAGGCCGAGCGAACGCATCCATTCCACGCCCTGGGCCAGTTGCGCCGGCGCGCCATAGGCCGCCAGCGCCATCAGGCCGAAGGGCTCGCCGCCGATCTCGTCGATGCGGCCGGACACGATGTTGAGATCCAGCCCGAAGCGGCGCGAGGCCTCGCTGACCACGGCGCGGGTGGAATGCGGCCCGGCGAAGAGCACCTGGAGCAGCCGGCGCTCCTCACCCGGCTGCGGCGCCGGCAGGCGGGCGACCGTGCCGGGCGGCACGGCATGGCCGATCACCTCCGCCACGAAAAGGCGGGTGACGGGCTGTTGCGGCCGGGTGAAGACATCGAAGACCCGGCCCTGCTCCACGATCCGCCCGGCCTGCATCACCGCCACGCGGTCGCAGATCGCCTTCACCACCGCCATCTCATGGGTGATCAGCAGCACCGTCAGGTCCAGCCGGTCGCGCAGCGACTTGATCAGCGACAGGATGTCGGCGGTGGTCTCGGGGTCGAGGGCGCTGGTCGCCTCGTCGCAGAGCAGCACCTTCGGGTCCGAAGCCAGGGCGCGGGCGATGCCCACGCGCTGCTTCTGCCCGCCCGAGAGCTGCGCCGGATAGGCATCGCGCTTGCCCTCCAGCCCGACCAGCGGCAGCAGCTCGCGCACCCGCGCCTCGCGCTCCGCGCGCCCCGCGCCGGCGATGGAAAGGGGGAAGGCGATGTTCTCCGCCACCGTGGCGGAGGAGAGCAGGTTGAAATGCTGGAAGACCATGCCGATGCCGCGCCGCGCCTGGCGCAGCCCGGCCTCGTCCAGTGCCAGCATGTCGCGGCCCAGCACCTCGACCCGGCCCGTATCCGGGCGTTCCAGCAGGTTGACGCAGCGGATCAGCGTGGACTTGCCGGCGCCGGAGCGGCCGACGATGCCATAGACCTCGCCCGGCGCCACATCGAGGGACACGCCATCCAGCGCCAGCGTTTCCGCCCCGCGCGCGGTGAAGCGGCGTGTCAGATCGCGGAGCCGGATGGCGGCCGGTGCCTGTTCTTGTGAAGACATGAGAAAACCCGGTCAGGAAGCTTCTTGGGAGGCGTCCGTGCCTCCGGTCCGGCCCGGCGTCGCATGAATGGCGACGGGGGCCACGTGACGATCCGGCAGATCCGATCTGCGCCGCCGGACCCTCTGCCCGGGGCGGACCGCCTCAGCCTGTCCTGGCCAGACGCATGATGCGGCGCATCGCGATCCTCCAACACCGTCGGATGACCCACGAAGCAGGGCCGGAAAGGCCGGCATTCGCTTCCTGGCGCTTTAGCTCTTGGTGACGCGGCGCAAGCTGCATCCGTCAAATCGCCCGCGGCCCCGCCCGGAATGGTTCCGGCAGCGGGACAGCGGCGGAGTTAGGTGGATTGTCCCACCCTGTCAAGCAAATGAGAGGAATGCACGATCAAAATACGTGTTATAGGCTATTCCAGGCTCGGACCAGGCACACCTTCCAGGCTCTCGCTGCCCTTGCGCACCCGGTGCGTGCTGGAGCCGAAGGCCACCAGCTTGCGCTGGGCGTCGAAGATCTCGAACTGCACGAAATAGGTGCTGCGGCCTTGCGAGACCACCTTGGCCTCCGCTACCACCCGCCCCGGGGGCACCCGGTTCGCGAAGCGGCAGTTGAGGTCCACCGTCACGCCATAGCGGACATTGCCCGGCACCGAGCACCAGAGGCCCGACATGCCGGCCGCCTGGTCGGCCAGGGCCATGATCGCCCCGCCATGCATGATCCCGGCAAAGTTCAGGAGCTCCGGGACCACCTCGCAACCGACGCGGGCGTAGCCGTCGCGCCATTCCTCAACCTCGAAGCCCAGGTGGTTGGGCAGGCCGCCGGCCCGTTCTTGGATCTCGCTCATGCAGGAAGCGGTGACAGCAGCCCGGCCTTCGCGTCAAGTTCCCTGGAGTCTCGGCTTCCCTGGGGCCTCAGGCGATCTGAAGTTCCTGCAGGGTCGTCTCCAGCTCCTGGAAGCTCGGCATGTGCTGGCTGGGCGCCATCTTGCGGCCGGTCTCCACCGCCACCTGGGGGGCGTTGCCCTGCAGATGGGCGATCAGCACGGCGCGGATCACCTCGTAGAACTTGGCCTCCTCCTCCACCACGCCTTTCAGCCGGGCGGCCACGGGGGCCACCATGCCATAGGCCAGCAGCACGCCCAGGAAGGTGCCGACCAGCGCGCCGCCGATCATGCCGCCCAGCACCGTCGGGGGCTGGTCGATGCTGGCCATGGTCTTGATCACGCCCAGCACCGCCGCGACGATGCCCAGCGCAGGCAGGGCGTCCGCGATGCTCTGCAGGGCATGGGAGGGATGCAGCTCCTCCTCCCGCATCTTCTTCAGCTCGCGGGCCATCACATCCTCGATCTGGTGCGGATCGTCGGCGTTCATGCCAACCATGCGCAGGTAGTCGCAGATCAGCAGGACGGCGTGGTGGTCCTTCTGGATGTCGGGGAAGTGGTTGAAGGCGGTGCTTTCCTCCGGCTTCTCGATATGTGGCTCCAGCGCCATGTTGCCCTTCTGCTGCGCCAGCCGCACCAGGAAGAACAGCAGGCTGAGCATGCTGACATACTGTGCCTTGCGGAAGCGCGAGCCCTTGAGCACCTTCACCAGCCCGCCCAGCGTGTGCTTGATGTCGTTCAGGCTGTTGGCCATGATGAAGGTGCCCAGCGCGGCGCCGCCGATCACCATCATCTCGTGCGGCAGGGCATGCATGATGATGTCGAACTTGCCGCCAGCCAGCACATAGCCGCCGAAGACGCAGCCCAGCATCACGACGAGGCCCAGGATCGCGTTCATCGCGGCGTCACTCCGGTCGCGGGGGGCTGGGGCGCCTGGCGCAGCAGCAGGATGGAGACGCGGCGGTTGGCCGCGGCCTCCGGCGCCTCGGGCAACAGCGGCTCGCGGTCCGCCAGGCCGGCGACGCTGCGCAGGCGGCTCTCGCCCACCCCGTTCTCCACCAGCAGGCGGCGGGTGGCATTGGCACGCTCGGCCGACAGGTCCCAGTTGCTGCGGGCATCGTTGCGGAAGGGGGTGGCGTCGGTGTGGCCGGTGATGGACACCGCGTTGGGCACGCGGCGGATCACCGAGGCGACCTTGGCGACCAGGGCGCGGGAACGCTCGTTCAGCGTGTTGCCGCCGGAGATGAACATCGGCTTGCCTTCCGAGTCCAGGAGCTGGATCCGCAGCCCCTCCGCCACCTGCTCCACCCGGAACTGCTGCGCCAGCTCCGCCAGGGCCGGGTCGGCCGACACGGCGGTGCGGAGCTGGCCGGCCAGTTGCTCCAGCGCGTCGCGCTCCCGCTTCTCCAGCTCCCGCCGCAGCGCGGCCTCCGAGGCGGCGGCGAGGTCGGCATCGCGCCGGGCCGCGCCGGGCCCGCCATCTCCTGGGGCGGGAACGGCGATCGCCGCCTGCCCGGGCTTCACGTCGGGAGCGTCGTCCGGGCCGGGCGGGGCCTCGCGCGTCGCGACCGGCTGGGCGGGGGTCTCGGTCTCGTCCTCCACCTCGATGTCCTGCAGCACCGGGCGGGGGCCGGTCTCGATGCGCGGGCTGCTGGTGTCGGTGGAAAGCTGGGCGGGGGAATGCGGCGTGCTGCCGCCGAAGGGCTGGCCGTTGCCGGAGGTCGCCTGGGACATCAGGTTGGTCGGCGCGAAGTAGTCGGCGATGCCCTTGCGCTGCTGCTCCGTGGTGGCGTTGAGCAGCCACATCAGCAGGAAGAAGGCCATCATGGCCGTGACGAAATCGGCATAGGCGACCTTCCAGGCGCCGCCATGATGGCCCGCCTCGCCCCCTTCCTCCCGCCGGATGACGATCGTCGGTCCCTGGTTGCGGGTTCTCGCCACGCTCTCCGTGCCCCATGCTGCGCTGCCGTCGGCGCGCATCCTGCACGGCACTCCTTAAGCGGCGGTTATGTGGGCCGGGGCTTTGTCAGGCCGCGGGAATACCTGCGGGCGTTCCTCCGCCCTCGCCCACAGCACTTCCTTTGGCCCCTCAATCCACAGGATGCCACGCCCTGGCCCCATCCGTCGGCGCCGGCAGTCGCCGCGAGCGCAGACAAGGGATTTACCACCTACTTCCAGGGATCGGGCCGCACCGGCAGCAATGGTGTCAGCAGGTGTCAACGCGCATAACCAAGCCACCTGGCTGCTTTCCCGCACAGCCCCCAGATTCACCGGCATATGAAATAGGCAATTCGCCCATCGCAAAGGCGATCTCTTCGCGGTTGCACAGTAGAATTCCCAAAGATCGCAGATTCCTGTTGATGCCCAGGGCGTAATGCGCGAGTGTTTTGAACATAAAGTTCTTATTTGAACATCCACCCCGAACAGCGTGGACATCCGACGTGAACCCTTCGCACGACACCCTGGCCCGCCAGAGCCTCGCCCGACCGCTGACCGAGGCGGAAGTGACGCTGGCGGCTGCGCTGGAACGGGCCTTCGCCGACGGCATCCACGATTTCGCGGCCCTGGCGGACTGGCTGCAGCGGGACGGCGTGCCGGCACCTTCGGGTGAGGCCTCGCCCTGGACGGTGGAGAAGCTCGGGGCCGAGCTTTCCGCCATCAACGCCTCACTGGACGATGCCTATGCCCACCGCGACGCCTGACGCGCCCGCGCTGGAATTCCGGCACGTCACGCGGCGCTTCGCCTCGGGCGGCGGCAGCTTCACCGCCGTGCAGGACGTCACCTTCGCCGTGCGGCCGGGCGAGTTCGTGTCGGTGATCGGCCCTTCCGGCTGCGGCAAAAGCACGATCCTGAACATGACCGCGGGACTGGACCAGCCGAGCGAAGGCTCCGTCGCGGTCAGCGGCGTGCCGGTGACGGGGCCGAACGAGCATGTCGGCTTCATGCTGCAGAAGGACCTGCTGCTGCCCTGGCGCAGCATCCTGCGCAATGTCGAGTTCGGCCTGGAATCCCGCAACGTTTCCCGTGCCGAACGGCGCGAGCGGGCGCTGCGCGAACTCGCGCGCTGCAAGTTGAAGGATTTCGCGGACCGCTATCCGCACCAGCTTTCCGGCGGCATGCGGCAGCGCGCGGCGCTGGCGCGCACCCTGGCCATCGAGCCGGACATCGTGCTGCTGGACGAGCCTTTCTCCGCCCTCGACGCGCAGACCAAGCTGGTGCTGCAGGCGAGCTTCGCGCAGACCATCGCGGCTTCCGGCATCACCACCGTGCTGATCACGCATGACCTCGCCGAAGCGGTGGCCATGTCCGACCGCATCCTGGTGATGAGCGAGCGGCCGGGCCGCATCGTGGAGGAGATCGTGCTCGACCTCCCGTCCCGCGATGAGCCCGCCGCGCGCCGCGCCCATCCGCGCAGCGGCGAATACGCCGCCTATCTCTTCGACAAGCTCCACCTGGCCGACCAGGCCGCCTGAGACCCGCGAGAAGGCCCCCGCCCATGCCCCCCGTGACCCGCCGTACCGTGATCCGCACCGCCCCGCTGCTGGCCGGCCTGCTCGCCGCGCCGGCGGTGCGGGCCCAGGGGGGGAAAGGCCTGGAGAAGATGACCTATCTCTTCCCGGCGCCCGACACGCTGCCGGCCTTCGCGCCCTTCCAGATCGCGCGGCACAAGGGCTACTACCGCGAGGCCGGGCTGGAGCCGGTCTTCCAGACCGGGCGCGGCGGCGCCGACGTGGCGAAGCAGGTCGCGGTGGGCAATGCCGACTTGGGCGGCGGCATCGGCGACACGCCGCTGGTGGTGCGCCCCAACGGGCTGGCGGTGCGCGGCGTGGCGCTGCTGGGCAACCGGCCACTGAGCCAGATCATCGTGCGGCAGGACAGCGGCATCACCGACATCCAGGGGCTGCGCGGCAAGAACATCGGCGTCATCGCCTTCCAGGACACGACCTACTACAACCTCCTCGCCGTGATGGCCTCGGCCGGGATGCGGCGCACCGACGCGAACATCCAGGCGCTGGGCCCGGCGGGGCTGGTGCAGCTGATGGGCTCGGGCGGCATCGTCGCCATGTCGGGCGTGCCGGAATGGGCGGTGACGGTGGAGCGTGCCGGCGTGCCGGTGAACGTCATGACCATCGACCGGATCTTCCCCGCCATGGCGCAAGCGATCCTGGCCTCCGACAAGATCATTGCCGAGCGGCCGGCCATGGTGCGCGGCTTCGTGCAGGCGACGCTGCGCGCGGTGCAGGAGATCGCGGCCGACCCGGCCGCCGCCGCGCGCACCTATGTCGAGGCCGTGCCGAGCCAGGCGGAGAACCTCGCCGCGAACGAGGAGATCCTGAAGCGCTACGCCACGCTGATCTACGCGGTGAACGAGCGGCCGAATTTCGGCAGCTTCGACCCGGCGCGCATCGCGGCGGTGGGCAGGTTCTATCTCGACCACGGCATCGTGCAGAAGGCCGTGCCGGTCGAGGACACCTACACCAACGATTTCGTGGCGAAGTGACGATGTCGGCGACCGAACGGCTCGCGGTGTCCCCGGCCCTCGTCCCCACGCCCGTGGCGCGCCGCGCGCCGCCGCCGGCGGATCTGCTGCGCTGGATCGCCATGGGTGGCCTTTTCGCCGCCTTCCTCGCCGCCTGGCAGTGGCTGCCCGCGATCCTGGCGATCCCCCCCTACATCCTGCCGCCGCTCTCCGACACGATGGCGGAGATGGCGCGGATGTGGGCGCAGGAGGATCTGCTCGCGAACTTCCTCTCCACCCTCAGCATGACCATCCTGGGCTTCCTGGTGGGCGGCTTCTGCGGCGCGGCAGGCGGCTACCTGCTCGGCATGTCACGCTTCTGGGAACAGGCGCTCTCGCCCTTCCTGCTGGCATTGCAGATCGCGCCGAAGGTGGCCTTCGCGCCGCTCTTCATCATGTGGTTCGGCTACACCGCCTGGCCGAAGCTGCTGGTCACCATCCTGGTCGTCTTCTTCCCGATCCTGGTGAACGTGCTGCAATCGATGAAGACGGTGGACCGGGACCTGATCAACCTCGCCCGTGCCTATTCCCTGAACCGCTTCCAGATCTTCCTCAAGATCGAGCTGCCGGCCTCGATGCCCTCGCTGATGGCGGGCCTGCGCATCGGCGCCACGCTGGCGGTGATCGGCGTCACGGTGGGCGAGCTGGTCGGCGGCAATACCGGCCTCGGCTATCTGATCTCCTATGGCGAGGGCCAGGCCAACGCGGCCATGGTGTTCAACGCCATCCTGCTGCTGACCGCGATCGGCATCGCGCTCTACGCCGCCGTCGCCGCGGTCGAGAAGCGTGTCCTCCACTACATCCCCCGCGCCCGTTCCTGACGCGCCACAAGACGAGGGAATCCCCGACGATGAGCGAGGCCATCACCCTGAAGGAGCGCATCGAGGACCGCGTCAACAGCGGCATCCTCGGCCAGTGGTACGCCGTGGCGAAATCCAGCCACGTTCAGCCCGGCAAGCCGCATGGCGTGAAGGCGCTGGGCCGCAACCTCGTGCTGTGGCGCGACAATGCCGGCGCCATCCGTTGCATCGAGGACTACTGCCCGCATCGTGGAGCGCGCCTGTCCTATGGCGTGGTGCACGAGGGCAACATCGCCTGTGGCTATCATGGTGTGGTGCTGGACGGCGACGGACGGATCCTGCGCGTGCCGGCCATGCCGAAATGCTCGCTGGAGGGCAAGAAAGCGCTCGCCAGCTATCCGGTGCGCGAGCTCGCGGACTGCGTCTTCGTCTACTTCGCCTCGGTGGAGAAGCCGGAGGCGCCCGAGCTGCCGACCCCGCCGGAGCTGGCGGACCCGGAATGGACGGGCTTCCTCTGCTACTCCCACTGGGCCTGCAACTACCGTTACGCGCTCGACAACCTCGCCGACCCGATGCACGGCTGCTACCTGCACGCCAACAGCTTCACCCTGGCCTTCGGCGCGAAGCAGGACCACATGAAGCTGGAGCAGCGGGAGGACGGCTTCCTCGTTTCCCGCGTCGAGCAGGCCGGCGAGAACTTCGACTGGACGGACATGGTGGTGACGCAGGACGGCAGCTACTGCCGCCTCGACATCCCCTATCCCAAGGCGGCCGGGCCGGGCGGCGTGTTCCGCATCATCGGCTTCACCACCCCGGTGGACGACACGCACTGCATGGTCTTCTTCTGGCGGCTGCGGAAGGTGCAGGGCCTGGCGCGGGAGGTCTTCCGCTTCATGTACCGCACGACGCTGGAGCCCCGGCACTGGGCGGTGCTGGAACAGGACCGCGTGATGCTGGAAGGCATGCCGGACGATGCCCGCAAGCGGGAGATGCTCTACCAGCACGATATCGGCGTGGCCCGTATCCGTCAGCTCCTGAACCGGCAGGCCAAGGCGCAGATCGCGGCCGAGGACGCGGCGCTGACGCGGGCGGCGGGCTGAGCGCATGTCCGACGTGACGCTCCCGGGCCTGCTCTCCGGCCGCACCATCCTCGTCACCGGCGCGGCGCGCGGGCTGGGCCTGGTGCTGGCCACGGCGCTGCGGGACTGCGGCGCGCGGCTGGTGCTGGCCGACCGCGACGCGGAAGCCGGCACGGCAGCGGCGGAGCGGCTGGGCGCGCGCTTCGTGCCGGTGGACCTCGCAGACCCCGCCTCCATCCATGCCATGGCGGCGGATGTCGCGGCGCAGGAGGGCGCGCTGGACGGGCTGGTGAACAACGCCGCCATCGCCACCGGCATCGGCGGCGTCACCTTCGAGGAGATCGAGCAGGAGAGCTGGGACCGGGTGATGGCGGTGAATGTCCGCGGCACCTGGCTGGTGATCCGCGCCCTGGCGCCGCTGCTGCGGCGGGGGCAGGACGGGCGCATCGTCAACGTCGCCTCCGACACCGCGCTCTGGGGCGCGCCTCGCCTGCTGTCCTACACCGCCAGCAAGGGGGCGGTGATCTCCATGACCCGCTCCCTGGCGCGGGAGCTGGGGCCGGACGGCATCGGCATCGCCGCCGTGGCACCCGGCATCCTGCGCACGGAATCCACGGAATACGTGCCGCCAGCGCGCCACCGCCTCTACGAGGAAGGCCGCGCCGTGCCGGGGGTGCAGGAGGCCGCCGACATCGCCCCCACCGTGGCCTTCCTGCTGACGCCGGGTGCGCTGGCGCTCACCGGGCAGGTCCTGCCGGTGAACCGGGGCTTCGTCTTCACATGAGCCTCGATCGCGTGAGCTTCGGCGGCATCGGCGCCCTGCGGCGCGGCGGGGAGGGCACGCCCTTCGTCCTGCTGCACGGGATCGGCAGCGCGCCGGAAAGCTTCCTGCCGCTGGCCGGGGCCCTGGGCGGGAACGCTCCGGTCCTGGCCTGGGACATGCCGGGCTATGGCGGTTCCGCGGATCTCGCGCCGGAATGGCCCGATGCCGGGGACTATGCCGTCGCCCTCGCCGCACTGCTGGATGAGGCCGGCATCGCCCGCTGCGTGCTGCTGGGCCATTCCCTTGGCGTGGTGACGGCGGCGCGTTTCGCCCGCCTCTATCCGGAGCGCGTGGCGCTCTTCGCCGCTCTCTCCCCTGCGCTCGGCTATGGCGTGCCGCGCGGCGGCGCGCTGCCGCAGGGCATCCAGGCGCGGCTGGACGATCTGGACCGCCTGGGCCCCGAGGGCATGGCCGCGCTGCGGGCGGAACGCCTGGTCTTCGAGCCGGAGAAGCGCCCTGCCGTGCTGGGTGCGGTGCGTGGCGCCATGGGCCGGGTCCGGCCGCCGGGCTATCGCCGCGCCAGCCTGCTCCTGGCCGGGGCCGACGTGCTGTCCGATGCCGCCGCGATCCGCGTGCCCTCGCTGGTGGCCTCGGGCGCCGAGGACGTGGTGACGCCGCCCGCCAATGCGGAGCGGCTGGCTGCGGCCCTGGGCATCGAGGCCCATCTCGTGCCCGGCGCGGGCCATGCCCTGCCGCAGGAGAAGCCGGAGACGGTCGCTGCCCTGCTGCGGGAGGCGCTGTCGTGAGCGAGAGCACCACCTATGCCGTGCCGCCGGTCGAACGGGCGCTGAAGCTGCTGCGCCATATCGGCGCCGGCGACCCGGTGATCAATGTCAGCCGCAGCGCCGCCGCGCTGGGCATCAACCGCACCACGCTGATCCGCCTGCTGCACACGCTGGAGGCCGAGCGCTTCATCGAGCGGCGCCCCGATGGCGTGGGCTGGCGGCTCGGCCTCGGCGCCTTCACCGTGGCGGCGGAGGCGCTGGCGCAGCAGGACATCGTGCGCGTCAGCACCGAGGTGCTGCAGGCGCTGGTGAAGGAGATCGGCCTTTCCGCGCATCTGGCGGTGCTGGACGAGCTTTCCATCGTCTACCTGCTGCGGCTGACGCCGGACATGCCGCTGGTCAGCAATGTCCGGGTCGGCAGCCGCCTGCCGGCCCATGCGACGAACATGGGCCGCGCCATCCTGGCGCAACTGCCGGAGGCGAGGGTGCGCGCGCTCTTCGCGGGCGTGGCGCTGGAGAAGGTGACGGCGCAGACCCCCACCACGGTGGAGGCGCTGCTGACCCAGCTCGCCCAGGATCGCGAGGCCGGGCTGGCCTGGAGCGCGGGCTATTTCGAGACCGGCGTCAGCTCCGTCGCCGCACCGGTCTTCGACGCCACCGGCGCCTGTGCCGGCGCGATCAACGTCACGGGCCATGCGGACTGGTTCGGCGACGACCAGGGGCGGCACGCGGTGATCGGCCATGCGCTGGCCCGGGCGGCGGCCGACATCTCCTCGCGTCTCGGCTTCAACAACAAGGACAGGAACGCACCATGGTCGGCGTCGATTTCCTCCGCGGCATAGTGATGCGCGCCCCCGGGATCACCGCGACCCGGGAGTTCTACGAGAAGAACTGGGGCCTCACCGTCTCGGCGGAGGCGGATGGCACCGTCTATCTCCGCGGCACCGGGCCGGAGCCCTTCATCTACGGGCTGCGCGACGACAACGTCTTCGGCGTGGACTTCGTGCATTTCGGCATGCGCGACCGCGCCGGGCTGGAGGCGCTGCACGCCTCGCTGCGGGAACGGGGCGCGCCGGGCCTGACGGCGATCGTGCCGCTGGCGACACCCGGCGGCGGCATGGGCTTCGAGCTGCTGGACCCGGATGGCCGCCGCCTGCGCATCAGCGCGGAGGTGGCGCGCAACCCGGACACCGAGGATGCGGTCGGCAAGCCGCGTAAGGCCTCGCATGTCGTGCTGAACACGCCGGACATGGAGCGCGCGCAGGCCTTCTTCGAGACCATGCTGGGCTTCAAGGTCTCCGACTACTCGGCCAACCAGATGGTCTTCCTGCGCTGCGCCAGCGACCACCATTCCATTGCGCTGAACCGCGCGCCCTATGCCAGCGCGAACCACGTCGCCTTCGAGATGCCGAGCATCGACAGCTTCATGCGCGGCATCGGCCGGATGCGCGTGGCGGGGCAGGCGGCGGCCTGGGGGCCGGGGCGGCACGGGCCGGGCAACAACCCCTTCGCCTATTTCGTCTCGCCCTCCGGCTTCGTGATCGAGTTCACCTCCGAGGTGCAGCAGATCGACGAGGCGACGCACCAGCCGCAGGTCTGGCCGCGCGACCGCCCCGACGCGATGGACCAGTGGATGACCGCCGGCCCGCCGACGCCCGCCATGCGCGCGGTGATGCAGGGCCGCCCCGATCCGGGCTTCGCCGAGACGGCGCTCGCCGCCCCGGCGCCGCTCGCGAAGGCGGGCTGAGCGCCATGGACCTGGGCTATGCGGGCCGCGTCGCGGTCGTGACGGGCGGCACCTCCGGCATCGGCCTCGCCTGCGCGCGGCTGCTGCTGGCGGAGGGGGCCTCGGTCGCCATCTGCGGGCGGGACGAGGCGCGCCTGGCCTCGGCGCGCGAGGCACTGGGCGGCGGGGAGAACCTCCTCGCGCATCGGTGCGACGTGCTGGACGGGGCGCAGGTGGAGGGCTTCGCGGAGGCGGTGCGCGGCTGGCGCGGGCGCTGCGACCTGCTGGTGAACAATGCCGGCCAGGGCCGCGTCTCCACCTTCGCCGAGACCACGGACGAGGCTTGGCGGGAGGAGCTGGAGCTGAAGTTCTTCAGCCAGATCCGCCCGCTGCGCGCCTTCCTGCCGCTGCTGCGGGAAAGCGACGCCGCCGCCATCGTCGGCGTGAACTCGCTGCTCGCCCTGCAGCCCGAGCCGCACATGGTCTGCACCTCCGCCGCGCGAGCGGGCGTGCAGAACCTGCTGAAGTCGCTGGCCACCGAGCTGGCGCCCGCGATCCGGGTGAACTCCGTCCTGCTGGGTCTCGTGGATTCCGGCCAGTGGCAGCGCCGCTGGCAGGCCGCCCATGCCGAGACGGGCATCGCCCGCGACGCCTGGTTCGCCAGCCTCGCCGCGAAGAAGGGCATCCCCGCCGGCCGCCTCGGCCAGCCGGAGGAGCCCGCCCGCGCCATCCTCTTCCTCGGCTCCCCAGCCGCCTCCTACGTCACCGGCGCTCAGCTCGAAGTCTCGGGCGGCGTGTCGCGCTTCCTCTAAGGACGCCTTCCATGTCACAGACCGCCCTCTCGCCCCAGACGGCCGGCACGTCCCCCGCCTCCACCCCGACCGGGGAGACGGTGGGCGAGCTGGTGGCGCGCTACCTCGCCGATATCGGCGTGGAGACCGTCTTCGGCGTTATCTCCATCCACAACATGCCGATCCTGGACGCGCTCGCCACCCAGGGCCGCATCCGCTTCGTGCCGGCGCGGGGGGAGGCTGGCGCGATGAACATGGCCGATGCCTATGCCCGCGTCTCCGGCGGGCTGGGCGTCGCCATCACCAGCACCGGCACCGCCGCCGGCAACGCCGCGGGGGCGCAGGCCGAGGCACTGACCGCGGGCTCGCGCGTGTTGCACATCACCACGCAGATCGACCTGCCCTTCGCCGACCGCGACCGCGCGCCGATCCATGACGTGCCGCGCCAGCCGGACATGCTGAAGGCGGTGAGCAAGGCCTATTTCCGCATCTGGGACGGCCATGCCGCGCTGGGCGTGCTGCAGGCCGCCGCCGGCGCCGCGCTGACGCCGCCGACCGGCCCGGTCTCGCTGGAGATCCCGGTGGACGTGCAGCGGCAGCGGGCGGGCGGCGCCCCGGCCCAGGCCTTCCGCGCGCCGATGATCAACCGGCCGCAGCCCGACCCGGTGCTGCTGGACCGCGTGGCCGACCTGCTGCGCGGGGCGAAACGCCCGATGCTCTGGCTCGGCGGCGGGGCGCGCGGGGCGGAGGCCGAGGCCACCGCGCTCGCCGCGCGCGGCATCGCCGTGGTCACCAGCACCAACGGGCGCGCCGTGGTGCCGGAAAGCAGCCCGCACAGCCTGGGCGCCTTCAACATGGGGCCGGAGGCGCAGGCGATCTACGACCGCAGCGACCTGATGATCGTCATCGGCTCCCGCCTGCGCGGCAACGAGACGCGCAACAACGCCATGCGCCTGCCGCGCCCGCTGGTGCAGATCGATGCCGATGCCGCGCAGGGCGGCCGCAACTACGCCACCGACCTGCTGCTGCATGCCGATGCGGGCGCGGCGCTGCGCGGGCTGCTGGAGCGCCTGCCGGAGCAGCTCGACACCGACCGGGTCTTCCTGCACGACGTCACCATCGCCCGCGCCCAGGCGGAGGGTGCGCTGCGCGCCAATCTCGGCCCCTACCAGGTCGTGGCGGATGCGCTGCTGGAACGCGTGCCGGCGGGCCGCCACCCCTGGGTGCGCGACGTCACCATCTCCAACAGCACCTTCGGCAACCGCTACGTCCAGATCGCCGCGCCCAATCTCGGCGTGCACGCGCTGGGCGGTGGCATCGGCCAGGGTATCGCCATGGCCATCGGCGCCTCCCTCGCGGCGGCGGAGAAGACCGTGGCGCTGATGGGCGACGGCGGCGCGCAGCTCGGTATCGCGGAGCTGATCAGCGCCGTGGAAGAGAAGGCGCCGATCGCCTTCGTGCTGATGAACGACAAGGCCTATGGCGTGATCAAGAACATCCAGGACGCGCAGTATGGCGGGCGGCACCACTATTCCGCCCTGCGCACGCCGGATTTCGCCCTGCTCTGCGCCGCCATCGGCATGCCGCATACCCGCATCGCCGATGTCGAGGATTTCGCCCCCGCCCTGGACGCGGCGCTGGCCGAGGAGGGGCCGCGGGTGCTGGAGATCGACATGACGGCGATCGGCCCCTTCGCCAATGCCTTCGCCGGCCCGCCGGCGGGCGCCGCGGGCGGGGCGCGCTGAGCATGCGGCGCCTCGGCCTGATCGGCGCGGGCGGCATGGCGGCGACGGTGCTGGAGGCCCTCGCCGCGCATCTCCCCGCGCCGCTGGAGCATGTCACCATCCTGGTCCGCCCCGGCAGCGAGGCGAAGGCCGAGGCGCTGCTCGCCGCGCACCGCGTGGCGGAGGCCAGCACCGTGCGCGGCGACATCGCGGGCTTCCTGGCCGATGCGCCGGATGTGGTGGCGGAATGCGCGGGCCATGGCGCGGTGCGCGACCATGGCGAGGCCGTGCTGCGCGGCGGGTGCGACCTCGTGGTGATCGCCATCGGGGCCCTGGCGGATGCCGATCTGCATGTGCGGCTGGAGGCTGCGGCGCAGGCGGGCGGCGCGAAGCTCGTCCTGCCCCCCGGCGCCGTGGGCGGCATCGACGCGCTGGGCGCCGCGCGGCTCTCGGGGCTGGAGGAAGTGACCTATCTCGGCCGCAAGCCGCCGCGCGCCTGGAAGGGCACGCCGGCCGAGACCCGGCTGGATCTCGACGCGCTGACGGAGCCCACGGTCTTCTACGAGGGCACGGCGCGCGAGGCGGCGCGGGACTATCCACAGAATGCCAATGTCGCCGCCACCGTGGCGCTGGCTGCGGGCGGGTTCGACACGGTGCGGGTCAGGCTGATCGCCGATCCCGGCATCACCCGCAACGTCCACGAGGTCGCGGTGCGCTCCGGCTGCGCCGATTTCACCATCCGGCTGGAGGGGCGCCCCTCGCCGGCCAATCCCAAGACCTCGCTGACTGCGGGGTACAGCGTGGCGCGCGAGCTGCTGAACCGCGCCTCCGCCACCGTCATCTGAGGGAGGCCAGTCTCATGCGGCCATTCGACCTGCCCGAGGGAAAGCTCTATTTCGCCGGCGAATGGCGTGAGGGGCGGGGTGCCGAGATCACCTCGACCTTCCCCGCCGACCGCTCGCTGAACCGCGTGCTGCGCGGCGCCTCGGCGGAGGATGTGGACCTCGCCATCGAGGCGGCGCAGAAGGCGCAGCGCGACCCGTCCTGGCGCAACCTGCGCCCGCATGAGCGCGCGACTCACCTCTACCGCATCGCCGAAGGCATCGCGCGCGAGGTCGACCGCATCAGCTACGTGCAGTCGCGCGACACGGGCAAGACCCTGGCCGAGACGCGCGCCCTGGCGATGAGCGCCGCCGGCACCTTCCGCTACATGGCGGCGCTGCTGGAAACCTCGGAGGAGGCGCTGACGCCGCAGCGGGGCGATGCGCTGACCCTTTCGGTGCACGAGCCGCTGGGCGTGGTGGCGGGGATCACGCCCTGGAACTCGCCCATCGCCTCGGACGCGCAGAAGGTCGCGCCCGCGCTCGCCGCCGGCAATGCCGTGCTGCTCAAGCCCGCCTCCTGGAGCCCGCTGGTCTGCCTGGAGCTCGCCCGCATCGTCGAGGCGGCGGGCCTGCCGCCGGGGCTCTTCTCCGTCCTGCCCGGCGCGGGCGGCGTGGTGGGGGAGCGGCTGGTGACGCATCCCGCCATCCGCAAGGTCTCCTTCACCGGCGGCACCGAGGTCGGCCGCGCCCTGGCGCAGAAGGCGGCGGCGAAGCTGATGCCCGTCTCGCTGGAACTGGGCGGCAAGTCCCCCACCATCGTCTTCGCCGACGCGGATCTGGACGTGGCGCTGGCGGGGGTGCTGTTCGGCATCTTCTCCTCCACCGGCCAGTCCTGCATCGCCGGCTCGCGCCTCTTCGTGCAGCGCGCGGTGTATGACGAATTCGTCTCTCGCCTCGTGGCGGCCACGGAGGCGCTGCGCGTCGGCCATTCCTTCGAGCCGCGCACCCAGGTCGCGCCGCTGATCCATGACGACCACCGGGATTCGGTGGAGGCGATGATCCGCGACGCCGTGTCCGAGGGGGCCGAGATCCTGGCCGGCGGCCGGCGGCCCGAAGGGATGGAGGAAGGCGTCTATCTGCGCCCCACCATCCTGGCGGGTCTGGACAACACCGCCCGCATCTGCCGGGAGGAGGTCTTCGGCCCCGTGCTGGTGGTGCTGCCCTTCGACAGCGAGGAGGAGGTCGTGGCGATGGGCAATGACAACGACTACGGCCTCGCCTGCGGCATCTACACGCGCGATTTCCCCCGGGCCTGGCGCGTCGGGCGGGCCATCGAGGCGGGGACGGTCTGGGTGAACACCTACAAGCAGTTCTCCATCTCCACCCCCTTCGGCGGCGTGAAGGACAGCGGGCTGGGCCGCGAGAAGGGGCGCGAGGGCATCCGCGCCTGGATGGCGCAGAAGTCCTTCTACGTGGACCTGCCCGGCCGACCGCATCCTTGGGCATCCTGACATGACCCAGCGCATCGCCATCATCGGTTCCGGCCCCAGCGGCTGCTTCCTGGCCCAGGCCCTGCGCCGGGACTGGCCGCAGGCGGAGATCGACATCATCGAGCGCCTGCCGGTGCCCTATGGGCTGCTGCGCCATGGCGTGGCCGCCGACCACCAGGGCACCAAGGCGGTGTCGCGCCAGTTCGACCGGCTCTTCGAGCGCGAGGGCGTGCGCTTCTGGGGCGATGTCGGGATCGGCCGCGACGTGACGCTGGAGGTGCTGCGCGGGCTCTACGATGTGGTCTTCCTGGCCCTGGGGCTTTCGGGCGACCGGCGCCTCGGCATCCCTGGCGACGATCTGCCGGGCGTGCACGGCTCGGGCTGGGTGACGCGCTGGCTGAACAGCCATCCGGACGAGGCAGGGCGCGTGCTCGCCCTCGGTGCGCGGGTGGTGGTGATCGGCAACGGCAACGTGGCGCTCGACCTCGCGCGCCTGCTGAGCAAGGACGAGGCGGAGCTGGCGGGCAGCGACCTCGATCCGGACCATGCCACCGTGCTGGCCTCGGTGCGGGAGGTCACGGTGGTGGGCCGTGGCGCGCCGGAAGCGGCACGCTTCGACGTGGCCATGATCAAGGAGTTCGGGAAGCTCGCCGGCACGCGCATCAGCGTGCCGCTGGACGATGACGCAGTCCCGGAGGATGCCGCCGCCGCGGCACGCCTTGCCGCGCTGCGGGCGCTGGACGGCGCGGGCGGCGGCGATCGCCGCCTCGCCTTCCGCTTCGGCCTCGTGCCCGAGGCGGTGCTTGGCACCGGCCGCGTGGAGGCGGTGCGCTTCCGCGACCACCGCAGCGGCGCGGTGGAGGAGATCCCCGCCGACACGGTGCTGACCGCCATCGGCTTCGAGCCCGGCCCCAGCGAGGCATTGCACCGAGCGGCCTGCGGCCTGCCGCCGGGCGAGGTCCTGCCGCCGGAACTCGCTCCGGACCTCTACGCCGCCGGCTGGTTCCGCCGTGGCCCGCGCGGCACCATCCCGGAGGCCCGGGCCGAGGCGCGGCTGGTCGCCGATGCGGCGCGCGCGGCGCTCTCCGCCGCCACGGGCGCGAAGCCGGGCCGGGAAGGGCTGGCCGCCCTGCTGCGGGAGCGGGGCGTGGCGCCGGTCGGCTTCGCCGACTGGCTGCGCATCCGCGCCGCAGAGGAGGAGGCGGCCAGCGCCGGGCGGGTGCGCCGCAAGGGCACCTCCCGCGCCGCCCTGCTGGCTCTGTGCCGCGAGCTGGCCGAGGCATGAGCGACATCCCGCTCGCCATCGCCGCCCCGCTTCGCCCCGGCGAGGTGGTGGAGCTGCGCGGCCGCCGCATCGAGGTGCCGCTGGACCTGTCCGGCCGCGCGCTCGGCCATCTCGACCTGCGCGGCACCGTCTTCGCCGCGCCGCTGCGCCTCGCGGGCACGGTCTTCGAGGGGCTCGCCTGGTTCCAGGACTGCCGCTTCGAGGGCGGCATCGACGCCTCCGGCGCGCGCTTCGACCGCGATGCCCGCTTCGACGGCGCGGTCTTCGAGCGGCAGGCGCGCTTCTCCGGCGCCGAGTTCCGCGGCACCGCCAGCTTCGACGGCGCCCGTTTCGCCGCCCTGGCGGAACTCGACCACGCCGTGGCCTTCGGCAACCTGTCCTGCGACAGCGCCCGCTTCGCGGATTCCGTGACGCTGCAGGACACCGAATGCCTGGGCGGATTCTGGTGCAATGCCGCGCGCTTCGACGGCCGCGTGGATTTGCGCGGGCTGGAGGTGCACGGCCGCATCTGGCTGCGTGGTGCCTCGGGCGAGAAGGGCCCCGAGGCCCTGCTGCGCGAGATCACCGCCTACGGCTTTTCCTGGACCTGACTTTCCCAGAGGAGAACACGCGATGAGGCTCCTGATCCTGGTCGGCACCATGACCGGCACGGCGGAGATGGTGGCGGACGAGCTGGCCGCCGCCCTGGACGGCGCCGAGATCGTCGCCATGGATGGCGGCGACCCCGCCGTGCTGGATGGTGCGGAGGCCTGCATCCTCTGCACCTCCACCTATGGCGACGGCGAGGTGCCGGATGGCGCCAGGCCTTTCTACGACACGCTCTGCGCCTCCGCGCTCGACCTGTCCGGCCTGCGCTACGGCGTGATCGCACTCGGCGACAGCAGCTACGAGACCTTCTGCGAGGGTGGCAGGCTGTTCGACAAGGCCCTCGCCGTGCGCGGCGCCCGGCGCGTCGGGGAGATCCTGTGCTGCGATGCCAGCTCGGGCGATATGCCGGAAGAAAAGGCCCGGGAATGGCTGGAAGGGTGGCGGGACGCCCTGGCCGCCGAGGCCGGCGCCACCGCCTGACCTGCCGCTCCCACCGTCCGGCGTTGCGCATCCCGAGGGGAAGGCTGACGGCCACCACGGGCACCCACTCAAGCCAGGGGTCCGGGGACCGGCTTCGGTCCCCGGCGGAGGGGGGCCGGGGGAGGCGGAGCCTCCGCCCCGGGGCTGGCCGGAAGGCGCCGCGCCTCACAGGATCGAGCCGGCTTCCCGCAGCAGGAAGTCGCAGAGCTGCACCACATGCGGGTCGCGGGCGGCGTCCGGGCGCGCGCGCAGGACGAAGGCCCAGGTGCCGGGCAGGGAGAGCGGCGCGAAGAGGCGCACCAGCCGCCCGGTGGCCAGTTCCGCATCCAGCAGCGGCGAGCGCCCCAGCGCCACCCCGGCCCCGGCCAAAGCGGCGCCGATCACCTGGTTGTAGCCGCTGAAGCGCAGCACATGGCCGGTGCCGGGCGCCTGACCCAGGATGGGCATCCAGGTGGACCAGTTCTTCTCCGGGCTGTCGCCGTCCTCCTCCAGCAGGCTGCGGCGCAGCAGTTCCTCCGGGGTGGCAATGGCGGCCAGGGCGGGGCTGCAGACGGGGAAGACCGTCTCGGCGAAGAGCAGCCGGTCCGGCGGCACGACGCGTCCGGGCCGGGCGCGCAGGATGGCGAGATCCAGCCCCTCCGCCGCCATGTCGGGCACGTTCGTCTCCACCGCGCGCATATGCCAGGCGACGCTGGGATGCAGCGCCGCGAAGCGGGCGAGGCGCGGCGCCAGCCAGAGCGAGGCGAAGGAGCCGTTGGCCGAGACCGCGAGGTTCTGGCGCGGGTTCCGCGCCCTGTCGCGGATGGCGCCGCAGGCGCTGGCCAGCCGCTCCAGCGTGTCCTCCACCACCAGCAGCAGTTCCTGCCCGGCGAGTGTGGTCGCAGTGCGGCTATGGCCGCTGCCGTTGCGCGCGCGGCTGAGCAGCGGCGTACCGAGCTGGTCCTCCAGTTGCCGGATCTGGTGGCTGATGGCGCTGGTGCTGACGTGCAGCATCTCGGCAGCGCGGACGAAGCTGCCCTCCCGCGCCACGGCGGCGAAGGCCTTCAGGGCGGGAAGGGAGGGCAGATGGGCGGTCATGGCCGTTCGAAATAGCTCAACTGCGGATGAATAGCTTGCGTTTGCCGGGGCGTCGGCGCCGGCCCAGCATCGGGGCAGGGTCGCATCGCGCGGCTGCGGGCTTCGAGGATTCGGCATGTATTTTGATGTGCGCCTGTGGCGCCTGACCAGGGGCCTGCGGCCCGGAATGCTGCTCGGCGTGATGCTGGGCCTGCTGGCGCTGGCGGCGGGCATCGCGCGCTTCGCCTTCCTGGGCGTGGCCCTGGCCCGGGTCTTCGACGGGCAAGGGCTCGTGGGGGCCGCTTGGCCACTGGCCGGGGCGGTGCTGGCGGTGTTGCTGCGCGGGGTGTTCGACCATGCCCGCACCGCTTTGGCGCACCGCACCGCCGCCGCGGTGCAGACGAAGCTGCGCGGCGCGCTCTTCGACCGCATCGCCGCCCTGGGGCCCGCCTGGTTCGCGGGGGAGCGCACCGGCGGCGTCATGCTCTCGATGATCGACGGGGTGGAACAGCTCCAGACCTTCTTCGGCCAGTACCTGCCGCAGCTTGCCATCGCCGCCTGCGCCCCGGTGGCGATCTTCCTGTTCATCGCCTGGTGGGACGTGCCGGTGGCACTGGTGCTGCTGGCGGCGGCGCTGCTGACCCTGGTGCTGCCGGCTCTGGTGCATGGCTGGGACAAGCGGGCGGCGCTGGAGCGGCAGAAGGCCTTCAAGGCCTTCGGCGGGGAGTTCCTCGACGCGGTGCAGGGCCTGCCGACCCTGCAGGCCTTCGGGCAGAGCGCCGCCTACGGGCGCCAGCTCGCCGTGAAGGCGCGCGCGCTCTACCGCACCACCTTCCGCGTCCTCGGCCTGTCGGTGATGACGCGCGGCATCACCGACACGGGCATGGCGCTGGGCTCCGCCATCGCGCTCATCCTCGGCGCGCACCGGGTCGCCAGCGGCGAGATGAGCCTGGAGGCGCTGCTGGTCGTGCTGATGGCCGGCACGGAGATCTTCCGCCCGCTGCGCGACCTGCGCTCCGTGCTGCACCAGGGCATGATCGGACAGTCCGCCGCCGCCGGGCTGCACGCGCTGCTGGAGGCCGAGCCCGCCATCCGGCCGGGCGGCGCCATGCTCCGGCTGGGCGAAACGGCGCCCGAGATCCGCTTCGAGGGCGTGCGCTTCGCCTATCCCGGCGGGCGGCAGCCGGCGCATGACGGGCTGGACTTCGCCATCCGTGGCGGCGAGCGCGTCGGCCTCGTCGGCCCCAGCGGTGCCGGCAAGTCCTCGGTGATCCGGCTGCTGCTGCGGCAGTTCGATCCGCAGGCGGGGCGCATCCTGATCGGCGGCCAGGACGTTGCGACGCTGGACCCCGCCGGCATCGCCGCGCATGTGGCGATCGTGGCGCAGGATGCCACGCTGTTCCACGGCACGGTCGCCGAGAATCTTCGCCTGGGCCGCCCGGAGGCGAGCCAGGCCGAGTTGGAGGCCGCCTGCCGCGCCGCCAACGCCCATGACTTCGTGCAGTCCCTGCCCGGCGGCTACGACGCCCTGATCGGCGAGCGCGGCGCGCGGCTGTCGGGCGGGCAGCGGCAGCGTCTGGCCATCGCCCGCGCCCTGCTGCGCGACGCACCGATCCTGATCCTGGACGAGGCGCTTTCCGCCGTGGATGCGGAGAACGAGGCGGTGATCCAGCAGGCGCTGGACCGGCTGATGCAGGGCCGCACCGTGCTGATCCTGGCGCACCGCCTGTCCAGCGTGATCGGCGCGGACCGCATCCTGGTGCTGTCCGGCGGCAGGGTGGCGGAAAGCGGCACCCATGCCGCGCTGATGCGCCAGGGCGGCATCTACCGGCAGCTCATGGGCGCCCAGGCGGAGGAGAGGGGGCAGGGGACGCTGGCCGATGCGCTGCGCCCCGCCTCGGAGAGCCATAGGCCGGCGGAGAGCGAGGCCGCGCCGGAGCCGGAGAACCTCAATGCCGCCGCCGCCTCGGTCGGCTGGGGCGAGACCCTGTCCAGCCTGATCCGCTACATCCGCCCCTGGCGTGGGAAGATGGCGCTCACCGTGCTCTTCGGCATCGGCCGCGTGGCCGCCTTCATCGGCGTCGGCGTGCTGGGTGCGCTGCTGATCGCGGCGCTGCGGGACGGCGGATCGGTGACGGGCCTCGCCATCGCCCTGCTGGTGGCCGCGCCGGTGGCGGGCGGGCTGCACTGGCTGGAATCCTGGCTGGCACATGACATCGCCTACCGTCTCCTGGCCGAGATGCGGATCGCACTGTTCGACCGCCTGGACTCCCTCGGTCCCGCCTATCTACTACGGCGGCGGACGGGCGACCTTGTTTCCCTCGCCACCACGGATGTGGAGACGGTGGAGTATTTCTACGCCCATACCGTCGCCCCGGCGGTGGTGGCCCTGCTGGTGCCGCTGACCGTGCTCGGCGTGCTGGCGTGGGCCGCTTGGCCGCTGGCCCTCGCGCTGCTGCCTTTCCTGCTCTACGCCGGGCTGGCCCCCACCCTGGCGCGGCGGCGCATCGATGTGCTGGGCGCGGAATCCCGTGCCGCGCTGGGCGAGCTGGGCGCGCATGTGACCGAGACCATCCAGGGCCTGGGCGACTTGCTGGCCTTCCGGGCCGTGGAGGCGCGGCGGGCGGGCTTCCTGGCCCGCGTGGCCGCCTATCAGGATCGGCGCCTCGCCCTGATGCAGGACCAGTCCCGCGCCGCGGCGGCGCTGGATGTCGCGACCGGCCTGGGCGGGCTCACGGTCGGCGCCGTGGGCGCGGCCCTGTCCGCCAGCGGGCGGCTCGATGCCGCGCTGCTGCCGATGCTGATCCTGCTCGCCATCGCCGCCTTCCTGCCGGTCTCCGAGATCGCCCAGGTCGGGCGCCAGCTCGCCGACACCATCGCCTCCACCCGCCGGCTGCGCGTGGTGGAGCGCGAGGTGCCGGCGGTCGTGGGCGGCACGGTGGAACCCGCCTCGCCCAAGGGCGGGTCGGAGGTGGCCTTCGAGGCGGTCGACTTCACCTATCCCGGCCGCAGCCGTCCGGCCCTGACCGGGCTGGACCTCATCCTGCCCGCCGGGCGCACCGCGGCACTGGTCGGCCCTTCCGGCGCCGGCAAGTCCACCGTGGCCAGCCTGCTGCTGCGCTTCTGGGACCCGCAGGCGGGACGCATCCTGCTGGACGGCACCGACCTGCGCGACCTGACGCTGGACGGGTTGCGCCGCCATGTCGCCCTGGTGGCGCAGGACACCTACCTGTTCAACGACACGCTGGAGGCGAATATCCGCCTCGCCCGGCCCGAGGCGGGCGAGGCGGAGCTGCGGCGTGCCGTAGAGCAGGCGGCGCTGGCGGAGTTCGTGGCGGGCCTGCCCCAGGGCCTGGCCACGCCGGTCGGGGAGCGCGGCGTGCAGCTCTCCGGCGGGCAGCGCCAGCGCATCGCCATCGCCCGCGCCTTCCTGAAGGATGCGCCGGTGCTGGTGCTGGACGAGGCGACCTCGCATCTCGACGCCATCAGCGAGGCCCAGGTGCGGGCGGCGCTGGAGGCGCTGATGCGGGACCGGACGGTGCTGGTGATCGCCCACCGTCTGTCCACCATCCGCAACGCCGACACCATCCTGGTGATGCAGGGCGGCCGGGTGGTGGAGGCCGGAAGCCACGCGGCGCTGCTGGCGCGCCAGGGTGCCTATGCGCGGCTGGTGTCGTGGCAGATGGATGCCGTGGCGGGGTGATCCCGCGGGGAGTACCAGTGGTTACCCCCGGGGGAGGCTCCGCCTGCTCCCGGAACCCCCACCGCTGGGAGGATCGTATCCCCCCAGGCCCAGCCTGACGTTGGCCCGGTGCGGCAAGGTCAGCCTGCGATCCGATCCCCTGGGCAGCAGGTGGACCGGCAAGCTTCCAAAGAGGAAAATCACGCTGCCCACGCTGGGGGCACAAGCAGTCGCCGGGAAGCGATCCGATTGTCAGCAAACGCCGACAAACCGGGTCCAGGGCTCGAAGAGTCCTGGCGGAGTGGGGGTCTGGGGGCGAGGCAGAGCCTTGCCCCCAGGGCCAGGAACCGGCCGCCCGGCCTTACTTCAGGTGCTGGGCGAGGTACTTGTTCATCTCGAACATGGTGACCTTGTCCTTGCCGAAGACCTTGCTCAGCTTGTCGTCGGCCAGGATCTCGCGCTTGTCCTTCGGGTTCTGCAGGTCATGGGCCTTGATGTATTCCCAGACCTTGCTGACGACCTCGCCACGGGCCAGCTTGCCCTCGCCAACGACGGCGGCCAGCTCGGGGGAGGGCTGGAGCGGTTGCTGCAGCGCGTTCGGCTTGTCGCTCTTGGCCGCCGGCTTCTTTTCCGTGGTCTTGGTGCTCATCAAGTCACTCCGAATCCGTTCCGTCCGAGATACGCGACGGCTTGTTGCACAAGCAGTTGAAGGAGGCGAGGGTTGCACCCGCCCCCAGGCCAGGGCCGTTGACCCGTCTGTGGCGGATGGGGCGAGCCCCCGCAACTGATAGCGGCGATGCAAGGGATGCTGGCGAAACCCGCAGCCGCTGGCAAGCCACATCGCCGCGGCTTGGCGATGGGCCTGGAATTTCAGCGGACAAGCCCTGTTGCCGTTCCGGTCAGCGCAGCTTCTGGTCCAGCGCGTCGCGCAGCCCGTCTCCCAAAAGATTGAAGGCCAGCACCGTCAGGAAGATGGCAAGCCCGGGAAAGAAGGTCAGGTGGTCCGCCACGCCGAGATAGGAGCGCCCGTCCGCCAGCATGGCCCCCCATTCCGGCGAAGGTGGCTGCGCCCCCAGGCCCAGGAAGCTCAGCCCCGCCGCCACCAGGATGGCGGTGCCGATGCGCAGCGAGGTGGTGACGATCACCCCCGGCAGCGTGCCGGGCAGGATATGCCGCATCACCAGCGCCCAGCGCTTCACGCCGATGGAGCGCGCCGCCTGGACATAGAGCGTCTGCTTCAGTGCCAGGGTGCTGCCGCGCACCACCCGGGCATAGATCGGGATGCTGAACACCGCCACGGCATAGATGACGTTCGCCACGCCCGGCCCCAACAGCGCCACCACGGCGATGGCGAGCAGGATGCCGGGGAAGGCCAGCATCACGTCGCAGAGCCGCATGACCAGGCTGTCCACCCAGCCGCCGAAGAAGCCGCTGACGAGGCCCAGCGCCACGCCGAGCACGCCGCCCAGCATGACCGAAAGGAAGCCGACCGAGAGCGAGATCTGCGCGCCCCAGAGGATGCGGCTGAAGATGTCGCGCCCATAGGCATCCGTGCCCGCCCAGTGCAGGGCGGAGGGGCCGGCCAGGATGTTGTTGTAGTCGGGCTCGGCCGGGTCGTAGGGCGCGATCCAGGGCGCGGCGATGGCCGCCAGAACCACCAGCAGGATCAGGGCCCCCGCCACCAGCGCCACGCGCTGGTGCAGGAAACGGCGCCAGAACTCGCCCCAGGGGGACTGGATCTCCAGCGGCGCGGTCGTGCCCGTGCCGGCGATGTCGTCGAGGGGAGCGTCGCTCATTTCAGGCGAATCTCCGGGTTCACCACGGCGTAGAGCTGGTCCACGACGAGGTTGATGAGGACGAATTCCAGGGCGAAAAGCAGGATCAGCGCCTGGATCACGGGATAGTCGCGGTAGGAGACGCTGTCGATCAGCAGCCGCCCCAGCCCGGGCCAGGCGAAGACCGTCTCGATCACGATGGCACCGCCGAGCAGCGTGCCGAATTCCAGCCCGGTCATGGTGATCACCGGGATCAGCGCGTTGCGCAGGGTGTGGTGCCAGACCACGCGCCGCTCCGGCACGCCCTTCATGCGCGCGGTGCGAACATAGTCCTCCGACGCCACCTCGACATAGGCGGAGCGCGAGAAGCGCGCCAGGATCGCCGCCACCGTGGTGCCCAGGGTGAAGCCCGGCATGATGAAGCTGGTCCAGCCCTCGTAGCCGCCGGTCGGCAGCCAGCCGAGCCGCACCGAGAAGATATTGATCAGCAGCAGGCCGAGCCAGAAGGAGGGGAAGGAGATGCCGGAAACGGCGAAGATCATCCCCAGCCGGTCCTGCCACTGGTTGCGCTTCACGCCGGAGAGGACGCCGATCAGCACGCCGACGACGGTGGCCCAGACCATGGCCACCACCGTCAGCCAGAAGGTCGGCATGAAGCGCTCGCCGATCTCCTCCAGCACCGGGCGCTTGGTCTTGGTGGAACGGCCGAGGTCGCCCCGCAGCGTGTTCCCCATGTAGCGCAGGTACTGGTCCCAGATGGGCCGGTCGAGGCCCATCTCCTCGCGCACCAGGGCCACGTCCTGCGCCGTCGCATCCGGTCCGGCCACCAGCCGCGCCGGATCGCCCGGCAGCAGGCGGACGAAGGCGAAGACGAAGATCGACACCGCGACCAGGACGGGCACGGCGCCGAGCAGGCGGCGCAGGGCGTAGCCGAGCATCAGGAGAGCGCCGCTTCCTCGATGAGCAGGCCGCCATCAGGGATGCGATACATCCCGGTCAGCTTCTTGCTCTTGGCCGAAAGCACGTTCTCGACGCCGAGGAAGATCCAGGGCGCGTCCTTCCAGATCCGCGCCTGGGCATCCTTGTACAGCGCCTCGCGCTTCGCCGGATCAGCGGTGGCGATGGCGGCCTCCAGCGCCTTGTCGACATCGGGGTTGCTGTAATAGGCCGTGTTGTAGAGCTTCGGCGGGAAGCCCTGGCCCCAGAGCAGCGGACGCAGGCCCCAGTCGGCATCGCCGGTCGAGGAGGACCAGCCGCCGTAATAGGTCTGGATCTGCGCCTCCTCCGGCGTCTGCACCGACCATATGCGGTTCTGCAGCACACCGGTCTCCATCGGCATGACGTTCACCTTCACGCCGACCGCGGCGAGCTGCTGCTGCATGAACTGCACGCCGCGCTGCGCCAGCGTGTTGTTCTGCGCCCACATCTCCGTCTCGAAGCCGTTGGGATAGCCTGCCTCGGCCAGGAGCTGCTTCGCCTTGGCGACATCGTAGGCATAGGGCTGCTGCTGGCTGTAGAAGCCCAGCTTCGGCGGGATCGGGGCGTCGAGCGGCTGCGCGAAGCCGTTGTAGACGACCTTGGTATAGGCCTCCTTGTTCACCGCGTGGTTCAGCGCCTGCCGCACCCGCACGTCGCTGAACGGCTTCTTCATGCAGTTCAGCGAGACGTAGCGCGCGATGATCGACGGGCTGTCCACGATCTCGACATTCGGGCTGCGCTGCACCACCGCGGCCATCTCCGGCGGCAGGGGGTAGATGAACTGCGCCTCGCCGGTCTGCAGCATGGCGATGCGCGCGCCGTTCTCCGGCACGGAGCGGAAGGTCACCGTCTCCACCTTCGGCAGGCCGGGCTTCCAGTAGCCGGTGTTCTTCTTCACCTTCAGCGTATCGGCGTTCCAGGACACGAAGGCGAAGGGGCCGGTGCCGACCGGGTTGCGCCCGATCTCCTTGCCGAACTGTGCGATCGCCTTGGGGCTCAGCATCATGCCGGCCGGGTGCGCGATGGTGTTCACGAAGGCGCCGAAGGGCTCCTTCAGGATCACGCGCGCGGTCATCGGGTCCACCACCTCGACCCGGTCGAGCATGGCGAGCAGGCTCTGCCGCTTCAGCCGGTTGTCGGGGTTGGCGACGCGCTCGAAGTTCACCTTCACCGCCTGGGCGTCGAAAGGCGTGCCGTCGTGGAAGGAGATGCCCTGGCGCAGCTTGAAGGTGAAGACCTTCGCGCTGTCATCGGCGGCGTAGCTCTCGGCCAGCACGGGGATGAGCTTCATCTCCGGGTCGAAGCCGTAGAGCCCTTGCAGCATCATCCGGCAGGCCGACTGCGACAGCGTGTCGTTGACATCGGCCGGGTCCAGGCCGGTCAGGTTGTCGGGCACGCCGACCACGAGGTCGTTGGCGGCGGCCTGGGCCGGCGTCACCTGGCCCAGCCAGGGCAGGGTGGCGGTCACGCCCAGCGCGCCCATCAGGGCGCGGCGGCGGATGGCGGGGAAGTCGGTCACGAAATCCTCCTCTTCGAGCGTGATGGCTGTAGGCCGGAACGGCCGAAGGCCTGAATCACGCGAGCTAACACCGAGCGTGATGGCTGGAGGCCGGAACGGCCGGAAGCCTGGATCACGCGAATGAACGTCAGGCGTGGTGACAGGGGGCCGGAAGGGCCGGAGACCCGGTTCACGCGATCAGTACAGGCCGCCGACATGGTGCCGGGCGACGAAATGGTCAGGCCCGACCGGCACCAGCGGCGCCACCTCGGGCGGGTCGTCCGGGCGGCGCAGCGGGCTCGGCACCTCGCTGTCGTCGAGGCCGCGGTCATGGCCGCGCCGCGCCGGATCGGGAACGGGCACGGCGGCCAGCAGGCGCCGCGTGTAGGGGTGCTGCGGGTTGTTCATCACCGCCTGCCGGGGGCCGATCTCCACCACCTGGCCGAGATACATCACCGCCACGCGGTGGCTGATCCGCTCCACCACCGCCATGTCGTGGCTGATGAAGAGATAGGCGATCCCCATCTCGCGCTGCAGCCGCATCATCAGGTTCACCACCTGGGCGCGGATCGACACGTCCAGCGCCGCCACGGATTCGTCGGCGATGATGACCTGGGGCTCGGAGGCCAGGGCGCGGGCGATGCAGACGCGCTGGCGCTGGCCGCCGGACAGCTCGTGCGGATAGCGGCGCGCGTGCTCGGGGCCCAGGCCGACCTGGGTGAGGAGCTGCGCCACCCGGTCCTGCACCGCGCGGCCGCTCAGCAGCCTGTGGGTCAGGATCGGCTCGGCCACGGAAAAGCCCACGGTCAGGCGCGGGTCCAGCGAGGCGAAGGGGTCCTGGAAGACGAACTGCACGCCGCGCCGCAGCCGCGCCTCCCTGGCATCGTCGAGCGTGGTCATGTCCTCGCCGGCGAAGCGGATCTCGCCGCCGACCGGCTGCTCCAGCCGGATGATGGAGCGCCCCGTGGTGGACTTGCCGCATCCGGACTCGCCCACCACCGCCAGGGTCTCGCCGGGGCGGAGCGCGAAGCTCACCTTCTCCGCCGCGTGGATACGCCCCGCCAGGCGGCCGAAGAAGCCGCGCTTCACGTCGAAGCGGGTGGTCAGGTCGCGCACCTCCAGCACCGGCTCGGCGCCGGGGCGCACCGTGTCCTGCGGCTCGGGCGGCGGGGCGTCCGGCATGGCGAAGGGCTCGGGCAGGGGCTTCGCCGCCAGGCTGCCCAGAACCGGCACCGCGGCCAGCAGGCGCTGCGTGTAGGGGTGCCGCGGCGCGGCGAAGATGCGCCCGACCTCGCCTTCCTCGACCTGCTCGCCCCGCCGCATCACCACCACGCGGTCGGCGATCTCGGCCACCACCCCCATGTCGTGGGTGATGAAGACCATGCCGAGATCCGTCTCCTTCTGCAGGGCGCGGATCAGCCGCAGCACCTGGGCCTGCACCGTGACGTCCAGCGCCGTGGTCGGCTCGTCCGCGATCAGCAGGCGCGGGCGGCAGGAAAGCGCCATGGCGATCATCACGCGCTGGCGCATGCCGCCCGACATCTGGAAGGGATAGCGTCCGAGCTGCCGCGCCGCCTCGGGGATGCGGACGCGCTCCAGCATCCGCTTCGCCTCGGCCATGGCCGCAGCGCCGTCCAGGCCCTGGTGCAGCTCGATCGCCTCGGCGATCTGGTCGCCGACCTTCAGCACCGGGTTCAGGCTGGTCATCGGCTCCTGGAAGATCATCGCGATCTCCGGGCCGCGCAGGCGCCGCATGGCCTCCGGCGTCTCCGTCGCCAGGTCGCGCAGCCGGCCCTCGCGGTCGCGGAACTCGATGCGGCCGCCGGTGATCCGCCCGCCCGCATGGTCGATCAGCCGGGTCACGGCCAGGGAGGTGACGGACTTGCCGGAGCCGCTCTCGCCCACCAGCGCCACGGTCTCTCCGGGGGCCACGGACAGGTCCAGCCCCTTCACGGCGGTGAAGCCGCCGAAGCCCACGCTCAGCCCGGAGATGCGGAGCAGCGACACGTCAGGGGAGGAGGCGGGTACGGAGGGCAAAAGCTCGGGTCCCTTCATGCGGAGGGGCGAAAAGAACGGGCATCGCCGGGTCTGGCCCGGCATCGCCGCCAGGGTGGCGGGACGCGGGACATCCGGCCCTGCCCGGCATGGGGGTGGAAGAGCGAAGGTGGCCGGACGTTCAGCTTCCGGCCACCCTGTCCCCTGTGCGCCGCCTTCTAGCCCCGCCGGGCCGGTTCGGCCAGAGGCCGGCGGCCCTATGCGGATGGCGGCCCGTTCTCCCTTCCGGACGGGAGGCCTCCGCCACCCGCCAGGGTTCCGGGCACGCGATCCGGCGCCGCGCCCGTCAGGCCGCCTTCAGCGGACAGCTCTGGCGCGCCAGCAGGCGCCACTGGCCGGCATCCTTCTTCCAGACCTGCATCACCGCGATATAGGAGCGGCCGGTGCCACCATCCGGCAGGATATCCGCGCCATCCCAGACATGGCGCAGGATCGCGTTGTCGCCCACGATCTCGGTCCAGACCTCGGTGAATTCCAGGCTCCGGTAGTTCGGCTTCCCGCCGCCGAACTCGGCGATGAATTCGCTCTTGGTCTGGTTCTTGCGGCCACTCGAATGGCCATAGCTGACCTTGTCGTGCAGCAGCGCGGCGAGCTTTGCCGCGTCGCCGTTCTGGATGGCGACCCGCAGCGCCTCCAGCGCGGCGGTCACGGATTTCGCGTCGTCCTCGGCGGCAAAGGCCGGGCCGGCCGCGGCCACCAGGGCAGCGGCGCCGGCCATCGCGACCAGGCCACGGCGGGATTCCAGGATGGTCCCGGGCATGGTGTCTCCTCCTTGTCTTGTTGCGGCGCAGCCGACAGGGATGACAGCCGGGCCGGAGGAAGGCTTACAGGCGGCGGATCGTGACGCTCAAGACAGTTTTCCTTGCGGGCGTGTCATCTTCGCGCGGCATCCGGCACGCGGCTTCCCGCCGTCCGGGCCGATGCGCTTCACGGCGCCGTCATGGATGGACAAAGCGTGACCAAGATGAGGCTGGCGAAGACGGTGCGAAACCGTTCATGATCTTCGCACAACAAAGAATACAAAGGGAGGATCGGTCATGCATCGGTCCCTGTTCCGTCATCCCGGCCTTCCGCTCCTCGCGCGGCCCTGTCCCGCATCCATCGGCCGTGGCCGGTGGAGAGGGCGGGATTTCGCCGGACCGTTGCCGCAGTCCCGGACTTCCTGAGGCACGGCCCGCCCGCCGGGGCCGCGGATGCCTTCTCCCTCATGCAGCGCGACACACGGATGGAAGGTGGATGGAGCAGTCGAGTGAAGCCACGCCGCGTCTCGAGATGCGCGACGTGTCCAAGAGCTTTCCCGGCGTCAAGGCGCTGGACAAGGTCCGGCTGAAGGCCTGGGGCGGCGAGATCCTGGCGCTGATGGGCGAGAACGGCGCCGGCAAGTCCACGCTCATGAAGATCCTGTCCGGCGCCTACCAGGCCGATCCGGGCGGGCAGATCCTGATCGACGGACAGCCCGTCTCGATCGCCGACCCGATTGCCGCGCGGCGGCTGGGCATCGCGATCATCTACCAGGAGCTGGCCCTCGCGCCCAACCTGACGGTGGCGGAGAACATCCATCTCGGCCGCGAGCCTTCCCGCGCCGGGCGCATCGACCGCCGCGCGATGCGCGAGGGCTGCCGCGCCGTGCTGGAGCGGCTGGGGGCGCCCTTCACGCCCGATACGCTGGTGGGCACGCTTTCCATCGCCGAGCAGCAGCTTGTCGAGATCGCGCGCGCCCTGCAGGCGGAATCCAAGATCCTGGTGCTGGACGAGCCCACCACGGCGCTCTCCTCGCGCGAGACGGAGCGGCTCTTCGCCCTGGTGCGGCAGCTCCGGGCGGAAGGGATCGCGCTGATCTACACCAGCCACCGCATGGCCGAGATCTACGAGCTCGCCGACCGCGTCACCGTGCTGCGCGACGGTAGCTATGTCGGCACGCTGGAGCGCGGGGAGATCGACGCGCCCCGGCTGGTGCGGATGATGGTCGGGCGCGACCTGTCGAGCTTCTACAAGAAGGCGCACAACCCGCATGGCGGCAAGGGGCCGGTGGTGCTGGAGGTGCGCGGCCTCACCGACGGCGGCCGACGCGTGCATCCCTGCGACCTGACCCTGTATCGCGGCGAGGTGCTGGGCATCGCCGGCCTCGTCGGCTCGGGGCGGACGGAACTGGCGCGGCTGATCTACGGCGCCGATCCGCGCGCGGGCGGCGAGGTGCGGCTGAACGGGAAGCGCGCCGAGATCCGCTCGCCCGGCGAGGCGCTGGAAGCGGGCATCGCCTATCTGACCGAGGACAGGAAGGGGCTCGGCCTGTTCCTCGACATGTCCTGCGGCGGCAACATCAATCTCGGCGTCATCGCCCGCGACGCGCTGCCCGGCGGCGTGCTCAACCTCGCCGCCGGGCGCCGCCGCGCCGCCCATGCCTTCGGCGCGCTGCGCGTGCGCGCCGCCAGCCCGCAGGTCACGGTCGGCGGGCTTTCCGGCGGCAACCAGCAGAAGGTGCTGTTGTCGCGCTGGCTGGAAACCGCGCCGCAGGTGCTGATCCTCGACGAGCCGACGCGCGGCGTCGATATCGGCGCCAAGTCGGAGATGTACCGCATCATCGACGAGCTGGCGCAGCGCGACATGGGCGTCATCGTCATCTCCAGCGAGTTGCCGGAGATCATCGGCATCTGCGACCGCGTCCTGGTGATGCGCGAAGGGCGCATCGCCGGCGAGGTGCGCGGCTCCGAGATCACCCAGGAAGCCATCATCGCCCATGCGACCGGCGCGCATTGAGGCCGGGGCATGAGGCCAGGGAGGAACGCGGATGAGCGAGACCGGGAAGGCGCCCCTGCCATCCGGTGCCCCCGTCATGCCGGGCGGCGCCGGGCTTTCGGCACGCCGGGCGCAGCTCTGGAGCATGCTGCAGGCCATCGGCATGCTGCCGGTGCTGATCCTGCTCTGCATCCTGTTCCATGTGCTGAGCGAGGGGCGCTTCTTCAGCGTGCAGAACCTGTCGATCGTGGCGCAGCAGGCCTCGATCAACAGCGTGCTGGGCGCCGGCATGACCTTCGTGATCCTGACCGGCGGCATCGACCTTTCGGTGGGCTCGGTGCTGGCGGCTTCGGCCATGTCGGCGCTGATCGTCTCGCTGCTGCCGGAGATGGGCTGGCTCGGCCTGCCCGCGGCGCTGCTCACCGGGCTCGGCTTCGGGGTGATCAACGGCGCGCTGATCGCCTTCGGCAAGCTGCCGGCCTTCATCGTCACGCTGGGCTCGCTTACCGCGGTGCGGGGCCTGGCGCGGCTGATGGGCGGCGACACCACCATCTTCAATCCGGACCTGCCCTTTGCCTTCATCGGCGAGGCGAGCATCCCCGTGGCACCCGGCATCGGCATTCCCGTGCTGGCGGTGATCGCGCTCGCGGTGATCGTCCTCTCCTGGTACGTGCTCCGCCGCACCGTGCTGGGCGTGCGGATCTATGCCGTGGGCGGCAATGCCGCCGCGGCGCGCCTGTCGGGCATCAAGGTCTGGGCGGTGCTGCTCTTCGTCTATGCGGCCTCCGGCCTGCTCGCCGGGCTGGGCGGCGCCATGGCGGCGGCGCGGCTCTTCGCCGCCAACGGGCTGCAGCTCGGCCAGTCCTATGAGCTGGACGCCATCGCGGCGGTGATCCTGGGCGGCACCAGCTTCGTCGGCGGCATCGGCTCGATCTGGGGCACGCTGGTCGGCGCGCTGATCATCGCCGTGCTGACCAACGGGCTGATCCTCACCGGCGTCTCCGACATCTGGCAGTTCATCATCAAGGGGCTGGTGATCATCGGAGCGGTGGCGCTCGACCGGTTCCGGCTGCAGGGCAGCGCGCGGACCTGACCGATCGCGGCGGGGCCGCACGCTCCGCCGCGCGACAACGAGAACCGAGAAAAAGGAAAACGTCGGAATGCTGAAGACCATCCTGCTCGCCGGCGCGGCGATGCTGCTCTCCACCGGGCTGGGCATGGCCAAGGATGTGACATCCGTCGGCCTGAGCGTCGGCTCGCTGGGCAATCCCTATTTCGTGGCGGTGGGCAAGGGCGTCGCCGATGCCGCCCATGCCATCGGCCCGAACGTGAAGGTGACGACCACCTCGGCCGATTACGACCTGAACAAGCAGGCGAGCCAGATCGACAACTTCATCGCCTCCGGCGTGGACCTGATCCTGGTGAACGCGGTGGACCCCAACGCGCTGATGCCCGCCATCCGCCGCGCCAAGGCCGCCGGCATCACCGTCGTGGCGGTGGATGTCACCGCCGCCGGGGCCGACGCCACGGTGCAGACGGACAACGTCGAGGCCGGCGCGATCGCCTGCGACTACATGATCGGCAAGATCGGCGGCAAGGGGAACGTGATCATCCAGAACGGGCCGCAGGTCTCGGCGGTGATCGACCGGGTGAAAGGCTGCAAGGAGGAGCTGGCCAAGCATCCGGAGGTGAAGCTGCTGTCCTCCGACCAGGATGCGAAGGGCTCCCGCGACGGCGGGCTGAACGTGATGCAGGCGCTGCTGACGCGCTTCAGCGACGTGCAGGGCGTCTTCGCCATCAACGACCCGCAGGCGATCGGCTCCGACCTCGCGGCGCGGCAGCTCAACCGCACCGGCATCGTCATCACCTCGGTGGACGGTGCGCCGGATATCGTCAGTGCGCTGAAAGGCAAGACGCAGATCCAGGCCTCGGCCAGCCAGGACCCCTACACCATGGGCAAGCTGGCGGTGGAAACGGGGCGGGACATCATGGCCGGCAAGAAGCCCGAGAACCCGATGATCCTGATGCAGCCCAGGCTCGTCACCCGCGACAATGTCGGCGAGTATCCGGGCTGGACGCGCTGACGGTTCCCGCTTTCACGGGATTGGGGCCGTCCGCCATGTGTGCCGTTACAGTGTTTTAGGGTTTTAGCATTTTAATGTTTTAGCCCTTTATCCGCCTGGGCGGGTGCGGGGCTTCGTCCCGGAGCCAGAGACGCTGCTATGGGCGTTGACTTTATTCCTGTAGCCCACGCGGAGTTTGGGAAGCAAGGATATTGGAGCCGTGTTCCGATCCGCGCGGCGGCAGGATACGTGGCCGGGGGGGAGGCTCTGCCTTCGCCCCCGTAACCCCCCATCCGCCAGGACTCTTCGAGCCCTGGCCCCGGTTCGTTGGCTTTTGCTGACGCCAGATCCGTCCGTGCCGAAGGATCGGCGTTTCAGGCTGACGGTTGCCGCCAGTGCTAGCTTATCGGGTCCAGGGCGCGCAGCGTCCTGGCGGTGAGGGGGTCCGGGTGGAGAGGCGGGGCCTCTCCCCCGGGGGTGGCCAAGGATGCGTTCCGCCGTCCGGATCAGATGCCGGCTTCCGCCGGAACGATCACCGCGCCGTCGCGGATTTCCGCCGGGACGGCCTCCAGGCTATCCCCGGCGCAGGGGCCGGAGACGCAGAAGCCGTCCTCGATCCGGAAGCGGGCGCCGTGCAGGGCGCAGACGACGTGTTCCCGCCGCCCGTCCAGGAAGCGGTCGGGCAGCACCTCCAGCGGCACGCCGATATGCGGGCAGGAATTCAGGTAGACGAAGACCCGCCCGCCGCGCCGCACCGCCACCAGGCCGATGAAGCCGCCGGGCGAGGCCGGGAAGCCCCGCGCGCCGCCATCCGGGATGTCCTCCAGATGGCAGAGCAGGCGCTCGCCCTCCGCCATGCCGTCTGCGTCACGCAGCGCGGCTGGCTTCGTCCTTCCAGCCCGCCATGTCGCAGAGGATGGCCCAGTGCTCCGCGCCCACCGGCATGACGGAGAGGCGCGACTGCCGCACCAGCGCCAGCTCGGCGAGGCGGGGGTCGGCCTTGATCTCCGCCAGCGTGACCCTGCGCGGCACCGGGCCCCGTGCCTTCACGTCCACGCAGACCCAGCGGCCCGTGTCGTCCGTCGGGTCCTGGTAGGCGGTGCGCACCACCTCGACCACGCCGACGATCTCCTTGCCGATGTTGGAATGGTAGAAGAAGGCCCGGTCGCCCAGCGCCATCTCTCGCAGGTTGCGCGCCGCGACCGCGTTGCGCACCCCGGTCCAGGGCTCGACGCCGTTCGCGACCTGCTGGTCCCAGGAGAAGGCGTCGGGCTCGCTCTTGACCAGCCAGTGGCGCATTTCAGCCGACCTTCGCGCCGTCCTTGAAGACGAGGCGGAAGGGCTCGACCGTGGTGGAGGCGAAGACGCCGGCGAAGGCATAGGGGTCGGCGGCGGCGAAGGCCTCGGCGGCGGCGCGGTCGGGCATCTCCACCACCAGCAGGCTACCCTTGGGCTTGCCCTCGCCGTCCAGCAGCGGCCCGACCAGGAGGAGGTCCTTCTGGTGGCTTTCCAGCCAGTTCAGATGGGCCGGCCGTGTTTCCATGCGCTTCTCCAGCGCGTCCGGCTTGTCCTCGCAACGAATGGCAAACAGCATGGCGGAATCCCTGTTCAGCTTTTCGAGCGCGCACTCAAGCCCGGATCATCGGGCGCTTCAATCCATTGGCCCGAGGGCGTAGAGAGGCAGGGTGAGCGCCTCTTCCGCCCCCACCCCGGCCCCCGTTCCCGCCCCCGGCGCGGCAAAGCGGGCCGCCGGCTGGCACCGCTTCGCCCAGCCGGGCCGCTTCCTGCGCCTGACGGAGCGCCTGAACCCCATCCTCTGGGGGCTGGCGGTGCTCGTGCTCGCCATCGGCGTGCCCTGGGCGCTGGTCTTCTCCCCGCCGGACTGGCAGCAGGGGGAGACGGTGCGGATCATGTACGTGCATGTGCCGATGGCCTGGCTGGCGATGAGCGGCTACGCCACCCTGGCCCTGGCCTCGCTCTCCGGCCTGGTCTGGCGGCATCCGCTGGCCGATATCGTGGCGCGGGAGATTTCGCCGGTCGGCGCCGCCGTCACCGGCCTGTGCCTCGTCACCGGCAGCCTCTGGGGCAAGCCGATGTGGGGCACCTGGTGGGTCTGGGACGCGCGGCTGACCTCGGTGCTGGTGCTGTTCTTCTTCTGGGTCGGCCATGCCGCGCTGGTGCGCGCCTTCGAGGAGGAGGAGCGCGGGGCGCGGATGGGTGCCATCCTGGCCCTGGTCGGGGCGGTGAACCTGCCGATCGTGAAATTCTCGGTGGACTGGTGGAACACGCTGCACCAGCCCGCCTCGGTGGCCCGGCTCGGCGCCCCCGGCCTGCATGTGGACCTGCTCTATCCGCTGCTGGTGAATGCGCTGGGCTTCACCCTGCTTTTCGCCGCGATCGTGCTGACGCGCAGCCGCGCCGCGATCCTGGAGCGGCGGGTGCGGGCCCTGTCCCTGGCGCGGGCGCGGCGCCTCGATGGAGAGACGGTGTGAGCCTTCACTGGTGGCATGTGACGCTGGCCTGGCTGGCGGCCGCGCTCCTGCTGGGCGGGCTGTCCCTCGGCGCGCTGTGGCGGCAGGGGCAGGCGCGGCGGCGGCTGGCGGCGCTGGACGGGGCGAGGGGGGGCCAGCCTTGAGCCTGTCCCGCAAGTCGCGCCGACTCTGGGTGCTGGCCCTTTGCGCGCTGGGCATCGGCACCGCCTCGGCGCTGGCCCTCTCGGCCTTCCAGGACAACATCGTCTTCTTCCGCTCGCCCAGCGACGTGGCGGCGCAGCACCCCGAGCCCGGCCGCGCCTTCCGCCTGGGCGGGCTGGTCGAGGCCGGCAGCCTCCACCGCGACACCGGCGCGGACAACGTTCCCCATGTCAGCTTCCGCGTGACCGATGGGCAGCACACGGTGGCCGTCCGCTTTGCCGGGGTGCTGCCGGACCTGTTCCGCGAAGGGCAGGGGGTCGTCACCCTGGGCAGGTTGCAGCCCGATGGCAGCTTCCTGGCCAGCGAGGTCCTGGCCAAGCACGATGAGAGCTACATGCCGCCCGAGGTGGCGGATGCGCTGAAACGCTCCGGCCACTGGGACCCGAAGAAGGGCGACCCACCCCCGGCGGCGTCCTGGAACACGCTGTCCGCCAGCCCCGTGAAGCGTGGCGGGTAGGCGCATGGTGGTCATCGGGCCGCTGTCCCCGGGGGACAAGGCCCCGCCTTTTCCCCCGCGCCCCCTTATCCGCCAGGACCCTGCGGGCCCTGGACCCGGTTCGCTGGTCCTTGCTGTCGGCCGGGTCGCGCCGGAGAGCATCGCTCTCCGGCGACTTCGGGCGCCACGAGCGTGGGCAGGGCGTTTTTCTTGTTCGGGAGCCCCACTGATCCGCCAGATCTCAGGGATCGGGCGTCGGGCTGACGGCGACCACCAGCACCAACGAAAGCCCGGGGTCCGGGGACCGGCCTCGGTCCCCGGCGGAGTGGGGGTCCGGCGGGAGAGGCGGCGCCTCTCCCCCGGGGGCCGCCACGCCGCGCCACGCCAAAGCCCCGGCCAGGGAATGCCATGACCGCCGAACTCGGACACTTCGCCCTGGCCCTGGCCTGTGCGATCGCCCTCGCCCAGTCGGTGCTGCCGCTCTGGGGGGCGCAGAGGGGGGAGGCACGGCTGATCGCCGCCGCGCCGGGCCTGGCGCTGTCGGGGCTGCTGGCGGTGGCGGCCGCCTTCGGCGCGCTGCTGTGGTGCTTCGCCAGCAACGACACCTCGGTGCTGGCGGTGGTGCAGAACAGCCATTCGGCCAAGCCGATGCTCTACAAGCTCTCCGGTGCCTGGGGGAACCACGAGGGTTCCATGGTGCTCTGGGTGCTGATCCTGGGCCTCTGTTCCGGGGCGGTGGCGGTCTTCGGTGGCGACCTGCCGGGGGCGCTGCGGGCGCGGGTGCTGGCGGTGCTGGGCATGATCAGCGCGGGCTTCCTGCTTTTCATCCTGGCCACCTCCAACCCCTTCACCCGGGTCTGGCCGGCGCCGATGGACGGGCAGGGGCTGAACCCGGTGCTGCAGGACCCGGGCCTCGCCTTCCATCCGCCGATCCTCTACGCGGGCTATGTCGGCTTCGCCGTCACCTTCGCCTTCGCCGTGGCGGCGCTGATCGAGGGGCGGGTGGATGCCGCCTGGGGGCGCTGGGTGCGGCCCTGGGCGCTCGCGGCCTGGAGCTTCCTGACGCTCGGCATCGCGCTGGGTTCCTGGTGGGCCTACTACACGCTGGGCTGGGGCGGGTTCTGGTTCTGGGACCCGGTGGAGAACGCCTCGCTGCTGCCCTGGCTGGCCGGCACCGCGCTGCTGCACACCGCCGTGGTGGTGGAGAAGCGCGAGGCGCTGAAGATCTGGGCCGTGCTGCTGGCGATCCTGGGCTTCGGCATGTCGCTGCTGGGCACCTTCCTGGTGCGGTCGGGCGTGCTGAACAGCGTGCATGCCTTCGCCAGCGACCCGCAGCGCGGCGTCTTCATCCTGGTGCTGCTGGCGCTCTATCTCGGCGGGGCGCTGGCGCTCTTCGCCTTCCGCGCGCCGGCCATGGCGCCCGCCGGGCGCTTCGCGCCGCTGTCGCGGGAGGGGGCGCTGGTGCTGAACAACCTGCTGCTCTGCTCGATCACCGCGGTGGTGCTGGTCGGCACGCTCTATCCGATGTTCGCCGACCTCGTGCTGCACGCGAAGATCTCGGTCGGGCCGCCCTTCTTCAACACCGCCCTGCTGCCGCTGGTGGTGCCGCTGGTGGCGGCCACCGCCGCCGGGCCGGTGCTGGCCTGGAAGCGGGCGCGGGCCTGGCCGGTGGTGGAGCGCCTCTGGTGGGCGGCGCTCTGCGCCCTGGGGGCCTTCCTGGTGACGCTCTGGGTCGCGGGGGAGCGGATCGGCCCCGCCATCGGCTTCGCCGGGGCCGCCTGGCTGGTCCTGGGGGCCTGTGCCGATCTCGCCGGGCGCGTCGCGCTCTTCTCCCGCCCCGGCGGCGCGCTGGCCCGGGCCGCGCGCCTGCCGCGCGCCGCCTGGGGCGCCGCGCTGGCCCATGCCGGGCTGGGCGTGACCCTGGCCGGGCTGGCGGGGATGGGGCTCGCCACCGACAGGCTGGTGGCGCTGAAGCCCGGCGGCTCCACGGATTTCGCGGGCTATGAATGGCGGCTCGATGCGCTGCGCGACGTCACGGGGCCGAACTGGACGGCGCGGGAGGCGCGGCTGGAGGTGCTGCGCGACGGCAGGACGGTCACCATCCTGACGCCGCAGCGCCGCTTCTTCCCACTGGCCCAGACCACGACGGGGGAGGCGGCAATCCGCACCAATGCGGTGACCGACCTCTATGCCGTGATGGGCGAGGAAGGCATGGGCCGCGTGGTGCTGCGTCTGCACCACAACACGCTGGCGCCCTGGATCTGGTTCGGGGCCGTGGTGATGGCGCTGGGCGGGGCGCTGTCGCTCTCCGACCGGCGGGCACGTGTTGCCGCGCCTGCCCGGAAGCCCGTCGCGGCGGACAAGGAGGCCATCGCGTGAGCGGGCAGACCGGACCCGGCGCGGAGGGGGCGCGTTTCACGGGAAGCACGCGCAGCGAGGTGGCGGAGCAGCCGGACCCGAAGCGCCCTGACTGGCACCGCCGTGCCCTGCTGGCCGTGCCGCTGGGCCTCACCGCCGCGGCGGGGCTGGGCTTCTGGGGGATGCTGCGGGGGCTGCGAGACGGTTCCTATGACCCGACCGGCGTGCCCTCCGCCCTGATCGGCAGGCCGGTGCCCGCCATGCCGCTCGGCCCGGTGGAGGGGATGGGCGAGATCCCGCCGCTGGACGTGGCCGCGCTGCGCGGCATGGAGCGGCCGGTGCTGGTGAATTTCTGGGCCTCCTGGTGCGTGCCCTGCACCATCGAGCATCCGCAGCTCATGCAGCTCGCCCGCGAGGGGGTGCCGGTCTATGGCGTCAGCTACAAGGACAAGGCGCCGGAGGCCCGCGCCTTCCTGGAGCGGCGCGGCAATCCCTTCGCGCGGCTCGGCGCCGATGCCACGGGGCGGGTGGGGATCGAATGGGGCGTCTATGGCGTGCCCGAGACCTATTTCGTGGACCGGCAGGGCATCATCCGCTGGCGCTGGGCCGGGCCGGTGACGCCGGAGGTGGTGGAGCAGGATCTCCGCCCCCTGCTGCGGCGCTACGCATGATGCGGCGGCTTCTTCCCGTGCTGCCGCTGCTGGCGGCGCTGCTTTCCCTGGCCTTGTCTCCCGCTTGGGCGATCGACCGGCCGGAGGATCTGCTGCCCGACCCGGCGCAGGAGGAGCGGGCGCGCGAGATCGGGCGCGAGCTGCGCTGCATGGTCTGCCAGAACCAGTCCATCGAGGACAGCGACGCCGACCTCGCCCACCAGCTTCGCCGCATCGTGCGCGAGCAGGTCGCCGCCGGGCGCAGCGACGAGGAGATCGTGCGCTTCCTGCACGACCGCTACGGCGATTTCGTGCTGCTGCGGCCGCCCGTGAATGCCGCCACCCTCCTGCTCTGGGCCACGCCCGCCCTGGCCCTGATACTGGGGGCGGGCACGGTGCTGCTGCTGCGCCGGCGGCGCCCGGCCCCCGCCACGGCGCTGACGGAGGCGGAACGGCGGCGCCTCGCCGAGATCGAGGGCGAGGCACGTCCGGCCGCCGGGAAGGGAGGCGCCGCATGAGCTGGGCCCTGTTCGGCATCGCCGCGCTGCTTTGCCTGTCGCCCTTCCTCTTTACCCTCTGGCGCCCCGCTGCGCCGCGCGGCCGGCGCGAGGCCGACTTGGCGCTCTACCAGGCCCAGCGCGCCGAACTCGACGGGCAGCTCGCGGAGGGGCGGCTCGACCAGGGCAGCCACGCCACCGCCCTGCTGGAGTTGCAGCGCCGCATCCTCGCCGCCCCGGCGGAGGCGGTGCTGCGGCAGGGGTCCGGCCAGCCCGTGCTCTGGGCAGCGCTGTTCCTGATCCCGGCCCTCGGGCTCGGGCTCTATCTCTGGCATGGCCAGCCGGGCCTGCCATCGGCCACCCTGACCGAGCGCACCGAGAGCAATGCGCGGGAGGAGGCGCTGCTTGGCCAGCTCCGCGCCCGCGTGGAATCGCTGGACCCGGCCAATCCCGCGACCCGGCAGGGCTGGCTGCTGCTCGGCAATGCCGAACGGTCCCGCGGTCATCTGCCCGAAGCCGCGCAGGCCTGGCAGAAGGCCCTGGCGGCGCGTTTCGACCCCGACCTCGCCGGCGACACGGCGGAGCTGCTGGCCGAGCTCGACCGCCCCGCCGAGGCCACGGCCCTGTTGCAGCGCGCCCTGGCGGAACGGCCGGCCGATGTGCGGCTGCGCTATCTCCTCGGCGCCATCGCCATCCGGCAAGGGGAGGTGGCGCAGGGCAAGGCCATCTGGCAGGCGCTGCTCGATTCCGCCCCGCCCGATGCGCCCTGGCGCGCGCCCCTGGCGGAACAGCTCCGGCGCCTGCCCTGATCCCCGGGGAGCGTCCGGACCGCTGCGGGGGCGGGGCGGCCGGTGGGAACCGCCGCCGTTCTCATGGACAGTGGACGAGGTTCGCTGCCAGCATTCCAGCCGCCTGATGTCGGGGGGAGACGCAGCATGGATCGCGTCACGGGCGGTTGCCTGTGCGGCAGGGTGCGGATCGTGGCATCGGGGGCGCCCTACCGGGTCGGCCTCTGCCACTGTCTCGATTGCCGCAAGCATCATGGGGCGCTGTTCCACGCCTCCGCGATCTTCCCCGGGGATGCGGTGACGGTGGAGGGCGAGACGCGCGACTATGCCGGGCGGTTCTTCTGTCCGCGCTGCGGCTCGACCGTCTTCGGGCGCAGCGGAGATGAGGTGGAGTTGAATCTGGGGAGCCTGGATGCGCCCGATCGGTTCACCCCGACCTATGAGAGCTGGATCATCCGGCGCGAATCCTGGCTGCCGCCGTTTCCGCTCGCGCGGCGGTACGAGCGCGACCGCGATGCCGGGAGCCGCTTCGAGGGGTAGGCTGCGCGGCGGGCGGGGCTGGGTCGGGACGCGGGCCCCTCAGCGCAGCAGGGCGGGCAGCATGGCGTCGAGGCGCAGGCGACCCTCGGTGGTGGCGATCAGCCGGCCCTCGGGCGACCAGCGGAGGTAGTCTTCCTCCAGGCAGGCTTCCAGCACCGCCGGCTCCACCAGATCGGCGAAGGGCCGGCCGCTGCGGCGTTCGACGCGGGCGGGGTCGATGCCTTCGGCGAGGCGCAGGCCCATCAGCAGCGCCTCCCGCCCCCGTTCCTCCGGCGCCAGGGCTGTTTCCTCCACCCGGGCATGGCCCTCGCGCTCCACCAGGGAGAGCCAGGATTCCGGGGCGCGGTGGCGGCGGGCGGCGAGGAGGACGCCGCCGAGTTCCAGCCGCTGGTGCGCCCCGGCGCCGATGCCGAGATAGTCGCCATAGCGCCAGTAGGCGAGGTTGTGCCGGCTTTCCGCCCCCGGCTTCGCGTAGTTCGAGACCTCGTAGGGCAGAAGGCCGAAGCGCGCGGCCTCCTCCGCCGTGGCGGTGTACATCGCGGCCGCGTCGTCATCCGCCGGCAGGGCGAAGGCGCCGCGGGCATGTTCCGTGGCGAAGCGCGTGCCCGGCTCGATGGTGAGCTGGTAGAGCGAGAGATGGTCGGCGGCCAGCGCCAGGGCGCGCCGCAGCTCGGCGCGCCAGGAGGCCTCGGACTGGCCGGGGCGGGCATAGATCAGGTCGAAGGAGAGGCGCGGGAAGGTGGCGCGGGCCTGTTCCAGCGCCGCCACCGCCTCGCCGGCCGAATGCTGGCGGCCCAGGAAGCGGAGGGATTCCTCCTCCAGCGACTGCACGCCGAGGGACAGGCGGTTCACCCCGGCCTCGCGGAAGGCGCGGAGCTTCGCGGCCTCCACCGAGGTCGGGTTGGCCTCCAGCGTCACCTCCAGCTCCGGCGGGGCATCGAAGAGGCGGCGGGCATCCTCCAGGATGCCGGCCACCAGATCCGGCGGCATCAGCGAGGGCGTGCCGCCGCCGAAGAAGACCGAGAGCAGCCGCCGCCGCCCGCTGCGCGCCGCCTCGCCCGCCAGCTCCGCGCGCAGGGCACGGCCGAAGCGCGCCGCGTCCACCCGGTCCCGCACATGGGAGTTGAAGTCGCAATAGGGGCACTTGGCCAGGCAGAAGGGCCAGTGGACATAGAGGGCCAGCGGCTCGGCATCCGGGGCGGAACCGGGTGGGACGGCGGGACGGGCGGCGGCGAGGATTTCGGGCAAGCGGGGCGGGTCCGGAGGTCAGGCAGGCGGGGGTCGGGGCCGGGGGGTGTCCCGTACCCGCGCAAGATGGTCTATCCAGCCCCGCGCTGCGACAGGCGATGACGGGAAAGATGGCAGGCATGAGCCAGCGGGACAGCCAGCGGGACAACCAGGGTGCGCAGGCGGCGGAGGCGGGCGGCTCGGTGGAACGGGTGCGGCAGGCCCTGCTCGCCGCCGGGCATCCGGACACGATCCGCGGCTTTCCCGAGGGCACGCGCAGCGCCACCGAGGCCGCGGCGGCGGTGGGCTGCGACGTGGCGCAGATCGCCAAGTCTATCGTCTTCCGCGCCGGGGAGCGGCCGGTGCTGGTGATCGCCTCCGGCGCCAACCGCGTCGATCCCGTGAAGGTCGAGGCCGCGATCGGGCTGCGCGTCGAGCCGGCCAAGGGGCGTTGGGTGCGGGAGGTGACGGGCTTCGCCATCGGCGGCGTTTCCCCGGTCGGGCATCTGACCCCGCCGCTGGTGCTGCTGGACGAGGACCTGTTCCGCCTGCCGCGCCTCTGGGCCGCCGCCGGCAGCCCCAGCCATGTCTTCGAGACGGGTGCCGAGGCGCTGTTGCGGCTGAGTGGCGGGCAGCGGGCCCTGATCCGGGAGGAAACGCCCGGCTGACGGGCGGGGCGAAAGGGCTGGCCCCGGGGGGCACGCCCGCCGTTTGCGGCCGGGCCATGGCCAAGCCGACTCGGACCGTCCGCGATGGCATCGCGGGGTGCCATTCCCCTTGCGCGGACCCGCCCCCCGGGATTGTGCCGCCGCCACGGCCAAAGCGTTGCGGGGGCGCCACTATCACTGTGCTCCCAAAGGCTTGAAGCGAAAACTTCGCGCAACGAATCACCCGATTGGCCGCGTCATCCGCTATAATCGGCGAGTTGGAGGTCGAACCCCATGCTGGCGACGTGGAATCGGGCGTTTCTGGGTCTGTGTCTCGGAACGCTGGCGCTCGGGACCCTGGTCCTGCCGGCCCCGCCCGGGGTTTTCGCGGCCTCGCCCGTCGCCGTGGCGGCGAACGACGGCTCGGTGGTGGAGCTCACGCGCCCCACCGTCCGGCCGCCCATGGGCCATCCGGGCGAGGATCGTTCCGGCGAGTTGCGCCAGGGCACCGCCGGGCTGATCACCTTCCGCATCGCCGGGGAGCCGATGGCCAACGGCATGCCCTATGACCCTTCGGACTATATCGCCGCCAGCAGCGTCCTGCCCCTCGGCTCCACACTGCGGGTCAAGAACCTGGAGAACGGCCGCATCACCATGGTGCAGGTGCGCGACGTGGCGCCGCAGGGCAGCGACCGGCTGATCGACCTCAGCAACCAGGGCGCCCGCGCCATCGGCCTGACCACCGCCGGGGCGGCCGTCCAGATCGCGCCCCTCGCCGTGCCGCAGGCCGATGGCAGCATCCGCCTGGGCGCCGGCACGGGGCTGGCCGGGCAGCGGGCGGCGCCGGCCCTCAGCGACAGGCCGCGCGAGCCCGGCTGAACGGGGGGAAAGGGACCTCCGCCCGGCCTTCGGGGGACGCGGCTCCGGCGTGACGCGGGGTCGTGGGGCGGCGGCATTCCCATGGCGGAAACGGCTTCCGGAACAATGACCTGACGCCTTCGGGCGTTGGGCCGGCCCTGGCTGCGCCCGCCATCCTCGCCTGTTCTTGCTGCGCGGCGGGTGGTTTACGGCTTCACGCGGACTGGCCGAAGCGTAATGCTGCGGCGCAGAAAAGCTTGGAGGACCCTGTCATGGCACCGCATGACACGAAGGACGGCGAAGCGCGCCTCGCCTCCGGATCGCCCGCGGCCGGTCCCGCTCCCCTGATGGCCCCACTGTTCGACCCATCGGTCAATCCCTGGGCGCAGGGCGTGTCCTACGCGGTCGATGCCTGGCAGCGCGGGATCCTCTTCCTGGATGTGCTGCGGCAGCGCGGCAACCAGTATCATGAGCACATGGCGCAGCGGGCGCCGAACGTGCTCCGCTATGACGCCGAACTGGTGATGGATGGGCGCAAGCTGGAACGCCCGGTGAATTACGGGCTGGTGCGCGTCCTGCCGCCGGAAGGCGTCGAGATCGATCCGCTCAAGCGTCCCTTCATCGTCTTCGACCCGCGTGCCGGCAACGCGCCCGGCATCGGCGGATTCAAGGCGGACAGCGAGCTGGGCGTGGCGATGCGGGCGGGCCATCCCTGCTACTTCGTCGGCTTCCTGCCCTGGCCGTTGCCGGGGCAGACGGTGGAGGACGTGGTGATCGCCGAGACGCTCTTCGTGGAGCGGGTGGGCGAGCTGCACAGCGAGAGCGACGGCAAGCCGGTGGTGATCGGCAACTGCCAGGCGGGCTGGCAGGTGATGATGGCGGCGGCGATGCGGCCCGAGCTGTTCGGGCCGATCATCATCGCCGGCACGCCGCTCTCCTACTGGGCCGGCACGCCGGGCGGCAGTCCGATGCGCTATCTGGGCGGAGTGCTGGGCGGAAGCTGGATGACGGCGCTGGCCGGCGATCTCGGCAACGGCATCTTCGACGGCGCCTATCTGGTGCAGAACTTCGAGGCGCTGAACCCCGCCAACACGATCTGGACCAAGCAGTACCACGTCTACGCCAACATCGACACGGAACCGCCGCGCTACCTGGAGTTCGAGCGGTGGTGGGGCAGCCACGTGCTGATGAACGCGGGGGAGATGCAGACGATCGTCGATGACCTCTTCGTCGGCAACAGGCTTTCCACGGCCGAGATCACCACGGGCGACGGCACGGTGCTCGACCTGCGCAACATCCGCTCGCCGGTCATCGTCTTCTGCTCCAAGGGCGACAACATCACCCCGCCGCAGCAGGCGCTGGGCTGGATCACCGATCTCTATGGCAGCCTGGAGGAGATCCGCGCCAACGGGCAGACCATCGTCTATGCCGTGCACGAAAGCGTCGGCCATCTGGGGATCTTCGTGTCCGGCTCGGTGGCGCGCAAGGAGCACCAGCAGTTCGCCACCAACATCGACCTGATCGACGTGCTGCCGCCCGGGCTTTACGAGGCAGAGCTGGAGCGGCGGCTGCCGGACGAGCCGGGGGCGGAGCTGGTGCAGACGGACTACATCTCGCGCTTCGCCGGCCGCGACCTGGACGACATCCGCGTGATCGTCGGCGGCGGCGAGGAGGAGGACCGGCGCTTCGCCGCGGTGGCGCAGCTTTCGCGCATCAATCTCGGCCTCTACCGCACCTATGTGCAGCCCGCCGTGCGGGCCGCGAGCAACGAGGCCACGGCGGACTGGCTGCGCCGGACGCATCCGCTGCGGCTCGGCTACGAGATGTTCTCCGACCACAACCCCTTCCTGCGGATGCTGGAGCCGCTGGCGGAGCAGGTGCGGGAGAACCGCCGGCCCGCCGCGCCGGACAATCCCTTCCTGGCGATGCAGCAGCGCTTCTCCGACGAGATCGTGCGCTCGCTCGACCTCTACCGGGAGATGCGCGACACGGCCTGCGAGCGCTTCTTCGAGGGGTTCTACGGCTCCGCCGCCGTGCAGGCGGCGCTGGGCATGCGGGCCGACAACCGGCCGCCGCGCCGCCGTCCGGGGCTGGAGCCGGAGCGCCGGCAACTGGTGCGCCAGCGCGCGTCGGAACTGCATGAGCGCATCGCCGAGGGCGGGCTGCCGGAGGCGCTGATCCGCTCCATGCTCTATGTCGGCCTGGCCGAGCGCGCCGCGGACCAGCGCAGCTTCGAACTGCTGCGGCAGATGCACCGGGAGAACGGCTCCGGCATGGACCTGCCGACCTTCAAGGCGGTGGTGCGGATGCAGTTCTTCATGCTGCTGCTGGACCCCGAGAAGGCCCTGGCCACCCTGCCGCAGATGCTCGCCGGCACGCCGGGCGACGTGGTGGAGCAGGCGATGGAGCGGCTGCGCGCGGTGCTGACCGCGGGCGAGCCGCTGTCGGGCCGCGCGGAGGGCCGGCTGGAGACCATCGAGCGGATCTTCCGCACGGTGGCGGGGGAGGGGCGCCATGCCCTGCCTTCCGCCAGCGAGACCGCGCGGGCGATCGAGGACAGCGCCGCGATCGCGGAACAGGCCCCCGACAAGGACACCGTCGCGGCCGAGCCAGCGGAGGAAGGCCCGATGGGGGAAGGCCCGATGGGGGAAGGCCCGATGGGGGAAGGCCTGGCGAAGGAACATCCCGGGGAGCACAAGGCGGCTCCCGCGCGGCGCCGCCGCCCCAGGGCGGGCTGAGCCGGTGTCGGCGGAATCCGGGGCCGGGGGCGGTCCGATCCAGAACCGGCTCTTCGACGAGATCGCCGTCGGCGACAGCGCCAGCCTGACGCGCACGGTCTCGCCGGAGGTCGTGGCGCTCTACGCCGCGGCCTCCGGCGCGCCGAGGCAGGGGGGCAAGCCGGCGGCGCATGGCATGCTGGCGGGGGCGCTGATCGCCAACCTGCTGGGCAACGAGCTTCCCGGCGCGGGCACCGTCTATCTGGGCCAGGAGATGCGCTTCGGCGCGCCCATCCTGGCCGGCGACACGCTGGTGCTGCGGGTGACGGTGAAGGACAAGCAGCCCGCCCACCGGCTGGTGCTGCTCGATTGCGAATGCCGGCGCGGCGATGGGGAGGTGGTGCTGACCGGCACGGCCACCGTCTCCGCCCCCGCCGAGCGCGCCAGCAGCCCGGGCGTGAGCGAGGCGCCGGCGCTGATCCTGAAGCGCGCGCGGCACTACGAGGCGCTGATCCGCCGCACCGCGCATCACGACAAGCCGATCCCCTGCGCCGTGGCCCATCCCTGCGAGCGCACGGCGCTGGAGGGGCCGCTGGATGCGGGGCGGGAGGGCATCATCCGCCCGATCCTGGTCGGGCCGGTGGCGAAGATCCGCGCCGTGGCGGAGGAGGCGGGGCTCGACCTCGCTGGCGTGGAGATCCAGGACGCGCCGCACAGCCATGCCGCCGCCGCCCGGGCCGTGGCGCTGGTGCGCGGCGGCCAGGCCTCGCTGCTGATGAAGGGCAGCCTGCACACGGACGAGCTGCTGCACGCCGTGCTGGACAAGGAGGCCGGGCTGCGCACCGCGCGCCGGCTCAGCCATGTCTTCATCATGGACGTGCCGACCTATCCGGAGCCGCTCTTCATCACCGACGCCGCGATCAACATCGTGCCGGACCTGAAGACCAAGGCGGATATCGTGCAGAACGTGGCTGACCTGCATCGCGGCCTGGGCCTAGGCGCGCCGCGCGTGGCCATCCTCTCGGCGGTGGAGACGGTGAACCCGGCCATCCCCGGCACGCTGGATGCCGCGGCGCTGTGCAAGATGGCCGATCGCGGCCAGATCACCGGCGCGCTGCTGGACGGGCCGCTGGCCATGGACAACGCCATCAGCGTGGAGGCCGCGCGCATCAAGGGCATCCGCTCCGAGGTCGCGGGCCGGGCCCAGGTGCTGGTGGTGCCGGATTTGGAGGCGGGGAACATGCTGGCCAAGAACCTGACCTTCCTGGCCGGGGCGGAGGCCGCCGGGATCGTGCTGGGTGCCCGGGTGCCGGTCATCCTGACCAGCCGGGCCGACAGCGTGCGGGCGCGGCTGGCCTCCTGCGCCGTGGCGGCGCTCTATGCCCGGGCCCTGGCCGCGAAACCCGCCACGGCGGGAGGAGCCTCCGCATGAGCGAGACCATCCTCGTCCTGAACGCCGGCAGTTCCTCGATCAAGTTCCAGCTCTATGAGCTGGGCGAGGACGAGGGCCTGCACCGCCGCTTCAAGGGGCAGATGGGCGGCATCGGCAGCGCGGCGCCGCGCCTCCATGCCGTGGACGCGGAAGACCGCGTGCTGGTGGACGAGGTGCTGGAGGCCGAGGCCGCCGACACGATGGAGGAAGGCCAGGCCGTGCTGGGCGGCTGGCTGGTGGAGCATCTGGGCGGCCCGCCCATCGCCGTCGGCCACCGCGTCGTGCATGGCGGCCCGGATTTCGCCGCGCCCGTCCTGGTGGATGACGGCGTGCTGGAGGCGCTGGAGGCGCTGGTGCCGCTGGCACCGCTGCACCAGCCCTTCAACCTCGCGCCCATTCGCTCCATCCGCGCGCGCCGGCCCGACCTGCCGCAGGTGGCCTGTTTCGACACCGCCTTCCACCGGGGGCATCCGGAGGTGGCGGAACGCTTCGCCATTCCGGAAAGCCTCTACCGGCAGGGCGTGCGGCGCTACGGCTTCCACGGCCTGTCCTATGAGTTCATCGCCCGGCAGATCCCCGTGGTGGCGCCGGAGCTCGCGGGCGGGCGCGTCGTGGTGGCGCATCTGGGCAATGGCGCCTCCGCCTGTGCCATCCGGGACGGGCGCAGCCTGGACAGCACCATGGGCTTCACGGCGCTGGATGGGCTGCCCATGGGCACGCGGCCCGGCAGCCTGGATGCCGGGGTGGTCGTCCACCTCGCCGCGCAGGGCATGGATGCCGGGGCCTTGCAGGACTTCCTCTATCATGACTGCGGGCTGAAGGGGCTGTCCGGCCTTACCAGCGACATGCGGGAGCTGCTGGCGAGCGAGGTGCCCTCGGCCCGGCTGGCCATCGACTATTTCTGCTACCACGCCGCCAAGGCGATCGCCGCGCTGGCCACCGCCATGGGCGGGATCGACGGCATCGTCTTCACCGCCGGGGTGGGCGAGAACGCGGCCCCGGTGCGCGAGGCGATCCTGCGCCGCTGCGCCTGGATGGGGGTGGAGGCCGACCCCGCCCGCAACGCCGCGCACGGGCCGCTGATCTCCACGGAGGCCAGCCGGCTGCGCGCCTATGTCATCCCGACCAACGAGGAACGCATGATCGCCCGCCACACGCTGGACGTGCTGCGCGGCCGCGAAGGCGGCGCCACATGATCCCGCGCGAGCGCGTCACGCTGGAGGGCCGGCGCGGCCTCGTTACCGGCATCGCCAATGACAGCTCCATCGCCTGGGGCTGCGCCCGCGCCTTCCGCGGCCTGGGGGCGGAACTCGCCGTCACCTACCTGAACGACAAGGCGAGGCCGCATGTGGAGCCGCTGGCGCGGGAGTTGGAAGCGTCCATCCTCATGCCGCTGGACCTGGAGCGGCCGGGCCAGCTCGAAGCCGTCTTCGAGCGCATCGAACAGGACTGGGGGCAGCTCGACTTCCTGCTGCATTCCATCGCCTTCGCCCCGCGCAAGGACCTGCATGGGCGCGTGGTGGACTGTTCGCGCGACGGCTTCCTGCGCGCCATGGACATCTCCTGCTGGTCCTTCCTGCGCATGGCCAAGCTGGCGGAGCCGCTGATGACGCGCGGCGGGACGCTCTTCTGCATGAGCTACTACGGCTCGCAGCGGGTGGTGGAGCACTACAACATGATGGGGCCGGTGAAGGCCGCGCTGGAAAGCGCCACGCGCTACCTCGCCGCCGAACTCGGTCCCCAGGGCATCCGCGTCCACGCCGTCTCACCCGGCCCGCTCAAGACCCGCGCCGCCTCCGGCATCAACGAGTTCGACGAGATGCTGGAACGCGCCCAGAGCACCGCCCCCGCCCGCAGCCTCGTTTCCATCGAGGATGTCGGCCTCGCCACCGCCTATCTCGCCACCGATGCCGCGAAGCTCATCACCGGGCAGACGCTCTATATCGACGGCGGGTACAACATCATGGGCTGAGGGGCGTCGCTCTCCGTGGCCCGTGGGAAAGGCCCTGCCTTTCCCACGATACCCCCTATCCGCCAGGACGCTGCGCGCCCTGGACCCGGTGAGTTGGCGCTCGCTGTGGCCGGATCGCGCCGGAGAGCATGGCTCTCCGGCGACCATGGGCGCCACCCGCGCGGGCAGGGTGTTTTTCCTGTTCGGGAGCCCGCCGGTCCACCTGCCCTCCGGGATCGGGCCGCGGGCTGGCCTTGCCACACGGTGCCAGCGAAAGGCGGGGTCTCGGGGAGGCCCCTGCCTCCCTGAGCGGAGGGGGTCAGGGGGAGGCAGAGCCTCACCCTGGGTGCGCCGGTCGGGGTACGGATCAGGCCGCCGCGGCGGCGGAGGCCGAGCGGATGCCGAGATAGGCCTCGACGATGCGCCGGTCGGCCTGGAGCGCATCCGGGTCGCCTTCCAGCACGACGGAGCCGTTTTCCAGCACATAGCCGTAATCGGCGATGCGCAGCGCGGCGCGGGCGTTCTGCTCCACCAGCAGGATGGAGACGCCGTTGCCGCGCAGGTCGGCGACGCTCTGCAGGATCTCCCGCACCACCAGGGGGGCGAGGCCGAGGCTGGGCTCGTCGAGCATCAGCAGGCGCGGTTCGCCCATCAGGGCGCGGCCCATGGCCAGCATCTGGCGTTCGCCGCCCGACAGCGTGCCGGCCTCCTGCCGCCGCCGCTCCTTCAGGCGCGGGAAGAGGCGGAAGACCTCTTCCAGCATGGGCTCGGCGCTGCCGGAACGGCGCAGGCGGAAGCGGCCGAGGCGGAGGTTGTCCTCCACCGTCATGCTGGTGAAGAGCTCGCGCTTTTCCGGCACCAGGCTGATGCCGTCGCGCACGCGCTCCTCGATGCCCTGGCGGGCCAGGCTGCGCCCGGCGAAGGCGACGTCGCCGCGCGAGGCCAGCACGCCCATGATGGCGTTCAGAAGCGTGCTCTTGCCCGCGCCGTTGGGGCCCAGGATGGTGACGATGCTGGCGCGCGGCACGCGCAGCGACACGCCGGAGACTGCGGGCACGCCGTCATAGGCGACGTGCAGGTCCCGCACCGCAAGGATGGGCGTGGTCTCGGCGCCGCTCATGCCGCGCTGCCCAGATAGGCGTCGATCACCGCCGGGTTGTCCTGGATCTCCCGCGGGCGCCCCTGCGCCAGCTCGGCGCCGAAGCTCATCACCACCAGCCGGTCGGTGAGGTTCATCACGAAATCCATGTCGTGCTCCACCAGCAGGATGGTCATGCCCTCGTCGCGCAGCCCGTCCAGCAGTCGCGCCAGGGCGTCCTTCTCCATGTGGCGCAGCCCGGCGGCGGGCTCGTCGAGGAGGAGGACCACAGGGTCGAGGCAGAGGGCGCGGGCGATCTCCACCAGCCGCTGCTGGCCGAGGGAGAGCTCGTTCGCCACCAGATGCGCCACGGCGCCGAGGCCGACACGCTCGATCTGCCGGCGTGCCTCGGCGAAGATCCGCGCCTCCTCCGCCCCGTCCAGCGCCAGCGCGCCGCGCAGCGCCCCGGCGGAACCGCGCAGGTGGACGCCGAGCGCCACATTGTCCAGCACGGTCATGCCGTGCACCAGCTTCACGTGCTGGAAGGTGCGCGCGATGCCGAGCCGCGCGACGCCCCGCGCCGGCAGGCCGCCGATCTCGCGGCCCAGGAAGGCGACGCGCCCGCCCGTCGCGGCCAGCACGCCGGTCAGCAGGTTGAAGGTGGTGCTCTTGCCGGCGCCGTTCGGGCCGATCAGCCCGGTGATCTCCCCGGCGCGCAGGGCGAAGCCGACATCGTTCACCGCCACCAGCCCGCCGAAGACCTTGCGCAGCCCCTCGGCGCGCAGCACCTCCTCGCCCCGGCGCGGCTGCTGCCGCACGGGCAGGGGCCCGGCCTCCGTCGTGGCCAGTGTGGGAACGGGGGCGGGGGCCTTGCGCGGGGCGAGGCGGAAGAGGCGCGCGAAGCGGGGCCAGAGACCGTCCGGCGCGAATTGCAGCAGCAGGATCAGCAGCGCGCCGAAGACGATGGTCTCGAAGCTCCCCTGGGCGCCGATGAGGGCGGGCAGCAGCGTCTGGAGCTGGTCGCGCAGCAGGGTGACGATGGCGGCGCCCAGCACCGCGCCGCCGATATGCTGCACGCCGCCCGCCACGGCCATCAGCAGGTAGTCGATGCTGGTGTTCAGCCCGAAGGGGGAGGGGTTCACCGTGCGCTGGAAATGCGCGTAGAGCCAGCCCGCCAGCCCGGCCAGCAGCCCGGCATAGACGAAGGCCAGGATGCGGGCGTTCAGCGTGTTCACGCCGCAGGATTCCGCCGCCATGGCGCCGCCGCGCAGCGCCCGGATGGTGCGCCCGGCGCGCGAGCGCAGCAGGTTGCGGGTCAGCAGCATGGCCGCCGCCAGGAAGAGCAGCACCAGCAGCGCGAAGTGCCGCGCCTCGATCAGCGGAAAGCCGGGGAGCGGGACCGGCGGGATGCCGCTGATGCCGTCATAGCGGTGGAAGAGATCGAGATTGCCGATCAGGTAGAAGAAGGAGACGTTCCAGGCGATGGTCGCGACGGCGAGGTAGTGCCCGCGCAGCCGCAGCGTGATGGCCCCGACTCCCCAGGCCAGCAGCCCCGCCGCCAGCACCGAGAGCGGCAGGGTGAGCCAGGGCGAGACACCGTATTCCGTGGTCAGGATCGCGGTGGTGTAGGCACCGATGCCGACGAACATCGCCTGGCCGAAGGAGATCAGCCCGCCGATGCCGGACAGCACGACGAGGCCCAGCACGGTGAGCGAGGCGATGCCGATATAGCCTGCCAGCACCGCCCAGAAGCCGGGCAGCCCAGGCCAGAGCAACAGGGCGGCGGCGAGCGCCAGGGCGGCGAGGGGAAGGAGGCGGGCGGCCATGCTCAGTGCTCCTCGTCCAGGCTCTGCGGCATGCGCCAGGAGCGCCAGAGCAGCACGGGGATGATGATCATGAAGACCAGCACCTCCTTGAAGGCGCTGGCCTGGAAGCTGGCGAAGCTTTCCACCAGCCCGATCAGCAGTGCGCCGGCGGCGGCGAGGGGATAGCTGGCCAGCCCGCCCACGATGGCGGCGACGAAGCCCTTCAGCCCGATCAGGAAGCCGGTGTCGTAGTAGATCGTGGTCAGCGCCGAGACCAGGATGCCGCTCACCGTGCCGATCGCCGCGGCGAGGCCGAGGGCGGTGCGGCCGCAGAGGTCGGGGGAGATCGCCACCAGCCGGGCGCCGAGCGGGTTCACCGCCGTGGCGCGCAGCGCCTTGCCCAGCAGGCTCTGCTCGAAGAACAGGAACAGCGCCGCGATCAGCAGCAGCGTCATCAGCACCACGGCGATGGACTGGCCGGAGACCAGGAGCGGGCCGATCTCGATCATCGCGTCGGACAGCGCCTCGGTGCGGAAGCCCTCCGCGCCGAAGAAGACGAGGCCCAGCCCGGTCAGCGCCAGGTGCAGCGCGACGGAGACGATCAGCAGCACCAGCACGCTGGCCTGGATCATCGGGCGATAGACGATGTCATAGAGGAAGACGCCCATCGGTACGACGATCAGCAGCGTCAGCGCCACCATCGCCAGCGGCGGCGCGCCCAGCGCCAGCGCCAGCCGCGCGAGGCCCCAGGCGAGCAGGGGGAGCAGCACCGGCATGGCGAGGCGCCGCGCCTGCTGCGCCGGGGGCAGGTTCCGCCCGGTCCAGAGCCGCAGCAAGGCGGTGGCGAGGCCCAGGAGCATCAGCAGCCAGACCGTGCCCGGCATCTGCCCGGCCTCCAGCACCGCGAGCGTCAGCGCCCCGAAGCTCACGAATTCGCCGATCGGCACGAAGACGATGCGCGTCACGGTGAAGACGATCACCAGGGACAGGGCGAGCAGCGCGTAGATGGCGCCGCTTACGACCCCGTCCTGCACCAGCACCAGGAGGATGGAGAGATCCACGATCGTCTTCCGTCAGGAGGGGAGCGGCCCTTCCCCGGCGAGCGGGGAAGGGCGGCGTGCCGTTACTGCGGCAGGAGCTTCCAGGTGCCGTTCTGGATGGTGACCATCACGCGCGAGGGCTCGCCCTGTCCCACATGGTCGGTGGGCGACATGGTCGCGGTGCCGTTCACGTAGACGACGCCCTTCAGCCCCTCCAGCGCGTCGCGCAGCGCAGCGCGGAACTCGGGCGTGCCGGGCTTCGCCTTGTCGGCGGCGACGGGGATGGCGTGGCTCAGCAGGATGCCGGCATCATAGGCATGCGCGCCGAAGGTGGAGACGCTGCCCTTGCCGTTCTCCGCCTCGTAGGCGTCGCGATACTTGCGTGCCGTTTCGCGCGAGGGGTGGCTGTCGGGGAGCTGGTCCACCACCACCACCGGGCCGACGGGGAGGATCTCGCCCTCTACGTCCTTGCCGCCCACGCGCAGGAAGTCGGCATTGGCCACGCCATGCGTCTGGTACACCGCGCCGCGGAAGCCGCGCTCCTTGAGCCCGCGCGCCGGCAATGCGGCCGGCGTGCCCGCGGCGATGATGAAGACGGCGTCCGGCTTGGCGGAGACCACCTTCAGCACCTGTCCGGTGACGCTGGTGTCGGAGCGGGCATAGCGCTCGTCCGCCACGAGGCGGATCTTCCGTTCCTCCAGCAGCGGCTTCATCACGCCCATCCAGCCGTCGCCGTAGGAATCGCTGAAGGCGATCACGCCCAGCGTCTTCACGCCCGCCTTGGCCATGTGGTCGGCCACGGCCGTCGCCATCAGAGCGTCGTTCTGCGCGGTCTTGAAGACCCAGCGCCGCCGCTCATCCACCGGGGAGACGATGGCGGAGGAGCCGGCCAGCGAGATCATCGGCACCTTCTGTTCCGCCGCGACCTCCACCATGGCGATGGAGGCGGGGGTGACGCTGGAGCCCACCACCGCGTCCACCCGGTTCTCGGCGATCAGCTTGCGCATGTTGGCGACCGCGCGGGTGGTGTCGGAGCCGTCGTCGAGGATGATCCACTCGACCGGCTGGCCGCCGAACTCCTTGGGCAGCAGGCGCACCGACTTGCCCTCGGGGATGCCGAGCGAGGCGCCCGGCCCCGTTTCCGACAGGGTGACGCCGACCCGGACGGGATCGGCCGCCGAGGCGGGCGTGGCCGCCGGGAAGGAAGCTCCGAGCACCAGCGCGAGGCCGGCGGCATATTTCCACATCGTTTACGCTCCCTGTGGCCGGGATTCTCTGGTCCCGTGCCGCGTCATTCCCGATCCCTACGCCGGACCCGTCCTGGACGGAAGGCGGGCGTGGGGGACGGCGATTGCGGAAAGAATTGACCAACCAGCCGGTCAAATCAACCTTTTCCGTGGCCCCGCGTGGTGCGTCCGGCGATTAGGCGAAGGGGTTCTTCGTTTCGTCCACATTCTCGCCGGTGGTGACCTTGTCCGGGAGCTTCTCCGCCTCGCCTTCCAGCACCGCCAAGGCAGCGGAGAGCAGCGCGTGCAGCTCCTTCGCCAGGGCCAGGCCCTCCTTGTCCCGGGTCAGGTCCAGGCTGCCATAGAGGGCGATGCGGTCCTGGCCGTTCTCGATCTTCAGGCCGCCGATCTCGGTGGCGGCGGCGTCGTCGGCGAAGGGCTTGAGCTTCGTCATGCGGCAACTCCTCTCAACGACACGAGCGGGCGTTCCCCGGTGGCTTGCCGGTGCGACAGGCCATCAGCGGCGCCCCAGCACGCGGACCAGCAACAGGATAACCACCACGGCCACCACCGCCGCGATGATCAGCGTCAGGCGGCTGCCCATGATGCCCGGGCCGGCGGGGGTCGCCACGGGCGCGTCGCGACGGGCGACGCTGCGGTTGGAGGCCGTGCCGCTGTTTGCCACCTGTCCACCGGTCTGTCCCTCGCAACTGCCGCGGATGTTGTTCGGCTTCGGCTGCGGCAGGACCATGGCCCGGGCGCGGATCGCGGGGGCGAGGGAGGGGAAGACATCGATCCCGGCGATGTCGCGCAGCTCGTCGAGGGATACCGCACGCCAGGACAGGCCCGGCCCGTTCGGGGCCAGATAGGCCCCGGCCTCGCCACGGTCAGGAAGGTAGATGGCCTTGTAGAGCGAAGTCGGCACCAGCACGCGCCGGTTCAGGCGGCGCAGGTTCTCGCCCTCGAAGGCGGGGCCGGTCACCACCCAGACCTCGCCATCCCCGGTGGCCAGGTCGCGCACCGTGCTCTCGATCCCTTCCCAGAGGCAACGGTTCGATTCCGGCGCCTGTGGGACGATATTGGCGAGCGAGAAGCTCTCCTGCTGCGAGGTGGGCGTGGCCATGTCGCCAGAGGGCGCCATGTGCCCCCGGTCGAAGCCGGAGCGTGCGTAATCCGACAGGCGCGCCCGCTGGTCGGCCGGCAACTGGTCCTCCGCATGGAAGGCATCGTCGCGCGGGACCCGGCGGGCCTGTTGGATGCGGTCGCGGGTCAGGTGCTCGGACACCGCCAGCGGCGTGCGCGAGACGCCGCTGTAGAGGACGGCGAACCCTTCGAAGCAGAGGCGGCTGGTGTCACGCTCCAGCGCCGGACGTGTGATAGACGGCGCGACGCCATCCGGGTGATGCTGCGTGCAGTCCTCCGCGGCTCGGGCCGGCGGCGCGCAGAGCGGCAGCACCGGCAGGAGGAGCAGGACCAGGAGGCGCCAGCGGCGGATCACGGAGCGAGACATGGTGCATCCCCTTCCCACGTTCGCCACGCCCTGAACAGGCAGCACCCACTCCGTTTCCCGTGAAACCAGCCCACCTGTGCCGCACGCTGGGTCTGGGGTGATCGGGCCGAGGCCAGAGGGGCTCTGCCCCTCTGGACACCCCGCCCAGGGACGTTGGTCCCTGGGAACCCTATGAGCGCTCCGCGAGGAGGGGGCTTCGACCGCCGTTGCACCATTTGGCGACCGGTGTCCTGCTCCCCCTCCTCGCGGAGCGCTCATGGCGGGGTCTCGGGGGGATACCATCCCCCTGAGCAGAGGGTCCGGGAGGCAGCGCCTCCCGGTTCCCAGGCCAGATCCATTCAGACATCCGGCATCCCGAGGGTCACGGCGCGGCGGGCCATGGCGAGGGCGCCGGCGCGGGAGCGGGCGGCGCCGATGAAGCGGCGGAGGTGGACGAAGACGGCATCGGGCACGCCGGAGGCTTCGGCGAGATCCTTGTCCTGCAGCCCGGCCCAGGCTTCGGGGAGAGGTAGCCGCTGGGCGAAGGATTTCGGCTCCGGCGGCATGGTGTCCACCATCCAGTTGCCGTTGTTCACCGGATAGATGCCGTAGAGCACCGGCAGGTCGTGCTGGAAGACGGCACTCTTCCAGGGCATGCGGCGGTCGAGCTCCAGGATGCGCCGGTCGGCCGAGGCGGCGTGTGCCGCCACCACCTGCGCGTCGGCGGCGAGGCGGGCACGCTGGGCCTCCACCCGGCGGCGCAGCACCGCCTCGACCAGGGCGACGGCCTCCAGGAAGGCGGCGTCCTCAGCGCCCTGATCTTCCGCGCCCGGCGCGTCCCAGGCGGGGTTGCAGTCGCCCACCAGGCTGGCGAGGTCCATGCTGCCGCGCGAGGTGGCGACGCCATTGTCCACCTCGTCGATGAAGCGGACCATGGAGGCGTCGAGATCCGCCGCGATGGTGGGGGCGAAGCCCGAGTCCTCAGGCCGCAGCAGGGCGCGTACCGCCGCCTCGCCATGGGTTTGCCAGACGAGGCCGGCGGAGCTGAAGGGCGTGCCATCCGGCCGCATCGGAGCGCCGCGCTGGTGGTGGTCGAAGCGCTGCGTCGCCGTGTCGTAGAGGAGGCCCACATCCCAGACCACGTCGCCCTCGGCAATGCGGTTGGCGTCGCGGGTGCGCAGCAGGACATGGTCACGGCCCGGGGCATGCAGGCCCAGGGCGAGGCGCAGCGCGACATAGGCGAAGGCCTCGTCGCAATGGAAGCTGCCGTTATGGGTGACGAGGAGGGGGAGGCGGGGTTCGGACATGCCGGTTCTGTAGCCGCCATGGGCCGCGGGCGGCAGGGGCGATCCGTCTCTGCGGCCATGACGAAGGGACGCCTGTTCCCGCTGGTGCGGCAGGTCACGGCAGCCCCGGAATCCCATCTCACGGTACAATCGCGGGAAAGTGACACAGACGCCAAACGGCATGCGTGCCGTTTTTCGGCTGTTTCCCTGGATCCTTTCGCTTCTGCATGAAATTCGTTACTTAATATGGATATTGCTGTAAATTTTGGACGACTTATAGAGTTTGGCTTATTCCCGACCCAAAAATTCTACCAGGGGTTGCCATCATGGGTCTCGCCCGGAGCCCTAGCCACGCCTTCCCAAGCGCCGGGTTCAGCCCCGCTTCCGCCGCGGCCGGACAGGCCGGCCTTCTCCATCCCTGGGGCCGCGGCCGTCCGCGTCGCTGGCTGGACAAGGTCTGGCAACATGGCCTCAGCCTACCCTCCGAACTCGCCGCCCGCACGCTGCGCCTTCCCTGGCCCGATCGGCTCGTGGAGGATGCGCGGGCCGGGGCATGCGCCGCCCATCTCCCCCACCTTCCTGCCCTGTCCGCGCGGGATGCGGCCCTTCTCGGGAGCCTGTTGCGGGACGGCGTATGCGTCACCTCGCTGGAGGAGCTGGGGCTGCCGGGCACGGCGGCGATGCTGGCCAGTGCCACATCCCTGACCGAGCGGCTCGCGGCGCGGCGCCACCATCCGGACCACGCGCATCGCCACACCGTTACCGCCACGGCGCAGGACCTGCTGGATTTTCCGGCGATCCTGGAATGGGGGCTCGGCACGCGGCTGCTGGACCTGGTGGAGAACTACCTGGGCCTTCCGGTGGCCTATGACGGGCCGGACCACTTCTACAGCCCCGCCGATGGGCGCGAGGCGGGGCCGCGCATCTGGCACCGCGACCGCGAGGACCGGCGCATGCTGAAGATCGCCGTCTACATCACCGATGTAGGCCCCCAGGACGGCCCTTTCGAGATCGTCCACCCTGCTTTCCGTGAATCCCTGGGCGGGCCAGGGCGGGGCGCCATCCTGCCCCAGGCGGAGCTGGAGCGGCGGATCGGTCCGGGAAACATGGAGAAGGCCATCCGCACCTGCACCGGCCGCCGTGGCACGGTGGTGATCGCGGAAACGGCGGAGAACTACCATCGCGGCCGGCCCCCGGTGCGCAGCGACCGCTCGGCCCTCTATTACGGCTACTTCTCGCGATTCACGCCGACGCCCTTCTTCTGCGAGCGTTCGCCGCTCAGCCGCGCGCAGATCGCCCGGATCGCCACCGGCCTGCCGGAGCGCCAGCACGATGCTCTGCTCTGGCGCCGTTTCCTGCCCGCCTGGAAACGGATCGTCCCGACCAACCGCATCCGGGTGTGAAGACGGCATCTGCCGAGGAAGCCGAAATTAAAATCCATACATGATAATGAATTGCATTCTTATGATGGCATAATTGGGCGTTGCCGGGCTTGGCAGGTCCTGAACCCCCCTTGCTTCTGCCTGCGCTTGCGGGGCACCTGCCTTGCCGGACAACCGATCTCATCCTGCCAGGCCCGACTGCACCATCATGCTTGTTCCGTTCCTCATCATGTTCCGGGAAGGGCTGGAAGCCGCCCTGATCATCGGCCTGGTCGCGGGCTATCTCGGCCGTACCGGGCGCCGGGAATGGCTGCCCCTGGTCTGGCTCGGCATCGGGGCGGGGGTGCTGGTCAGCCTGGGGGCGGGTCTCGCTCTGGAGGTGTTGAGCGCCGAGTTCCCGCAGCGCGGGCAGGAGATCTTCGAGGCCGTGGTGGGGCTGGTGGCCGTCGGCATGCTGACCGCCATGGTCTTCTGGATGAGGCGGGCTGCCCGGTCGGTGAAGGCGGAGATGCAGGACCGCATCGATGCCGCGCTGATGGGGGAAAGGCGCGGCCTTGCTTTGCTGGCCATGGTCTTCCTCGCCGTGGCGCGGGAAGGGCTGGAGGCGGCGGTTTTCCTGCTCGCCGTCATGCGGCAGAGCCCCGGCCCGGCGGCGCCCATCGGTGCGGTGGCCGGCCTGCTGCTCGCCGTCGCGGTGGGCGCCGCCATCACCTGGGGCGGGCTGCGGCTGGACCTGCGGCGCTTTTTCCGCTGGAGCGGCGTGCTGATCCTGCTGGTGGCGGCCGGGCTTCTGGCGGGGTCGCTGCGCGCGCTGCATGAGGCAGGGCTGTGGAACGGGCTCCAGGCCACGGTCTTCGACCTGAGCGACGTCCTGCCCGCCGATGGCGTTGCGGGCTCCGTGCTGGCGGGGATCTTCGGCTACAGCGACCGCCCGGCCCTGGGCGAGGTGCTGGTCTATCTGGTCTTCCTTGCTGTCACGCTGCCGCTCTTCCTGCGGCCCGTGGCTAGCGCCCCCGCCGTTCCCTCGCCGGCGCGTCAGGACGTGCCGGCCGGCGAGGCTCCGGCGCCGCCCCGGCTCAGGCCCGCGCTTGGCCTCATGGCCCTGTTGGTCCTGGCGGTGCTGGGCCTGGGTGCCGCTTCGCTGCGGCTGGAACGCCGCGAGGCCGGGACAGGGGAGGCGAGCAGCGTCACCGTGGCCATCACTGACCGGGGTTGCGAGCCGGGCGAACTCACCGTGCCCGCCGGACGGACCGCCTTCCGCATCGTCAACCGCAGCGACCGCGCCCTGGAATGGGAGATCCTGGATGGCGTGATGGTGCTGGAGGAACGGGAGAACATCGCACCCGGGCTTTCCCAAAGCCTGACGGCGCGGCTGGAGCCCGGCACCTATGCCATCACCTGTGGCCGCATCGGCAATCCGCGCGGCAGGCTGACCGTTCTGCCTGCCGCCGCCGGAGCGCCCTGGCGTCCGGAGCCTCGTGACCTGCTCGCCCCCATGGCCGAGTACAAGGTCCATGTCACCCTGCAGGCCATGGCTCTGACGGAAGCCGTGGAGGATCTGGACGAGGCGCTGGACCGGGGCGACACGGCGCGGGCTGAGCGGCTCATTGCCGAGGCGGGCCGGGCCCGCGACCAGCTCCTGCCGGCGCTCCGGCTTCTGCCCGAAACTCGGGAGACCCTGACCTCGGTGACCGATAGCCTGACCCGGTTGTCGGCCTTTCTGCCCGAGGCCGGATCGGACGGCTCCGATGTCTCACGTGAAACACTGGCGCGGCTGCGCTCGGACAGCGAGAGCCTGACCGCCCGGATCGGCAAGGCCCGCATCACCCCCGCGGCCATGGCGGAGGGCGCAACGCAACTGCTGCGAGGTTCGGACGCCATCACGCCTGACGCGCTGGATGGTGTGGGGCGCGTCGTTTCCCTGTTGCGGCCGCTCGCCACCCGTCTGGACCCGGCCCTCCAGTCCAGCCTCGACCGCTCGCTCGCCGCGTCGGAGAAAGGGGACAGGAATGCCCTGGCCACCCTGGCCACGGATCTCGACAGGCTGGGCCGGCAGTTGGAGGCCCATTGAGATGCCTCTCCCAGGCAAACCGGATGGGACCGACATGACACGGAATTCCTGCCCCTTCGCCGCCGGGCGGCGCGGATTGCTGTTGGGCCTGGCGGGCGGTGCCGGGGTTGCCTCCGCCGTGGTCGCAGCCCCGCTGATGCAGGAGCCGCCCGGGCGCGACGCGGCCGAGGCACGGCAGGCCATCGCCTTTCACGGGCCGCACCAGCCGGGCATCCTCAACCCGCCGCCCGCCGCCGGCATGGTCGCCGCCTTCGACGTGCTGGCACCTGACCGTGCCGGGCTGGACCGTCTCTTTCGCCTGCTGACCGAGAGGATCGCCTTCCTGATGGCCGGGGGCACGCCGCCAGAGGCCGATCCGCGCTTCCCGCCAGCGGATTCCGGTATCCTCGGGCCGGAAATCGTTCCGGACGGGCTGACCGTTACCGTGGCGCTGGGCGCTTCGCTCTTCGATGGGCGCTATGGCCTCGCGACGTGGAAGCCCGCGCATCTGGAAACCATGCGCCGCTTCCCCAACGATGCGCTGGAACGCGACTGGTGCCATGGCGACCTGCTGCTGCAGTTCTGCGCCAATACGCCCCAGAGCACGATCCATGCCCTGCGCGACATCATCAAGGTGACGCCGGATCTGCTGCGCCTGCGCTGGAGGCTCGACGGCACGCTGCCTCCCGCCGCCGGTGGCCATGCCGCCCGCCAGACGCCCCGCAACCTGCTGGGCTTCAAGGACGGCACCAGCAACCTCGCCCCCGCCGATGCGGCCCAGATGGAGCGCCATGTCTGGGTAGGGCCGGAGGATGGGGAGCCCGCCTGGGCCCGGGGCGGCAGCTATCAGGTGGTGCGGATCATCCGGAACTTCGTGGAGCGCTGGGACCGCACCCCGTTGCAGGAACAGCAACAGATCTTCGGACGCGACAAGCGGGAGGGCGCGCCGCTCGGCCTGGAGCGGGAGCACGACATCCCGGACTATGTCGCCGATCCCGAGGGGAAGCGCATCCCCCTCGACGCCCATATCCGGCTGGCCAATCCGCGCACTCCCGAGACCGCCGACAGCCTGATCCTGCGACGGCCCTTCAACTATGACCGGGGGGTCACGCGGGCCGGGCAGCTCGACATGGGGCTGCTCTTCATCTGCTTCCAGCGCAACCTCCGGCGCGGCTTCATCGCCGTGCAAGAGCGCCTGAACGGCGAACCGCTGGAGGAGTACATCAAGCCCACCGGCGGCGGGTACTTCTTCGCCCTGCCCGGCGTGCCGGCCCCCGGCCGGTATCTCGGCCAAGGGCTGATCGAGGCCGCCTGACGCCCCCAAACCCACCTTCATCCAGCACGAGGAAGCCAGACCCATGCCCCCCATCGCCGATCTCACCCGGCGCCGCCTTCTCGCCACCGCCACGGCGCTGGTGCTGCCCCTGGCCGTGCCCGGCCTGGCGCGCTTCGCCCAGGCGGCGGCACCGGCCTCGCCGCTCGACCTCGCCGAGCCGATCGCGCAGTACAAGATCTATGTGCTGGGCGAGGTGCGGCAGCTCGTGCGGCAGACGCGCAGCTTCGCCGACGCGATCAAGGCTGGCGATCTCGCCAAGGCCCGCAGCCTCTACGCGCCGACGCGGGTGCATTACGAGCGCATCGAGCCGATCGCGGAGCTTTTCGACGATCTCGACAAGAGCATCGATTCCCGCGCCGACGACCATGACGAGGGCGAGAAGGATGCGGGCTTCACCGGCTTCCACCGCCTGGAATACGGGCTCTTCGCGAAGAACTCGACCGAGGGTCTCGTGCCCTTCGCCGACAAGCTGGTCGCCGATGTGCAGGAGCTGGAGACCCGCATCCGCGGCCTGACCACCCCGCCGGAGAAGGTGGTGGGTGGCGCCGCGGCGCTGATCGAGGAAGTGGCCGCGACCAAGATCTCCGGCGAGGAGGATCGCTACAGCGGCACCGACCTGTGGGACTTCAACGCCAATGTCGAAGGCGCCCGCAAGATCGTGGAGCTGCTGACGCCGCAACTGAAGAAGGCCGACCCCGCCCTGCTGTCCAAGGTCGATGCCAACTTCAAGCGGGTGGAAGCCATCCTGGCCAAGTACCGCACCAAGGATGGCGGCTTCGAGAACTACGAGAAGCTCACCCCCGCCGACCGCAACGCCCTCCAGGCCCCCATCACCACCCTGGCCGAGGACCTCTCCCGCCTGCGCGGGACGCTCGGTCTGGGGTGATCGGGCTGCGGGCCAGAGGGGCTCTGCCCCTCTGGACACCCCGCCCAGGGACGTTGGTCCCTGGGAACCCTATGAGCGCTCCGCGAGGAGGGGGATTGGGACAGCGGTCGCCATTGGCACGCCGGCAGCCATCACCCCCTCCTCGCGGAGCGCTCATGGCGGGGTCTCGGGGGGATACTATCCCCCTGAGCGGCCCCTTCTTCAGCAAAGGGTCCGGGAGGCAGAGCCTCCCGGTCCAATGGCCCGATCACTCAGCCCGCGACCGCCAGGGCCGGGCGACGGTGCCGGGCCTCGGGGTTGACGATGACGTCGGCGGGCAGGCGGTTGTTGAAGCAGTCGAGGACGCTCTGGGCCGCCGACATGGCCATGCGGCGGGTGCCTTCCTGGCTGCTGGCGGCGGTGTGGGGAGAGAAGATGCAGTTCGGCGCGTCCAGCAGCGGGTTGGTGGCCGAGACGGGCTCGTCATGGAGCACGTCGATGCCGGCCATGGCGACCTGGCCGCTGCGCAGGGCTTCGGCCAGGGCCGCTTCCTCCACCAGCTTGCCGCGCGCGGCGTTGATGAAGAAGGCGCCGCGCTTCATGGCGCCGAGGAAGTCCGCGTTCACCAGGCCCTGCGTCTCGGCAGAGGAAGGACAGTGCAGCGTGACGATATCCGCCGCGGCCAGCCCGTCGCGGAGATCCACCACCGCCTCGTAGCCGGAACCCCGGATGGTGCCGACGGGGATGAAGGGATCGTAGACCAGGACGTTCAGGCCGAAGGCGGCGCAGAGCCGCGCCACGCGGGTGCCGATGCGGCCGAAGCCCAGGATCAGCACGGTGCGCCCGGCGATGTCATGCGTCGGTAGTTCCGGCACCACGCCCCAGTTCAGGTCGCGCACCCGGGCGTCGTACTGCACCGTGCGGCGGGCGCAGGCGAGCATCAGCATCATCGTGTGCTCGGCCACGCTGCCGGCATTGGCCTCGGGCGTGATGGTCACGACGACGCCGCGCTCGGTCATGCCGGGGATGTCGATCAGGTCGTAGCCAACGCCGTGGCGCGCCACGATCCGCAGGCCCGGCGCCTGTGCCGCCATGGCCCTGTCCACCACGTTGGTCCGGACGATGATGCCGTTGGCCCGCGGCAGCGCCGCGTCCATGGCCTCCTTCGTCAGCTTGTGGACGACCTCCACGGTGACGCCTGGCGCCGCTTCCAGCAGCGCGATGGCGTCGTCGTGGATGGGACGCATGATCAGCACGTGGGGCATCTTGCCTCTAGCCTTTCTCGCAGCGGATGAAGACGGTGGAACGGTTGGCGATCTCGCCCACATCCGCGACGCCGCGGTCGGGGCCGCCCTCGCCACGCAGGGGCTCGATGCCGGAGGCCTGGAGGAAGGCGGCGGCCCGCTCTCCCTTCACGGCGAAGTTGATGTTCTGCGCGATGTCGCCGGTGCGCTTGGCCACGGCCTCGGCATTCAGCTTGGAGACGACGACGCCCAGCAGCTCGCCCCGCATGTCCAGCAGGGGCCCGCCGGAATTGCCCGGCTGCACCGGCGCGCTGATCTGGAACTGGTTCGGGTCGTTGCCCAGGCCGTTCAGCCCGTTGACCTCGCCGCGCGTCAGCTTGGGGTCGGAAGACAGCAGGCCGGTCAGGGGGAAGCCATAGGCGACGACGCCATCCCCCCGCCGCACCGGCTCCGTGCGGAAGCGGATGGGGGGGCCGTCCAGCCCCGGCACGGCGACCAGCGCGAGGTCGAGCTTCGCATCCACCTTGGCCGGCGGCACCGCGGCGAAGTTGCGGCCATCGGGTGCACGGACCAGCACGCGGTCGCAGCCGTTGATGACATGGCGGTTGGTCATCACCCGCTCCCGCGCCACCAGGAAGCCGGTGCCGGAGGAAGCCCGCGCGCCGGGCTTCGGCTGTGCCTCGGGCGGGGTCGGGGCGGCGGGTCTGGCGAGGCCGGACAGGGTGACGGTGCGGTCGCCGCCGCAGATGTCCTGGCCACGCTGGACCGCCTCCCGGCCATCGGCTGCCACGAGCCGGATGTCGAAGCGGCAACCCGCGGCGGCGGCGGGGCGCAGCGTATAGGCGGCCTCGGGCGCCAGGGGGCCTTTCAGCAGGTTTCCGCCCCAGTCGGAGCGGCCGGAGCGTACGGCGAAGAGCTGCGTGGCCTCCGTTCCGGTCCGGTTGAGGATGCGGAAGGGGGAGCCGGTTTCGGCCGGCTGAGCGGCGGACTGGGGGCCCGTCTGGGCGGCGGCGGGAGCCAGCAGGAGGGCCATTCCCGCCAGGGAAAGGAGCAGGGCGTTGCGCATGGCGACGAGGATGTCATCCACGCCGCCAGGACGGTCAATCGGCTCTCGTGGCAGAGAAATCCCCATTGGCCGGAGTTTCCCGCAATGCGTCATTCAAGACAATAGAAACAACCCTGAGTAGTTCCTCCCGGCCGAAAGGCTTCCCGAGGAAGGGGAAGCCCGTGCCTTCCACGTCACGGTCCTGCAGGCCCGACATCAGCAGCACCCGCGCGCCCGGATGGCGGCCGCAGAGATAGCGCCCCAGCTCGGTCCCGCTGACGCCGCCGGGCAGGGCCACATCGGTCAGCAGCAGGTCGGGGAGGAAGGTCCGCAGGGCTTCCAGCGCCCCGGCGCCATCGGCGGCCGCCTGCACCCGCCACCCGGCCTCGCGCAGGGTTTCCTCCATCATCCGGCGCAGGTCCGGCTGGTCCTCGACCAGCAGCACGGTGCGCCCGCCGCGCGGGGGGTGGGGGGAGGCATCGGTCCCGGCGGAAGGGGAGGGGCCGTTCTCCTCCGGGCCGGCCGCCGGTTCCGCCGCTTCCGTCCCGTCCGCGCGCGGCAGGTAGAGGGTCAGGCTGGTGCCGCGTCCGGGCAGGCTTTCCACGGTGATCGAGCCGCCGGACTGGCGCACGAAGCCATAGGTCTGCGCCAGGCCGAGGCCGCTGCCGCTTCCGACCGGCTTGGTGGTGAAGAAGGGCTCGAAGGCATGGGCGAGGGTCGTCGCGTCCATGCCCTGCCCCGTATCCGTCACCTGCAGCGCCACGTAGTTGCCAGCCTCCAGCCGGAGCTCCCGCGCCTGGGACGCGGAGAGCGGCAGATTGGCGGCCCGCAGCCGCAGCGAGCCGCCCGCCGGCATGGCATCGCGTGCATTGATGGCGAGGTTCAGGATCGCGCTCTCGAACTGCGCCGGGTCGGCCCGCACCATCCACAGGCCCGGCGCCGCTTCCGCCGTCACCGTGATGGTCTCGCCGATGGTGCGGGCGATCAGTTCCCGCAGCGGCGGCAGGACATGCGCCATGTCGAGGGCACGTGGCCGCAGCACCTGCCGGCGCGAGAAGGCCAGGAGCTGGCGCGTCAGATCCGCCCCGCGCTCGGCCGCCCGGCGGGCCAGCCTCGCCATGCCGCGCAGCCGTTCGTCGGGCGTCGCGGCGATGATCCGGTCCGCCTGGCCGATCACCACGGTCAGCAGGTTGTTGAAGTCGTGCGCGATCCCCCCGGTCAGCCGGCCCAGGGATTCCATGTGCCGCACCTGGGCGAGCGCCTCCTCGGCGCGTCGCCTGTCCTGCTGCTCCGCCTCCAGGGCCAGCGTGCGCTCGGCCACGCGGCGCTCCATCTCCGCCGCCAGCATCTCGGCCTTCCGGCGTGCCGCCTGCGCGGTTCTCAGGCTCTGGTGCAGCAGCTCCGCGAGGACGCTGTTCAGCAGGGAGATGGTGAAGAAGAGCACCAGTCCCAGCAGATGCTCGGCATCCAGGGTGCTGAAACGGCCCGCCGGTTCCAGAAGGAAGAACCAGGATGCCAGGGAAGACAGCACCGTTGCCACCATGCCGGGCCAGAAGCCACCCATCATGGCGGCGATCAGCACCGCCGGCAGGAAGGTGACGAGCGGATAGCTGCCCGGCGTCATGACGCCGTCCAGCGCCAGCCGCAGCCCAAGCCCGGCCGCGACGAGCAGCAGGCTGGTGCTCCAGATGAGCAGGGGCCGGCGGCGCCAGCGCTCCAGCACCCAGCGTTCCAGGACGAGGTGCCGTTCAGGCATCAGACGGCGGCGCGCACCATGCGCACCAGGGCGGCCACGTTCTCCGGCGGTGTCTGCGGCACGATCCCGTGCCCCAGGTTGAAGACGAAGGGACGCCCGCGCATCGCCGCCATCAGGGAACGCGCCTCCGCCTCCAGCGCCGCGCCGCCCGCGACCAGGGCCTGCGGGTCGAGGTTGCCCTGCAGCGCCAGGCCCGGCGGCAGGTTCGCCGCCGCCCAGCGTGGGTCCATGGCGGTGTCCATCCCGACCGCCTGCACCCCGGTTCGCGCGGCATATTCCACCAGCATCGGCCCGGCCATGCGGGGGAAGCCGATGATCGGGAAGCCGGGCGGAAGCTGCTTGCGCAGGCGCCGCACCAGCTCTCCTGTCGGCTCGATCACCCAACGGCGGAACTGGGAGGGCGGCAGCAGGCCGGCCCAGCTGTCGAAGAGCATGAGCACCTCGGCCCCGGCCTGGACCTGGGCCAGGAGGTATTCCGCCGTCGCCTCGGTCAGGGTGCGGATGAGTCGGCCGAACAGCAGCGGGTCGCCGAAGGCCATGCGGCGGGCATGGGCGAACTCGCCGCCGCCGCGGCCTTCCACCATGTAGCAGGCCACCGTCCAGGGCGCCCCGGCGAAGCCGATCAGGGCGGTGCGCTGGTGCTGCACCGCCAGGGTGGCGCTGAGCAGGGAGACCGTCTCGAAGATCGGCCTCGCCCGGTCCAGGAACCCATCCAGCCGCAGCCCGGCGATCGCCTCGGCGTCGCGCAGAGGCTCCAGCAGGGGTCCTTCGCCCTCGGCGAAGCGCAGGGGCTGCCCCAGCGCCCAGGGCACCATCAGGATGTCGCTGAACAGGATGGCGGCGTCGAAGCCGTAGCGCCGGAGCGGCTGGAGAGTCACCTCCGTCGCCAGCTCCGGATGGGTACAGAGACTCACGAAATCCCCGGCGATGGCCCGGACCTCCCGGTACTCGGGCAGGTAGCGGCCGGCCTGGCGCATCAGCCAGAGCGGCGGCGGCCAGACGGCGTCGCCGGCCAGGGCTCGGAGGAAGGGCTTGTCCGGCATGTCCATGCTCCCTTCTCACTCGAAAATAAGAGTCAGAGAAGAGATGAGGTGGTCTGTAGGGCCTGTGGATAAAGGGGATGCAGGGCGTCCACAGACTCACGCCAGAGTTTTCCACAGGCGCTGAGTCAGGGTGACTCGGCGAGTCAGGGCGAGTCGCTGACTCAGTCCCTGAGTCACACCGGGCCTATGACTCATCCATCCCGGCCGGCATGAGATGTGACTCGCCATCCCCGACTCTCCCAGGGCATGAGTCGGGGCGGGGAGTTTTCCACCGGATGCACCATCTTCCCCGCTTCCCTCCACCGTTTCACAGTGGGGTCCATGTCCACCCGCGCCATCAACCTCCATCTGGTTTCCGACAGCACCGGCGAGACGCTGGCCTCCATGGCCCGCGCCACCCTGGCGCGCTTCGAGGACCCCCATTGCCTTCAGCACCGCTGGTTCCTGGTCCGGTCGCGCTTCCAGCTCGAACAGGTGCTGGAAGGCATTCAGGCCGAGCCCGGCCCTGTGCTTTTCACCATCGCCGACCGTTCCATCCGGCACAGCCTGGAGGAGTTCTGCGGCCGGCTGGGGGTGCGCAGCCTGTCCGTGCTGGACCAGACGCTGGAGCTTCTGCAGACGGAGATCGGCGAGCATGCGCGGGAGAAGCGGGCCGCCCAGCACGTGCTGGACGCGGACTATTTCCGCCGCATCGACGCGATGCACTATGTGCTGGCGCATGACGACGGGCAGGGCACGGCCGGCATCCACGAGGCCGATGTCTGCCTGGTGGGCGTTTCCCGCTCCTCCAAGACACCGACCTGCTTCTATCTCGCCAACCGGGGCATCAAGGCCGCCAATGTCCCCATCGTTCCCGGCGCGCCCTTGCCGGAGGAGCTGGGCGATCCGCCCTGTCCGGTGATCGGTCTGACCATCGACGTGAACTCGCTGATCGAGATCCGCCGCCATCGCCTCAAGCTGATCGGCGGCGCCGGGGTGCGGCAGGACAGCACGGACTATGTGGACCAGGAAGCGGTGAAGGCCGAGATCCTGGCGGCCCGGCGCCTCTGCACCTCGCGCGGCTGGCCGGTGATCGACGTCACCCGCCGCTCCATCGAGGAGACCGCCGCCACGGTGATGCAGCTCATGGAAGCCTGGCACACCCGCCGTGCCCGTGCCGCTGCGGCGCCCTACAAGCCGCAGGACCCGGCGGCGGAGGTCATGGGCCGGCCGGCTGGCTGAAAACCGGAGAACTGTCCTTTCCGGTCCTGGGTTTGTCTGGCCTTGGGGGCAAGGCTCCGCCTCGCCCCCAAACCCCCCACTCCGCCAGGACGCTGCGCGCCCTGGACCCCATTCGCTGGCTTTTCCTGATGCCGGATCGCGCTGGAGAGCTTCGCTCTCCGGTGACCATGGGCGTCGTCAGCGCGGACAGATCCACCTGCGCCCAGGGATCAGGCGTCAGACCGACCTATGTCACCCGCGTCAGCTCAAGGCGGGGTCTGGGGGAGGCGGAGCCTCCACCCGGGACCGGCCACGAAAACGACGCCGAAGCCTCCGTGAATCAGACGCCGATCCGCTCCGCCGCGCCGCGCAGGAAGCCGCGCAGGGTGTGGCGGAACTCCGGCTCGTCCAGCAGGAAGGCGTCGTGGCCCTTGTCGGAGGCGATCTCCAGGAAGGAGACATTGGCCGCCGCCTTGTTCAGCGCGCGCACGATCTCGCGGGCTTCCTCGGTCGGGAAGAGCCAGTCGGAGGTGAAGGAGGTGAGCAGGAAGCGTGTCCGCGTGCCCTGGAAGGCCAGCCACAGGTCCCCGCCATGTTCGGCCGAGAGGTCGAAGTAATCCATCGCCCGGGTGATGGTCAGGTAGGAGTTGGCGTCGAAGCGGCGCACGAAGGTCGAGCCCTGGTGCCGCAGGTAGCTTTCCACCTGGAACACGTCCTCCAGGAAGGTCAGCGCCTTGGCGCCCTGGAGGCGGCGGCCGAACTTCCGGGCGAGGGCGGCCTCGGACAGATAGGTGATGTGGGCGACCATGCGCGCCACGCTCAGGCCACGCGCCGGAATCCGGCCATCCTCCCAGTAGCGGCCGCCCTTCCAGTCCGGGTCGGAATGGATGGCGGCGCGGCCCACCTCGTCGAAGGCGATGTTCTGCGCCGAATGGTGCGCGGCGGTGGCGATGGCCACGCAGGCGAAGACGCGGTCCGGGAAGGTCGCCGCCCATTCCAGCGCCTGCATCCCGCCCATGGAGCCGCCGACCACGGCGAGGAGGCGGGTGATTCCCAGGTGTTCGACCAGCCTGGCCTGCGCCCGCACCATGTCGCGGATGGTGATGACGGGGAAATCCGTGCCCCAGGGCCGGCCGAGCCCGCGCCCCTCGGCATCCGTCATCTCCTCCCGCGGGCCGGTGGAGCCCATGCAGCCGCCCAGCACATTGGCGCAGATGACGAAGAAGCGGTCCGTGTCGATCGCGTCGCCCGGCCCGACCACACCCTTCCACCAGCCGTCGCGGCCGGTGACCGGATGCGGCTCGGCCACGTACTGGTCGCCGGTCAGGGCATGGCAGATTAGGATCGCGTTGGAGGCATCGGCGTTCAGCCGCCCGTAGGTGCGATAGGCCACCGCCATGGGCGCGATGGTCATGCCGCAATCCAGGGCCAGCCCGTCCGCGAAGACGGCGCGCTGGTGTTCCACGCTCGGGAGGGGGGCCAGGGTGTCGCTCACGGCCGATGGATTAGACCAGATCGCGGGATCGCGGAATGAGGCCCGCACCCATCGCTGCCATGACCGGGGTGGCGCCTCGTGGCCGCCCGTCGGGGGAGAGGCGCTGCCTCTCGCCCCGGACCCCCTCACCGCCGGGGACCGAAGCCGGTCCCCGGACCCCGGGCTTTCGTTGGTGCTGGTGGTCGCCGTCAGTTCAACGCCTGATCCCTGAGAGCTGGCGGATCAGTGGGTCTCCCGAACAAGAAAAACACCCTGCCCACGCTCGTGGCGCCCGAAGTCGCCGGAGAGCGATGCTCTCCGGCGTGATCCAGCGTCAGCGAGGGCCAACGAATGGGGTCCAGGGCGCGCAGCGTCCTGGCGGATAAGGGGGTCCGGGGGAAAAGGCGGAGCCTTGTCCCCCCGGGACGCGCAACGCCCGAAGCGAGGCGCGGATCAGCACCCGGTGAGGCGCGGTGTCCGTTCGACCTCCAGCCCGAAGAGGGGCCGCAGGCGGGTGCCGAGGACGTTGCCGGCGAAGGCGGCGACGAGCCAGACCCAGCCATGCAGGCTGCCGGAAGCGATGCCGGAGAAATAGGCACCGATGTTGCAGCCATAGGCGAGGCGCGCGCCGTAGCCGAGCAGCAGCCCGCCCGCCACCGCCGCGATGGCGGAGCGCAGCGGCACGCGCCAAGTGGGGGCGAAGCGCCCGGCCAGGGCGGCGGCGAGCAGGGCACCCAGGATGATGCCAAAGTCCATCACCGAGGTGACGTCCGCCAGCACGCTGCCATGCAGCTGCGCCTGGGCCGCGGGCGTGGACCAGAAGGGCCAGGCATCGACATCGAAGCCCAGGGCGAGCGCCGCCTTGGAGCCCCAGAGCGCGAAGGCGGAAGTGATGCCCCAGGGCCGCCCGGCCAGGGCCAGCGTGGCGAAGTTCAGCAGGGCCAGCGCCACCGCCCCGGCCAGCAGCGGCCAGGGACCGCGGGTGAAGCGCGCCAGCCCCTGGCGCGGCGCGGCGGGACGGGTGGCCAGGATGCCGTGGCGCCGCCGCTCCAGCACCACCGTCACGGCGGCGATGGCGGCGAAGGCCGCGAGCTGCACCGCCATGGCGGCCCAGGGGCCCCAGAGCTGGACGATGGAGAGGCGCGGCAGGCTGGGCAGCGCCGCCCACCAGTGGAGATGCGCCGCGCCGATGGCGGAACCGGCGATGAAGGCGGCGAGGGTGATCACCATGCGCGTGGAGCCGCCGCCCACGGTGTAGAGCGTGCCGGAGGCGCAGCCGCCCCCCATCTGCATGCCGATGCCGAAGAGGAAGGCGCCCACCACCACCGAGGTCCCGGCCGGGGAGACCAGGCCGGAGACGGGCTGGCCGAACAGGCTGCCGGCGGCCAGGACGGGGAAGAAGAGGACCGTCGCCAGGGCCAGCATGACCATCTGGGCGCGCAGGCCCTCGCCACGCCGGTCGGCGATGAAGACGCGCCAGGCGGAGGTGAAGCCGAAGGCGGCATGGTAGAGCACCAGACCCAGCGCGGCGCCGAGCAGATAGAGCAGGGCCTGGTGCGGGCTGACGGCCTGTCCGATCAGCAGCGCACCGACGAGGAGGGCGACGCCGGCCAGCAGGGCCGCCGGGCGCTGGATGCCGAGGCCGGCGGAGGATGCCAGGGTCGTGGCGGACATCGGGGGGTTTCCGCGAGAGGGAGGATGCCATTCCGTGCAAGAACGCGTCCTGCCGGTGCTTCTTCCATATAAGCGAATGAAAAGCGTGGTTCCACGGCCTTCCCCTTACAGGGGAGCATGAGAGGCGCGCGGTGGGCGGGAGACGGATCGCGGCCCGGTGCTATTCCCCTGCCGTCACCGGCGGGGCGCGGAGCCGGGTGGAGCGCAGCTCGCCCTGACGTTCCAGCAGGGGATAGGCGATGCTGGCCAGATGCGCGCCGATCCGCTTGAGGTCCCGCGTCACGTCCAGCACGAGGCTCGCCGCGGCGGAACCCGTGGGGCTGGTTTCCACGAGGCGGTCCGTCGCCTCCCGCTCCGCCGAACGCCAGGCCTCCTTCTCCCGCACCAGTTGCCGCGCTGCCTCCGCATCCTCGTGCATGAAGACCGCGACGGCGAGGCGGAGCTGGGCCAGCAGGCGGTCGTTCTGCTCTTCCAGCACCCGCAGATCCTCCGGCGAGAGCGGGATGCCCCGGCGGGCCCGGCGGGCGGCGTGCTTGGACAGGTTGCGCGAAACGGCGTCGCCCGCATGTTCCAGCGCGATGGCGAAGGCGCGGACCTCGGCGAGGCGGCGTGCCTCGGTCTCCGGCAGGTCCTCCTGCGGCAGGCGGCTCAGATAGGCGTGGACGGCGCCATGCAGCCGGTCCAGCACATCGTCCAGGCGGCCCACCGCCCGGGCCTCGTCCCGGTCGGCGCGGCGCAGCGCCTCGCCGGAATCGCGCAGCATGGTTTCCAGCGTGTCGGCCATGCGCAGCACCTCCCGCGCGGCATTGGCCAGGGCGACGGAGGGCGTGGCGATCGCCCCTTCGTCGAGATAGCGCGGCGCGCTCGGATTGCGCTCCGGCGGCAGGTCCGGGAGCAGGCGGCGCAACAGCTTCGACAGCGGGTCCAGCAGCGGCAGGAACAGCACCGCCATCACGAGGTTGAAGCCCAGATGCGCATCCGCCACCAACCGGCCCGGCGCGGCGGAAAGCAGGGCGGTGGCCTGCGGCAGCAGCGCCAGCACCAGGGCCATGCCGACGAGGCGGTTCAGCAGGTTGCCCACGGGCAGGCGCAGGCTGGCCGGGTCCGTCCCGCCGCCCCGCGCGCCGTGCCGGGCGGCCAGGAGCGGCGGAACCGCCCCGCCCAGGTTGGCGCCGGCGACCATGGCCACCGCCGTCCCGGGGCCGACGACGCCGGTGGAGGCGAGCGAGCCCACCAGCAACACGGCGGCCAGCGAGGAATGCGTCGCCCAGGCCAGGAGCGCGGCCAGCAGGGCGGCGGCGGCCGGAGAGCCCTCCAGAAGATGCAGGAGCTGGCGGAGACCCTCCGAATGTTCCACCGGCTGCATGGAGGAAAGCAGCAGGAACAGGGCGCAGAGCATCAGGCCTAGCCCGATCGCGGCCCGGCCGAGATCGCGGGTGCGTGCCTTCTTCCCGCGCTTGAAGCCGATCCATCCGAGCAGGATGACCAGCGGGAAGACGGGACGGAGATCGAAGGACAGGACCTGGGCGATCAGCGCCGTGCCGACATTGGCCCCCAGCATCGCGCCCAGCGCCGGCACCAGCCCCAGCGCCCCGGCAGCGTGCAGTCCGCCCACCATCAGCCCGGCGGCGGTGGAGGATTGCAGCGCGGTGGTGGCCAGCAGCCCGGCGACGAAGGCTCGCCAGCGGTCTCCGAGGGCGCGGCCCAGGCCCTCGCGGAGCTGGGCACCATAGGCGCGATCAATCCCCCGCTGCACGAGGCTCAGCCCATAGAGCAGGAGGGCCGCCTCGCCGGCGAGCTGAATCAGCAGGCTCAGTCCATACAATCCCTGTCTCCCACCTCCATGTCCTCCGGGGCCGGGAGAGGCATTGTCTCACGGCGCAAGATGACAGAACGATGACAGGTGGGGTGGGGGTTTCCAAGCCGGGCCGGCGAACCGGCCCAGGTTCAGCGCCCGAGGACGCCGTGCTGGCGCAGGAAATCGAGCAGCGGGAGCAGGGGCAGGCCGAGGATGGCGCTGTGCTCGCCCTCCACCTTGCGGAAGAGCTGGATGCCCGGCCCTTCCAGGCGGTAGGCGCCGACCGAGGCCATGGCCTGCGTCCCTTCCTCCGCCAGATAGGCGTCGAGGAAGGTGTCCGAGAAGTCCCGCATGGTCAGGCGCGATACGGCGAGATGCTGCCAGATCCGCACGCCGTTGCGCCAGCACAGTACCGCCGTGTGCAGCCGGTGCTCGCGGTTCCGCAGCGTTTCCAGATGGCTGCGGACCTCGCCCAGGTCGCGCGGCTTGTCGAACCAGCGCTCCCCTTCCTCTGTGTGGCAGGTGAGGAGCTGGTCGCCGCCGATCACCAGGACGTCCGGCGCGCCCTGCCGCGCCAGCCTGTCGGCGACGCGGCGGGCCTTGGCCTCGGCCAGCATCATCGCCGCTTCGCCGGGCGGGATGCCCTCGGCCTGGCAGCTCAGCTTGATGCTTTCCTCGTCCACGGCGGCGGCCACCGCCTCGAAGCGCAGCCCGGCCGCCCGCAGCAGGGCGGTGCGGGAGGCCGAGGCGCTGGCCAGGACGATCGCGGGGTTCTCGGACTGGATCAAAGGCGTGCCGTTGGGTTGACGCTGGGAGGGATAGGCGATGGCGATGGCGGCGTCACCTCCGGCGGCGAGGACGGGGTGATCTCGGGCGTGCTGTCCGGCGTGATCTCCGGGACGCCCGGCCCCGGGGTGGAAGGCACCTGGGGCGTCGGGGCGGGCGGCGCCGAGGGCGGCGTGGCAGGGGGCTGCGGCACCTCCGGCGTGGCGGGCGGGGTGGCCGGGTCGTTCGGGATGGTCGGGGTCGGCTGCGTCGGCTGGCTCGGCGTGATCGGGTCGGACATGGGCCGTTTCCTTCTCCTGTCGGGTCCGCGCCCGCCTCGGCGTGGCGCGCTGCAGGAAGAACGGCGCGGATGGGCAAAGGATCCAGGCGGGCCGGCTTTCCCCATGCCGGGGCATGGCTGGCCCGGGATGCGGCGCGGCATGTGACTTCGGTCCCGATCTGCCCTACATCCGGGCACGATCCGTCTTCCGCGATCTGGTTTTGGGATGGGACGCCTTGCCCGATAACGTGCCGCCGGTCCGCTTCGTCGCCAAGAACATGCGCCTCGACCTGCGCCTGATCGCGGAGATGATCCCGGAGGGCGCCCGGGTTCTCGACATCGGTTGCGGTGACGGCGCGCTGCTCGACCACCTGACGCGCGAGAAGCGGGCCGATGCGCGCGGCATCGAGATCGACATGGCCGAGGTGGCGCGCGCGGTGGGGCAGGGCCTCGCCGTGATCCATGGCGATGCCGACAACGACCTCGCCTTCTATCCCGACCGGGCCTTCGACTATGTGGTGCTGTCCCGCACCTTCCAGGCGGTGGAGAAGCCGCGCGAGGTGCTGGCGCAGATGCTGCGCATCGGCAGCCGCGCCGTGGTCTCCTTCCCCAATTTCGGGCACTGGCTGCTGCGCTGGAAGCTGCTGGTCAATGGCCGGATGCCGGATACCGAGACCTGGAACCGGCCCTGGTACGAGACGCCGAACATCCATCCCTGTACCATGCTGGACTTCATCACCCTCTGCGGGATGGAGGGCTATATCGTGGAGCAATGGCTGGCGGTGGACGAGCACGGGCTCCGCGCACCGTGGCGGCGCAGCCTGCGCCTGGCGAACCTGTTCGGGGAGCAGGCGCTCTTCGTGCTGCGCCGGGCGGACACGCCGGCACGGTAGCACCGCTCCCGGAGGCCGGGAACGGAGGTTCCACCACAGGTTGATCTTCCCTGGCCACTCCGCTCCTCTCTGGCGGGAACGAAGGAAGGGATGCCATGAGGATCGCCATGACGCGGCTCCGGCGTGGCCTGTCGCTCGCCTGCTGGCTGGGGCTGCTGACCTTCGCCCCTGTCCTGGCGCGGGGCGAGGGCCTCGATGGCCGCATGATCGTCGGCTACCAGGGCTGGTTCGCCTGCCCGGGGGAGGCGCCGGGGGGAGGCTGGTTCCACTGGTTCGCGCCCCGCCACGGCGGCGGGCTGGAGCCGACCTTCGACCTCTGGCCCGATGTTTCCGGCATGCCGGCCGAGGCGCTCTGCGACACGCCCATGCGCGATGCCGCGGGAAAGCCGATGCGGGTCTATTCGGCGCAGCGGCGCGCGACGCTGGAGACGCATGTCCGCTGGATGCGGCAGCACGGGCTGCACAGCATGCTGCTCGCCCGCTTCGCCAACGCGCTGGGCACGCCTTTGCAGGGAATGGCCGACCGCACGCTGGAACTGGCGCTGGAGGCCGCCGCCGCGCAGGAGGGGCAGGTCTTCATCGTCTATGACCTCACCGGCTTCCCGCAGGAGCGCTACCCGGAAGTGGTGGAGGACCTGCGCCGGATGCGTGCTGCCGGGATGCTGGACCGGCCGTCCTGGCAGCACCATCGCGGCTGGCCCGTGGTCAGCCTCTTCGGCCTGGGCACGGTGGGGATCGGCTTCGACGCGGCACATGCGAAGGCCCTGCTGGACGGGCTGCGGGCCACGGGGCCGCTGACGCTGATGGGCGGCGTGGCGGCGGACTGGCGGACGCTGACCGGCGCCTCCCGGCGGGAGCCGGAATGGGCGGCGATCTACCGCAGCCTCGACATCATCAGCCCCTGGCCCATCGGCGCCTATGCGGACGAGGCGGGGGCGGACGAGTTCCTGCGAAGCCATGTCCTGCCCGACCTGGCGGAAACGCGGCGCCTGGGCATCGGCTACCTGCCCGTCGCCTGGCCGGGGTTTTCCGCCACCAACCTGAAGCGGCATGACGGGCGTTCCGGCCCGCTGAACCAGATCCCGCGCCGCTGTGGCGGGTTCTACTGGCACCAGGCGCGGAACCTGATCGGCGCGGGCGTGCGGATGATGCAGACGGCCAATCTCGACGAGTTCGACGAGGGCACGGCCATCCTGCCCTATCTGCGGGAGGTGCCGCGTCCGCCGGAGGCTGCGGGCTTCCTGTCGCGCGCCGCCGATGGCTGCGAAATGCCGGCGGATGGGTATCTGCGGCTGGCGGGGCAGGTGGCGCGGGGGCTGCAGGCGGGCACGCTGCCGCCGGCGCCCTGAGAGCGACGCGGAGCAGAAGCTTTCCCCCTGTGGGGCCTTGCGCCTTGTGGCTGGCCCCGGGGGAGAGGCGCTGCCTCTCCCGCCGGACCCCCTCTCCGCCGGGGGCCGAAGCCGGTCCCCGGACCCCGGGCCTTCGTTGGTTCCCGTGGCAGCCGTCAGCCTGCCGTCCGATCCCGGGGGAGCAGGTGGAAAGGCGGGGCGCCCGGAAAAGGAAAGATACCTTGTCCGCGCTCGTGGCGCCGACAGTCCGCCGGAGAGCCATGCTCTCCGGCGTGATCCGGCCGCAGCAGGCGCCAGCGAATGGGAGGTCCAGGACCCTCAGGGTCCTGGCGGATAGGGGGTCCGGGGCGAAAGGCTGAGCCTTTCCCCCGGGGGCAGCGCAACGCCGCGCCGGACAGGAAGGGCGGCCGCCCGTATCAGGCGGCGAGGCGGCGCTCGGTGGTTTCGCGGCGCAGGGCTTCCATCGCCTCGGCGAGATGCCCGGCCGCGTCCTCGGCGCCCATTTCGAGGCAGCGGCGCTCCAGCACCTCCAGCATACGCAGCACGGTGTCGGGCTCGCGCTTCGCGTGGTCGGGCCAGAGGAGGGCGACGACGGGCATGTTCATGATCGAAAGAGCTCCAGGATAAGGCGGTCTGCGGCGCGGCGCTTAGCATCCGCGTCCGGCGCCATGCCACGCTCTTCTCGCGTGGCTCGCCCCCGTTTCGCACACGCCCGTTTCGCGGGGCGGGAGCCGGGCTGACGCAACCGGGGCGGGGAGGGGCCTTGCCTTCCTCTCCGGCCGCCGTCCTCGACTTTCGCTCCCGGTATCAAAACGAATGGCAATCCTTGGCTTTGCGTAACTTCGTTTCTTGCCTACGCTTGTTAAGACCGGCCGGAGCGACAAAGATCGCAAGGGTCCGTTCTGCCAGGAGGAGCGCCAGAGCATGGCACGCGTCGCACTTGTCACCGGTGGTCAGCGCGGCATCGGGGCAACCATCAGCGAAAGACTGAAGGACCAGGGCCGCACGGTTGTGGCCTCCTATGCCGGGAACGAGGAGGCCGCCCGGGCTTTCACGGAGCGCACCGGCATTCCGTGCATCCGCTTCGATGTCGGCGATTTCGAGCAGTGCAAGGCCGCCGTCGCCGAGATCAAGGAGAAGTACGGCCCGATCGAGATCCTCGTGAACAATGCCGGCATCACGCGGGACGGCACCATGAAGCGCATGGACCGCAAGATGTGGGACGACGTGATCGACACGAATCTCGGCTCCTGCTTCAACCTCTGCAAGTTGGTCTGGGAGGACATGTCGGCCAAGAAGTTCGGCCGCATCGTCAATATCGGCTCGATCAACGGCCAGGCCGGCCAGTACGGGCAGGTGAACTATGCCGCCGCCAAGTCGGGCATCCACGGCTTCACCAAGGCGCTGGCGCAGGAAGGGGCGCGGTTCAACATCACGGTGAACGCGATCGCCCCGGGCTATGTGGACACGGAGATGGTGCGCGCGGTGCCGCCCGACGTGCTGGAGAAGATCATCGCGCGCATCCCCGTCGGCCGTCTGGGCCGGGCGGACGACATCGCGCGCGGCGTCTGCTTCCTGACCGCCGACGATGCCGAGTTCATCACGGGCTCGACCATGTCCATCAACGGCGGCCAGCACATGTACTGACACGCCTGCCGGGTGCCGGCCCGGTTCGGCCGGGCTGGCGCCTCGTGGTGTTCTGATGGCTCGCTGCCCGGGCGGTTGACGGCCCGGGCCGCCTCGTTCCTCCTTCCCGGTCCCAGGCTGCTGGAACAGTGGAAGGAAGGAGGAACCCATGCCCTTCATGGTGCTCGCCTATGACGGCAAGGACGCGGAGGCCCCCGTCCGGCGGCAGGGTGCGCGTCCGGCCCATTTCGCCCGCGTGGCGCCGGAGGCCGAATCCGGCCGCCTGTTGATCGGCGGCCCGCTGACCGATGCGGATGGCCGGATGATCGGCTCCATGATGGTGCTGGACCTGCCGGACGAGGCGGCCGTGCATGCCTGGCTGGCGGACGATCCTTATGTGCGGCAGGAGGTCTGGAAGGACATCAGCATCCTGCCCTTCCAGGTCGCGCCCCTGAAGTACCGGCCCCTGTCCACCGGCTGAGGTCTGTTGGCGGGACCCCACTGGCGCATCGCGGCGGCGCGGTGCGCCGTCCGCATCAGATCCGATCGCGGACGAGGCTGCTGGCGAACCAGGACACGAGTGCCACGATGATGGCGCCCCAGAAGGCCGACCAGAAGCCCTCGATGCTGAGCGGCGAGAGGAGGCTGGTCAGGCCGAACATCGCCGCGTTGATCACCAGCGAGAACAGGCCGAGCGTGAGGATGGTCAGCGGCAGGGACAGCAACGCGACCACCGGCCGGATCACGGCATTGATCAGGCCGAAGACCACCGCGGCGATGAGCGTGCCCACCAGGCCCGGCAGGTGGATGCCCGACACCACCTGCGAGGCGACCCAGAAGGCGATGGCGGTGATGACGGTCCGGAGCAGGAAACCCATGCTGCCCGATTCCTTGTCCTGTGGCCGGCACAGTGTAGAGCAGTTCCGGCCGGCGGCATTGCCGTCCTTGCGAGCTGCATTCCGCGCCGTGCCCCCTGGCCCCGGGGCCGATCACCCCACTCGCTGCCACAGCCCACGGATGATCTCGGCCTCGCCCTGATGGCGTGGGCCTTCGTCGAGCAGGACGGTGCCGCCGAGGCATTCGAGCAGGCGCAGGCCGGCGAAGAGGTGCCGGGCCTCATCGGCCGTCCAGAGCAGGGCCGGGTCGCGCGGCCCGCCGGAGCGGCGGCCTTCCTGGGCGGGCGAGAAGCCTTCCAACACCAGCAGGCCACCAGGGGCCAGGGCGGCCATGGCCCGTTGCGCCACCAGGACGCGGTCATCGGGCGGCAGATGGACGAAGATCCAGGCCACGAGATCGAAGCGTCCCTGGGGCCAGTCCCAGCGCGTCAGGTCGGCGGCTACCGTTTCCAGTGCGACGCCGTGCCGGCTGGCGAATGCCCGCGCCTTGGCGAGACCCCTGGCCGACCAGTCCAGGCTGGTGACGTCCAGGCCCTGGCGGGCAAGCCAGACGCCGTTGCGGCCTTCGCCATCGCCCAGGGCCAGGGCGCGCTGTCCAGGGCGCAGGCGCGGCAGCATGCTTTCCAGGTAGCGGTTCGGCTGCTCGCCGAAGGTGAAGCCCTCCGCGTCATAGCGCGCGTCCCAGGCGGGGGCGTCGCTCATGACCGGTGCGGCGTCCAGCCGGTGGGGGCCAGTTCGAAGCCCGCGAAGGTAAAGGCGGGGCAGACGGTGCAGGTCACGAGGCTCCATCCCTGGCCGGCCGCTGGGGGCAGGGGGGCGGCCGCCTGCCACCAGCGCCGGGGCACCACGGCGGACAGGCGCTGCCCGGCGGAAAGATGGGGGCCGAGCACGACCTCCAGGGGGTCCGATCCCTCCCAGCAAAGGCTGAGCTGGAGCGGTGCCCCGGCATGCCAGTGCCAGCCCTCGGCCGCGTCCACCCTGTGCCAGTGGCTCCGTTCCTTCGCCGAAAGCAGGAAGAGGATCGAGGTCCCGGCCCCGCGCGTGCCGTCGCCGGGCTCGTCGCGCCAGGTTTCGCGGTAGCGGCCGCCTTCGGGATGCGGCTTCAGCTCCAGTGCCTCCGCCACCGCGTCGGCGGAAAGCCGCGTGTCGCGCAGGTCGATGTTCATGGAGGATCTCCCCGCCGGATCACCGGAACTCGTCCTTGGCCTTTCGCATCTTCGCCAGTGCCGCCACGTCGGGCGCGCGCAGGAAGGGGTTGGTCGCCATCTCTTCCTCCAGCCGGGTGGGCACGGTCGCCTCGCCCCGTCCGCGCTGCTCGCGCGCCTGCTGTGCCCGGGCCTGGAGCGCCTTGTTGTCGGGCTCCACGGTGAGGGCGAAGCGGGCGTTGGAGAGCGTGTACTCGTGCCCGCAGCAGACCAGGCTGTCCGGCGGCAGGGTGCGGAGCCTTTGCAGCGAGGCGAACATCTCCTCCGCCGTGCCTTCCAGCAGCCGCCCGCAGCCGAGCGAGAAGAGGGTGTCGCCGCAGAGAAGGATATCCGGGCTGCGGCTCCGCTCCTTGTCCTGGGAGCGGGGGGCCTGGAGGTGGAAGGCGATATGCCCCCGCGTGTGGCCGGGCGTGTCGATCACCACGGCCCGCGCCGATCCGATCGCCATCCCGTCCCCGGGGGAGAGGGCATGGTCGAGCGGTGGCAAGCGATAGGCATCGGCCTTGGCGCCGACCACCTTGGCGCCGGTGGCGGCGACGAGCTCCGCCACGCCACCGATATGGTCCTGGTGGTGGTGGGTGAGGAGGATGAAGTCGCACCGCCCGTCGGGCAGGTCGGCCAGCACGGGCCGCGCCTCGCCGGGGTCGCAGATGGCGACGGTGCCGGTCGCCGTATCGGTCACCGCCCAAGCATAATTGTCCGACAGGCAGGGAATCGCCCGAACCGTCAGTGCCATTGGCAGTGTCTCCTTTCGATGAGCGCCCTATATTCGTCCCATGAGCGCCGAGGTCCATGGACTCGACCAATTCTACGCATCGCCCACGGGGATCGTTGCCAAGCGATTGCTGCGGGCCAGGCTGCGGGCCGTCTGGCCCGAACTCGCGGGGAGCGACGTGCTGGGTGTCGGCTATGCCGGCCCCTATCTGCGGCTCTGGCGCCGCCGTGCCGCGCGGCTGATCTCGGTCATGCCCGTGCAGGGGCAGCCACCGGGACGGCTGTCCCGCTGGCCGGCGGATGGTCCCTGTGCCCTGGCTTTGGCCGAGGAAGAGAGCCTGCCCTTCCCGGATCTCAGCTTCGACAACGTGCTGATGGTCCATGGGCTGGAACATGCCGACCATACGCGGCGCATGTTGCGGGAGGTCTGGCGCGTGCTGCGGGATGAGGGGCGGCTTCTGATCGTGGTGCCGAACCGGCGCAGCATCTGGGCGCATCTGGACCATACGCCGCTGGGCCATGGGCAACCCTATACCCCCGCCCAACTCGCGCGGCTGCTGGAACGCGGCATGTTCCACGTGGAACGTCGTGACGGTGCGTTGTTCGTGCCTCCCTTCCGCTCCCGGCTGCTGCTGCGGACCGCGCGGCTCTGGGAGAGTGCCGGCCACGCCCTTTCGCCGAAGCTTTCGGGCGTGACGATCATGGAGGCCCGCAAGGAGGTCTTCGGGGCGCTGCCGCTGAGGAGCCAGCCGAGCGGACGGCGGGTAGCGGTGCCGGCCTGGGTCGGCCGCGGATTGGCGCCCGCGGCGCGGGATCAGGGCCATGCCCTGCCAGCGGATGAGGTTCTGGCGCGCGAGGGAGATCTGGGGACCGAGACGCCTCGCTGAGGCGGCCATGTCTTCGGAGTAGGAAGGCGGGACTTCCGGCAGAGCGCGGGAGGCGTCCCGCTAGCGCCGGATGGTCCTGGAAGGTTCTGACGGGTCAGGGGTGCCAGGGGGCGGAGTGCCGCATCGGCGGCAGGGTTCCGTCCCACGGCAGACAAGGCACCGGACCGGCGGTCAAACGGACCGCCGGCCGTGCCGGAACCTTCTCAGATGGCCTCCTCAGGGGGCCTCGACGCACATGGCGACACCCATGCCGCCGCCGATGCAGAGGGTGGCGAGGCCCTTCTTCGCCCCGCGCCGCTTCATCTCGTGCAGCAGGGTGGTCAGCACGCGGGCGCCCGAGGCGCCGATCGGATGGCCGATGGCGATGGCGCCGCCATTGACGTTCACCTTGTCCGGGTCCCAGCCCATATCCTTGTTCACGGCGCAGGCCTGGGCGGCGAAGGCCTCGTTCGCCTCGATCAGGTCGAGGTCCTGGATGTTCCAGCCCGCCTTCTCCAGCGCGCGGCGGGAGGACGGGATCGGCCCGGTGCCCATGATGGTCGGGTCCACCCCCGCCGTGGCCCAGGAGGCGATGCGGGCCAGCGGCGTCAGCCCGCGCTTCGCCACCTCGGAGCCCTTCATCACCACGATGGCGGCCGCGCCGTCGTTGATGCCGGAGGCATTGCCCGCCGTGACCGTGCCGTCCTTGGAGAAGGCCGGGCGCAGCTTGGCCAGGATCTCCATCGTCGTCTCGGGCTTGGGATACTCGTCCTTCTCCACCACCGTGTCGCCCTTGCGGCCCTTGATGGTGACGGGCGTGATCTCGTCGGTGAAGCGGCCGGCCTTCTGCGCCTCGCCCGCCTTGCGCTGGCTGTTGTAGGCGAGCTCGTCCTGCTGCTCGCGCGTGATCTGGAACTTCTGGGCCACGTTCTCCGCCGTGTTGCCCATGTGATAGCCGTTGAAGGCCTCCCAGAGCCCGTCGCGGATCATCGTGTCCACCAGCGACAGGTCGCCCATCTTCTGGCCGGCGCGGAGGTTCGCGCAGTGCGGCGACTGGGTCATGCTCTCCTGGCCGCCGGCGATGACGATGCCGGCATCGCCCGTGGCGATCTGCTGCGCCGCCAGCGCCACGCTGCGCAGGCCCGAGCCGCAGACCTGATTGATTCCGAAGGCGGTGCGCTCCACCGGGATGCCGGCATGCACCGCCGCCTGGCGCGGGGGGTTCTGCCCGGCGCCGGCGGTGAGCACCTGGCCCAGGATCACCTCGTCCACTTCCTCCGGGCGGATGCCGGCCCGCTCCAGCGCCGCCTTGATGGCGATGGCGCCCAGCGCATGGGCCGGGAGGCTGGCGAAGGCGCCGTTGAACGCCCCGACGGGCGTGCGCATGGCGGAGGCGATGACGATATCGTCCATGGTAGCGGTCCTTCCCCAAGGTTTAGGGCTGATCTTGGTCCGCCCCTGGGAGGGCGGCAAGGCACCCCGCCGTGACAGCGGGGAGATTTGTTCGGAAGCCGAGAGGAAATCCCCCGGTTCCGTTCAGCGTAAGGCTCAGAAGCAGCCTGGGAACTGGCCGCCATCGGCGAGCAGGCTCTGCCCGGTGATGAAGCCCGCCTGGGCGGAGCAGAGGAAGGCCACGGCGGCCGCGATCTCCTCTGCCGTGCCGTAGCGCTTCGCCGGGTTGGCGGCGGCGCGCTCGGCCCAGATCGCCTCGTAGGGGCGGCCGGTCATGGCGACGAGGCCGCGCACATGGGCCTCCTGCGCCTCCGTCGCCACGATGCCGGGCAGGACGTTGTTGATGGTGACGCCCCGGGCCACGGTCTGCCGCGACAGCCCGGCGCAGAAATTCACCAGTCCGGCCCGCGCGCCGTTGGACAGGCCCAGCTCCGCATGCGGCGACTTCACACTGCGGGAGGCGAGGTTCACGATCCGCCCGAAGCCGCGCGCCATCATGCCGTCCACCACGCCGCGGATCATCTGGATCGGCGAGAGCATCATCATGTCCAGCGCCCGCATCCAGGTGTCGCGGTCCCAGTCGCGGAAGTCGCCGGGCGGCATGCCGTCGCCGTTGTTCACCAGCACATCCGGCTCCGGGCAGGCCGCCAGCACGGCGGCCCGCCCGGCCTCGGTGGTCAGGTCCGCCGCGACGGGGGTGACGCGGGCACCGGTTTCCGCCGCGATGGCGGCGGCGGCCGCCTGGATGGTGTCCGGGGTGCGGGCGGCGATGGTCAGCACCATGCCCTCCCGCGCCAGGGCCAGGGCGATGGCCCGGCCCATGCCGCGGCTTGCGCCGCACACGATCGCCCGTTTGTCCTTGAGCCCGAGATCCACGCCAGCCCCGCCTTCGATCCTGTTCAGGGAGGAGAGGTTAGCGCGTGATCGCAGGCGCGGGAAAACCCGTCCCCTATCCCCCCGGCACGGGCGCCGCCTCGGGCAGGATCCCGTCCTGCTTCAGCGCCTGCCAGAAACCGGCCGGGATGGGCTGGCGCATCAGTTCCACGTTCTCCCGCACCCGTTGCGGGTTCTTGGTGCCGGGGATCACGGAGCAGACCACCTCCGGCGCGGCGCAGAACTGCAGGGCGGCGGCGCGCAGGTCCACGCCATGCTCCTTCGCGATGGCGGCGAGGCGGTCGCGCGCGGCGACCTTCTCGGCGGAGGCTTCCTGGTACTCGAAGTTCCGGCCGCCGGCGATCAGGCCGGAATTGTACGGGCCGCCCACCACCACATGCGCGCCCCGCTCGGCACAGCGGGGGAAAAGCTCCTCCAGTGCCGGCTGGTTCAGCAGGCTGTAGCGGCCGGCCAGCAGGAAGACATCCGGATCGGCCTGTTCCAGCGCCAGGACGCAGGGCTCGACCCGGTTCACCCCCAGGCCCCAGGCGCGGATCACGCCTTCCTCCCGCAGCTTCGTCAGCGCCATGGCGGCGCCCTTCATCGCGGTGTCGAAGACCTCGCGCCAGCGGGGGCCATGCGCGTCCTCGGCGCAGTCATGGATATAGGCCACATCGATGCGGGCCAGGCCCAGGCGCTGCAGGCTGTCCTCGATCGAGCGGCGGGTGCCGTCGGCGGTGTAGTCGTAGTCCACCCGGAAGGGCAGGCCGGCGACGAAGGGCCCGTGCCGCCCGCCCTTGCTGGCATCGGCCCGCAGCAGCCGCCCGACCTTGGTGGAGAGCACGAACCCGTCGCGCGGGTGGTTGCGCAGGAACTCGCCGAAGCGGTGCTCGGAAATGCCGGGCCCATATTCCGGTGCGGTGTCGAAGTAGCGGATGCCGCAGTCCCAGGCGGCCTGGAGCGTGGCTGTGGCATCGGCATCGGAGACACGCTCGAACATGTTGCCCAGGGGCGCGCCGCCGAAGCCGAGGGGGCCGGGCGGGGCATAGTGCTGGCGGGCGGGCATGGGAGACCTCCTTCGACGGGTTGCACCAGGGGCAGGACGCCGCAGCGGAGATGGGGTTGCCCCCTGGGTTTTCCTCCTGGCCTGTACGGCGATCCGTGCTCCGTTGTAGAGCGCGCCGGCTGCGAAGTGGATGACGGGGCGGGATGACGGAACTGCTGGAACGGCTGACCCTGGTGGATCTCGTGGGCTCCATCGGGACGCTGATGGTGGTGGCGGCCTACTTCCTGACCCAGGCCCGTCTCCTGGCCGCGACCGGCCTGGCCTTCCCGCTCATCAACCTCTGCGGTTCGGGGCTGATCGCCCTGTCCCTGTCGCGGAACTTCAACCTCGCCTCGGCGCTGATGGAGTTCTTCTGGGTCGGGATCAGCCTGCTCGGCATCGTCCAGGCGTTGCGGGAACGGAGCCGGCGCATCGGGCCCTGAGCCCGCACGAAGGCAGCGCGCGGCCGCCCGGTCATCCCAGCCCGCGCACCCAGTCCAGCAGCGGCCGCCACAGTGCCGTTTCGGCCGTGCGCCCGGCGACCATGCCGATATGCCCCGCCGCCGCGTCGTGCCGCACCGCGCCGGGCAGGGCCTCGGCCAGGGCGCGGGCATTGTCGGGCGGCACGATGCGGTCGCGGTGCGGGATGGCCACGAAGGCCGGGCCCTGCCAGCGCGCCGGATCGACGGCCTCGCCCGCCACGCGCCATTGCAGGCGGGCGGAGGTGTTCTGCCCGTACCAGCCGCCCAGGCATTCCCGCGCCACCGGGGCGGGCAGGGGGACGCCGTCGTTCAGCCAGTCCTCCAGCGCCACGAAATGCGCCGCCCGCTCGGAACCCGGCTTCAGCCGGGCGAAGGCGCGGAACTTGCGCGCCACGCCGAACGGATCGAGCTGGGCGAAGAGGGCCTGGATCACCTCGACCGGCAGGGTGCCCGTGGTGGCGAGCATCGGCTCCAGCAGCGGCAGCAGGCCGGCGAGGCTGCGCGCGCGGGGCGCCTGATCCCCCGCATGGAAGTCCCAGGGCGTGGCGAGCAGGGCGAGGGCGCGCACCCGGTCCGGCCGCCGCATCGCCGCCGCCAGGGCCAGCAGCCCGCCCATGCAATAGCCCGCCAGCACCACCGGCCCGGGCGCCGCCGCCAGGGCGCGTTCCAGCCGCCCGGCGACGAAGCCGGTCAGGTCCATCCCCCGCTCCACATCGCCGGGATAGCCCCAGTCCAGCAGCAGGGGGCGCGCGCCCTGTTCCGCCAGCCAGGCCAGGATCGAATGCCCGGGCATCAGGTCCAGCACCCAGGCCCGGTTCACCAGGGAGGGCACGAAGAGCAGGGTGGGGCCGGTGGCCCCGGGCGACCCATGGTCCAGCAGCCGGCTGGCGCCTTCCTGCCAGAGGACGGGATGCCCCGGGCGGTCCGGGGACGGCGGCTGCCGGCGATAGGCCGCGAGGCCGCCGATCAGCCCCGAGTCGAGGTCGAGGATGCGGCGCGCCACCGCGGCCCGCAGCTCATCGGCGCTTGACCCGGACGCGTCGAGGTCGCCCAGCAGGCGCAGCGCCTCCCGCCGGGTCCGGGCCGAGACCGGCCAGGCGCCGCTCCAGCTCTGCCACGCGTCGCAGGAGGATCTCGACGAGTGCGGCGGAACCATCGCCAGCGCCAGCTGCGCCCGCCACCCCGCCAGCAGGAGGTGGAGGGGCAGGGGACGCGGCCCCCGGCGGAAAGCCGGAGGGTCCGGCTGGGGGCTGGGCGCGGAAGAAGGCTGCGAAGGGGCCGAGCTCATGAGGCGGCATCGCCCCGGCGGCGGGCCAGCCCATGGGCCAACCTCCCGTGGGCCAGCCCCCTGCGGGCCATCCCGTGGGCCATCCCGCGCCGGGCATGCCCATCGGCCCATTGGGAGGGCCGTTGGATGTCCCGCCGGAATTCCCGCCTGGAGCCACGCCGGCCCAGCCTGCCGCGCCCTGCGACATCCAGGCGGCCAGCATCCGCGCCAGCTCCGGGTCGGTCATCCATCCGGCGATTTCCGTCTGCCACAGGGTGATCCAGTCCTCGGCCAGCTGTTCCAGCGTCCGCGTCTCATGCTCCCGATCCCCCTCATCGGGGTGCGACATCCATCCTCCTGCGCACAACCCTTTCGCGCCGCCGCATAGTGGGGCTAGCATGAAGGCCAAAGAACAGGGAGGGTGCCCACATGGTCGAACCAACGAGGCTCCGCGAAATGCCGGATGACGACGCCACCGGGTCCAGTCAGGCGCCGGGCCAGGGGCCTTCCCAGCCGGCCAAGCCGCCGGTGGTGGTGAAGAAATACGCCAACCGCCGCCTCTATAACACCGAGAGCAGCTCCTACGTCACCCTGGAGGACCTCGCCCAGATGGTCCGGGCCGGGCGCGACTTCGTCGTCTATGATGCCAAGTCGGGCGACGACATCACCCGCTCGGTGCTGACGCAGATCATCGTCGAGGAGGAATCGAAGGGCAGCGCCATGCTGCCGACCTCCTTCCTGCGCCAGTTGATCGGCCTCTATGGCGGCAACATGCAGACCGTGGTGCCGCGCTACCTGGAAACGGTGATGACCGGCTTCGCTCAGCAGCAGGAGCAGATCCGCCGTTCCGTGGAGGCGATGGGCGGCCTGACCCCGTTCCCCACGCCCTTCGCCGGCTTCGAGGAGCTGGGCAAGCAGAACATGGCGATGATGGAACGCGCCATGACCCTCTTCAGCCCCTTCAGCGGCACGCGCCGCGAAGGCTCCGCCCCGCCGAGCGAGGTCGAGCTGCTGCGCGAGGAACTGGCCGCGGTGAAGGAGGAACTGGCCAAGGCCAAGGCGGGGAAGGGCTGAGGCGCCCGCCTGCCGGAACCGCTCCCTGATCCGGGGGGAAAGTCGCGGCCTTTCCCCCCGTTCCACATCCGGCGCCGTGCTTCCCGCACCGGCTTTCAGCCGAGTCGCTGATAGGCCACCCGCTTTGCCCGGCCGCCATGGACCTCCAGCCCCATGGGCGCCCCGGCCGCGTCGCGCAGCAGCCGCACGTCCAGCCAGCCATCCATGAGCGTGCCCGGCACATGCACGCGCACCACATCGCCCTCGACCGCCTCGACCCGCCAGGGGCCGGCCGAGACCACTGGGCCGCGCACCCGCACCGCCAAGCCGTCGCCCTCCGGCGCGATGGTCCAGACCGCGTCCATCTCCTCGCTGCGCCAGGTGCCGGCGAGGCCGGGTGGCAGGGCGCCACCGGGGGCCACGCGGTGCCAGCGCGCGACATGCCCGGCATCCTGCTCCACCTCGATCAGCTCCGGCCCCAGCGGTCGGATGAAGAGCGCGGTGCTGCTGGCGGGCGACATCAGCCGCCCGTCCGGCGCCGCCACGGCCTTCACGGCGAGGCCGTTCAGCGACAGCGTGGCCCCGCCATCCCCGGTTGCCGCGATGTCGAGCGTGGTGGTGCTGTCCGGGTCCAGGTAGCGGCCGGTCAGCGCCACCAGCTCGCCGCGCGGGGGCAGGGCCCGCGCCGGGCGGATGCCCGGCCGTTCCTCCAGGATCACGTCCAGCACCCGCTTCGCCAGGGCGCCGGGATCGGCGGTGCTGTCGTTGGTGATAGCGATCACCGTCACCTCGTGGCCGGGCACGCGCAGGAACTCGGTGCGGTAGCCGGGCCAGAGGCCGGAATGCCCGACCGTCCGCACCCCGCGATAGCCGCGCACGATCAGGCCGCGTGCGTAGAAGTTCTCGTGCCCGTTGTTGAAGGGCGTCTGCTCCGAAAGCGCGTCCAGCCAGTCCGCGCCCAGGCGCCGGGTGGTGAAGTTGCGGTCCCAGAGCGCCAGGTCCTCGACGCTGGACACCAGCCCGCCCTCCCCGCCGATGCGGAAGCCGTGCGGCGCGCGCGCCCAGCCGCCGCCCTCCCCGGGGCGATAGCCGGTGGCCAGATGCGGCACCGCTTCGTAGGGGTCCTCCACCATCCGCGTGTCGCTCATGCCCAGCGGCGCGAGGATCCGCCGTTCCAGGAAGGCGGGCAGGGGCTCGCCGGACAGATGCTCGACGATGCGGCCGAGCAGCAGGAAGTTGCTGTTGCTGTAGAGGAAGCGCGACCCGGGCGCGAAGTTCAGCCGGCGCTGGCGGCGGATGCCCTCCAGCAGCGTGGCCTGGTCCACCGCCGTGCCGAGATCGGCGCCGCCCTGGCGCTGGATCTCCAGCATGTCGCGGATGCCGGAAGTGTTGTGCATCAGGTGCGCGACGGTGATGCCGGGGTCGAGATCGGGCAGGTCCGGCAGGTGCCGCCGCGCCAGGTCGTCCAGCGAGAGCTTCCCTTCCTCCCGCAGCATCAGGATCGCGGCGCAGGTGAACTGCTTGCTGACCGAGGCGATGCGGAAGCGGGTGCCCGGTCCGATCGGCACGCCGTGCTCGATGCTGGCGAGCCCGGCGCCCCGGTGCAGCACCAGCTCCCCCTTGCGGACCACGCCCAGCGCCACGCCGGGCCCCACACGATCCCGCCAGGGGGCCAGCAGCGCGTCCACCCGGCGTTCCAGCAACAGCGAATCGAGTTCCATGGGGCGTTTCCTCAGACCAGGGAGTCGAGCAGCGCGGCGGTGAGAAGCCCCATCGCCGGCTTGCTCACGGTGCGGAAGGGTTCGGTTTCCGTCTGCGCGCGATGGACCACGACCAGGGCGAGGCTTGGCAGCACCAGCAGGAAATGCCCGCCCCAGCCGCGCGCCGAATAGGCATCGCGTGGCAGGATCACGCCGGGCAGGTGGATGCCGTCGCGGCAGAGCCACCACATGCAGCCATAGGCGCCGTCATCGCCCGCATTGGAGATGGGCCGCACGGAGGCCCGCACCCAGTCGGCCGGCACGAGCTGTTCCTCCCCCCATTGCCCTTCCTGCAGCCAAAGCTGGCCGAAGCGGGCGAGGTCGCGGGCGGAAAGGCGGATCGGATAGGCCGGGTGGAGGCTTTCGGCCGATGGCACATGGAAGGCGTCGCCGGCCGCGAAATCCTGCATCCCCAGTGGCCCGGCGAGCCGGTCGGCGAAGGCCTCCGGGATGCCCTGGCCGGTCGTGCGCTCGTAGATCGTGCCGAGGGCGTTGAAGTCCCAGTTGTTGTAGGTCCAGCGCGTGCCGGGCGGATGGGCGTGGCGCGGCGGCTTGATCTGCTTCATCCAGTCGCTCTCGTAGCCGGCCGGATGCATGACCCCGGAGCGCGCGGTGAGCAGGTCGTACACCGTGGCGCCGCGTTCCACCGGCGAGAGCCCCTCCCGGTCGTCGATGCCCAGGGATTCCAGCGTCGCCGACAGGTCCATCCGTCCTTCCGCCACCGCCATGCCGATCAGGGCGCAGAGGATGGATTTCCGGATCGAGCGGGTATTCGCCTTCCAGGCCGGGTTGCCCATGCTGCCGACGGTGCGGCCCTCCCGCAGCACCAGCAGCCCCTCGCTGCCCAGGGATTGCGCGCGGTTCAGCACGCGGGCGAAGCGGGTGGGGTCGAAGCCGGCGGCGGCGGGGCTGGGCCAGGGCGTACCGAAAGCGGGCTGGTTCATGACCGCCATGGTGCCCCGGATCGGCGGAAAGGCGAGCCCCTGCCGGCGGGTCCTTGCGTTCGGCGTCGCTCTGTCCCGGGGGACAAGGCTCCGCCTTTTCCCCCCGCCCCCCTTATCCGCCAGGACGCTGCGCGCCCTTGACCCGGTGGGTTGGCGCTTGCCGCGGCCGGATCGCGCCGGAGAGCATGGCTCTCCGGCAACCGGCTCCGGTCCCCGGCGGAGTGGGGGTTCCGGGGGCGAGGCGGAGCCTTGCCTCCGGGGGCAGCCGCCGGGCACGACGCCAGGATCATGCCGTGGGCAGGGCCAGGAAGCGTTCCACCGGCATGGCACGGCCCCAGAGCCAACCCTGGACCTCGTGGCAGCCGACCTGCCGCACCATGGCGAGCTCGGCTTCCGTCTCCACCCCTTCGGCCACCAGATGCAGGCCGAGCGCCAGGCCCATGGCGGCGATGGCCTGCAGGAAATCGGCCCCGCGCGGGCCGGTGGCGGCGGCCTGGACAAAGGAGCGGTCGATCTTCAGCTCGTCGATCGGCAGGTCGCGCAGCCGCGACAGGGAGGAATAGCCCGTGCCGAAATCGTCGATGGCGATGCGGCAGCCGATCCGGCGCAGCGCCGTCAGGTTGCGTTCCAGCGGCGCGGGCTCCCCGGCCAGCGCACCCTCGGTCACCTCGATCACCAGCCGGTCGCCGGAACTGCGGCAATGCGCCAGCCTTTCCTCCAGCCGCGCCGCGAAATGGCCGTTGGCGAGGCAGATGGGCGGCAGGTTGATGCCGATCCGCTGCCCGGGCGGAAGCACCGGCAGCAGCGGGGCGACCCGTTCCAGCAGCCGGTCGGTCAGGCCGCGGATCATCCCGGTCTCCTCGGCCACCGGGATGAACTCCCCGGGCGGGACGAGGCGGCCATCCGCCCGTCGCCAGCGCATCAGGGCCTCGCCGCCGGTCAGCGCCTTGCCGGCGGCGGTGTAGCGGGGCTGGATCTCGACGAAGAGGCCGGCCTCCGGCCCGGCATCGAGCATCCGGTGGAGGTCCTGGAACAGGGCGAAGCGGTGCCGGGTCGCCGCGCGCATCGGCGCGACGAAGCGCCGGACCTGGCCGGAGGCTCCCCGCGGCGTCTGGGGCCGGGCCTCCAGCAGCGCCACCGTGGCGGCCTCCAGCAGCGCCTCGGCCGAGGGGCCGTCCTCCGGCGCCCGGGCCAGGCCGATGGCCAGGGCGGGCAGCGGCGTGCCGCCCGGCGCCAGGGCCATGCCTTCCATCGCCTCCCCGATCCGCGACGCCAGGGCCTCGGCCTGGGACTGGGCGACGGGATCGGTCAGCAGGATGTCGAAGCCTTCCTCCCCCGACCGCGCCAGCAGGGCATCGCCGGGCAGCAGCGGCGTGATCCGCCCGGCTACGGCGCGCACGGCCTCCTGCCCGGTCTGCCGGCCGGTGGCGGCGACGATCTTGTCCAGCCCTTCCATCCGCAGCCGCAGCAGCGTGGCGGTGGCGCCAGGCCGTCCGAGATGCGCGGCCAGCATCTCCCGCAGCCGGCCGTGATTGGGCAGCCCCGTCAGCTCGTCCACATAGGCGAGGCGCTCGATGCGGGCGGCGGCGGCGTGCAGGGCCGTGTTGTCGCGGATCACCGCGACGAAGTGCTGCCCGCCGTCCATCTCCACGTCGGACAGGCTCAGATGAATCGGCACCGGCCGCCCGTCGCGATGCCGGGCGATGGTTTCCCGCCCGATGCCGATGACGCGCGGCGCCCTGCTTTCGCGGTAGCGCGTCATGTAGCCGTGGTGCTGGCCCGCCTCCTGGGAGTTCACCAGGATGGCGACGTTGCGGCCCAGCAGATCCTCCGGCGTCCAGCCCAGGATGTCGAACATCTTGCGGTTGGCGTAGGTGATCCGGCCGGCCGCATCCGCCACCACGATCCCCTCGGCGACATTGTCCACCACCGCCCGGAAGCGATGGGCCGCCGCGCGGTCCTCGTTGGAGGGCCCAGAGGATGGGGCAGAGGATGGGGCGGCGGACGATGGCGATGCCGTGGCCCCCGTCGTGCCATGCGGGATGCTTCCGGCCACCTGGGAGTCCTCGGGGCGGCCGGCCGCGTCTTCCGCCATGCCGGTGCATGCCGGTTGCGTCCGGCACGCGGTGACAGAGGTCATTCAGGTTCCACAACTGAGACGTGTTTCGATTTTCGCTTCCTATCCTAGAGGATGCAATCCGAAAGGTTAACTCTGCTTCCCGATCCTCGCCCTTCCCACCGTCTTCCAGGCGGCTTAATCCTGGCGGCACTTCCGGCCGGATGCCGGGCTCTTCCAGGCTTTCCCACGGGGCTTCGCGGCCCGGCGGCGGCTTCCGGAAAGGCCGGGCGACCCCGGCCGCGCCTCTGCTGAGACAGCCGGAACGAGATGACTGACGCCTCCACGCCCGCCCGCTATGACTTCGCCGCTGCCGAACCGCGCTGGCAGGCGGAATGGGAGGCACGCGGCTGCTTCGCCGTTCCCGACGTGCCCGACGGCACGAAGCCCAAGGCCTATGTGCTGGAGATGTTCCCCTACCCCTCGGGCAAGATCCATATGGGGCATGTGCGGAACTACACGCTGGGCGACGTGATCGCGCGGCACAAGCGCGCCACCGGCCATGCCGTGCTGCACCCGATGGGCTGGGACGCCTTCGGCCTGCCGGCGGAGAACGCGGCGCGCGACCGCGGCGTGCATCCGGCGAAGTGGACCTATGCCAATATCGACGCGATGCGCGCCGAGCTGAAGCGCATGGGGCTGAGCCTGGACTGGAGCCGCGAGTTCGCCACCTGCGACCCGGAATACTATGGCCAGCAGCAGGCGCTGTTCCTGGACTTCTGGAAGGCCGGGCTGGTCGAGCGCAAGGAGAGCTGGGTCAACTGGGACCCGGTGGACGGCACCGTCCTGGCCAACGAGCAGGTGATCGACGGGCGCGGCTGGCGTTCCGGCGCGCCGGTCGAGAAGAAGTCGCTGAGCCAGTGGTTCCTGTCCATCACCCGCTTCGCGCCGGAGCTGTTGCAGGCGCTGGACGGGCTGGAGCGCTGGCCCGAGCGCGTGCGGACGATGCAGGCGAACTGGATCGGCCGCAGCGAGGGGGCGCGCGTGCGCTTCGCGCTGGAGGAGCCGGTGGACGGCATTCCGGAGGTGGAGGTCTTCACCACCCGGCCGGACACGCTCTTCGGCATGAGCTTCCTGGCGGTCGCCGCCGAGCATCCGCTGGCCGCCGCGGCCGCGGCGCGCGATCCGGGGGCTGCCGCCTTCATCGCCGAATGCCGCTCCGCCGGCACCTCCGAGGCGGCGATCGAGCAGGCGGAGAAGCGCGGCTTCGACACGGGCTTCCGGGTGCGGCACCCCTTCATCGAGGGTGTGAGCTTCCCTGTCTGGATCGCGAATTTCGTGCTGATGGAATACGGCACGGGCTCGCTCTTCGGCTGCCCGGCGCATGACCAGCGCGACCTCGACTTCGCGCGGAAATACGGGCTGGGCGTCACGCCGGTGGTGCTGCCGAAGGGCGCGGACGCCGCTTCCTTCACGGTGGGCGATACCGCCTTCACCGAGGATGGCGTGATGATCCATTCCGGCTTCCTGGACGGCCTGGACACCACCGCCGCCAAGCGCGCCGCGATCGATGCGCTGGAGGAGAAGGGCGCCGGCCGTGGCGTGGTGAACTGGCGCCTGCGCGACTGGGGTGTCTCCCGCCAGCGCTACTGGGGCTGCCCGATCCCGGCGATCCATTGCGAGGCCTGCGGCGTCGTGCCCGTGCCGGCGGAGCAGCTTCCGGTGCGGCTGCCGGAGGATGTGGACTTCTCGAAGCCCGGCAACCCGCTGGACCACCATCCGACCTGGAAGCATGTGAGCTGTCCGCAATGCGGCGCGAAGGCGCGGCGCGAGACGGACACCTTCGACACCTTCGTGGACAGCTCCTGGTACTTCGCCCGCTTCACCGCGCCGCGCGCGGCGACGCCGCTGGTGGCGGAGGCGGTGAACCACTGGATGCCGGTGGACCAGTATATCGGCGGCATCGAGCACGCGATCCTGCACCTGCTCTATTCGCGCTTCTTCACCCGCGCGCTGCACGGCATGGGCAAGGTGGCCACGCCCGAGCCCTTCGCCGGGCTGTTCACCCAGGGCATGGTGACGCACGCTTCCTACCGCGCCGCAGACGGGCGCTGGCTCTATCCGGAGGAGGTGGAGATCGCCCCCGATGGGACCGCCGCGGCGAAGGCGACGGGCGAGGCCGTCACGATCGGCCGCGGCGAGAAGATGTCGAAGTCGAAGAACAACACGGTTGATCCGGGCGCGATCATCGACCGCTTCGGCGCCGACACGGCGCGGTGGTTCATCCTGTCCGACAACCCGCCGGACCGCGACATGGAATGGTCGGAAGGCGGCGTCACCGGCGCGCACCGCTTCGTGCAGCGCCTGTGGCGGCTGGTGAGCAATGCGGTGGGCGAGCTGCCTGCGCCGGGCGTCGAGCCGGGTGAAGCCGGCCGGACGCTGCGCCAGGCAACCCACCGCACCATCGCGGCAGTGAGCGATTCCTGGCAGAGCTTCGCCTTCAATGTCGGCGTGGCCCGCATCCACGAATTCGCCAACACGCTGGAAGCGGCGAAGGATGCCGACGGTGCCGCGCGGCGCGAGGGGCTGGAGGCACTGGCCCGGCTGATCGCCCCGGCCATGCCGCATCTGGCGGAGGAGCTGTGGTCGATGCTGCGCCCCGGTGGGGCGGAGCTGGTGGCGGAGCTGGGCTGGCCCGAGGCCGATCCGGCGCTGCTGGTGGCGGAGAGCATGACCATCGCCGTGCAGGTGCTGGGCAAGCTGCGCGCCACGATCCAGGTGCCGGCGGGGGCCGGGGAAGCCGCGGTGGTCGCGGCGGCGGAGGCCGAGGAGAACGTGCAGCGCGCCATCGCCGGCAAGCCGGTGCGCAAGCGCATCTACGTGCCCGGCCGTATCGTCAACTTCGTCGTTTGAGGGGGAAAGACTTGCGCGAGCGCTGGAGCAGGCGGGCCCTTCTGGGTGTGACGATGGGCGGCGTGGCGGGGCTGCTCGGCGGCTGCGGCTTCCGTCCGCTCTATGCGCCGGGCGGCCAGTCGGCCGCCGCCGGTGCCACGCGGGAGGAACTGGCCTCCGTGCAGGTCGCCCTGATCCCCGAGCGCAGCGGGCAGCTCCTGCGCCGGACGCTGCAGCACCGGCTGGGCTCCGGCTATGGTGTGACGCCGCGCTATGACCTGAGGGCCGCGCTGCAGATCGGCGTGGAGCAGGAGGGCTTCCGCCGGGATGGCGCGGCCACCCGCTCCCGCTATGTCGTCACGGCTCCCTGGCAGCTCTATACGGCCGCGGTGCCGCCGGTGCTGGTGGCCAGCGGCGCCGAGACGAGCGCTGATGCCTGGAACCTGCCGGACAACCAGTTCTTCGCGGCCGATGTCGCCTCCGAGGCGGCGCAGCGCCGGCTGATCGACCTGATTTCCAGCGACATCGTGGAGAAGGTCGCCATCGCCCTGTCGTCGCAGGCGGCGAGCCGGAAGGCCTGATCCGGTCCTTCCGTCGGCGGAGCTGAAGGAGCGGCGCCATGCCCAAGATCGAGGCCCGCCGCGTCGCCGCTTTCCTGCGCGATCCCGGCGCCGCGCGGCTCGTGTTGCTCTATGGTGACGATCCTGGCCTAGTGCGGGAGCGTTCCGATGCGCTGCTGAAGGCCGTGGTGGGCGGTGACGATCCCTTCCGCGTGGCGGAGCTGGCACGCGACCAGGCGCAGCGGGGCGGCGCCCTGGCGGGCGAGGCGGCGGCGCTGGCCATGACCGGCGGGCGGCGCTTCGTGCGCGTGCGCGATGCCACGGATGCCCTGGCCCCGGCGGCGCGGGAGGTGCTGGCCGGGCGCGGCGAGGCGCTGGTGGTGCTGGAGGCGGGCGAGTTGCCGCGATCCTCCCGCCTGCGGGCCCTGGCCGAAGGGCCGGGCGAGGCGGTGGCGGTGGAATGCTGGCGCGAGCGCGGCGAGGCGCTGACCGCCAGCATCGGCGAGATCCTGCGCGAGGAAGGGGTGAAGGTGGAGCCCTCCGCCCTAGATTGGCTGAGCGAACGGCTGGGCGAGGACCGCCGCCTGATGCGGCGCAGCCTGGAGAAGCTCGCCCTCTATGTCGGCCCCGGCGGCATGGTGGGGGAGGAAGATGTCCTCGCCTGCCTGGACGAGGGGATCAGCGCCGAGATCGGCGAGGCGCTGCTCAACGCCACGGCGGGCGACGTGCCCCGCACCGATGCCCTGCTGGATGGCGCCTTTTCCGAAGGGCTCAACCCGGTGGCGGCGATCCGCGCCGCGTTGCGGCATGTGCAGAGGCTGCATCTGGCGGCACTGGCCGTGGCGGCGGGGCAGCCCCCCGGCACGGCCATGCAGGCCCTGCGTCCCCCGGTCTTCTTTCGCGACAAGCCCGGTTTCGAACGCGCGCTGCGGATCTGGCGGCCGCCTGCCCTGGCCGAGATGGGCGCGATGCTGCTGCGCGCCGAGGCGCGGGTGAAATCCGGCGGCACCGGAAAGCCGGTGCCTGACCGCGCCGTCGCGCGGGAGGCGGTGATGGCCCTGGCCCGGAGGGCGGCGGCGCTCGCCCGGCGCTGACGCAGCCCGCTGCCGCCAGATCGGCCCGAAAGATGGCCGGAAGAAGGCCTTTCTGTGCGGTCCGATACAGCCATGCCCGGGGAAGGCCCGCATCCTGCCCCGCACGTTCGATGATCTTCATCGAGCCCGGAGCCAGACATGCGCGAAGCCCTGCCGCAGCCCTCGCTGATCTCCTCCCTGGAGCCTGAAGGGCCGGTTCCGGCCCTGGCCGACAGGGGAACCACTCGCCTGCCTTCCGCCGAGGAGGCAGAGGCCCGGCTGGTCCGGGACTGGCTGGTGGTCGAAGGCATCCAGCGTCTCCTGGAAGAGCTGCATCCCGATGTGCTGGAGCTTTTCGGGGATGTGCTGGAGCAGGCGGCCCGCGACCTGCGGACCCGTTCCAGCGGCCCGCGACTGCCGGAACCCCTGGCGGCGCGGAAGGCGGAGGGCGTCCGGCCCCGGGGCCGGACGCGGTTGGCGGGAGCCTCGCCACGCCCCCGCCATCCGCTCATCTGATCTCGCGCGGGCAGCCGCCCGGCGTCAGGCGTCGCCCGGATGCGGCGCCGTACCGGGCTTCAGCAGGCGCAGGACGGTTTCGAGCTGGTCGAGATCCCGCCAGGACAGTACCAGCTTGCCGCCCTTGCCGGAGCGCCGGATGGCCACGCCCAGGCCGAGGCGCTCGCCCAGATCCTTCTCCAGCGCCTTGGTCTCCGGGTCGGACACCGCGCGCGCGGCATTGGGCTTGGCGGGGGAGGCGGCGGCCAGGGCCTCGGTCTGGCGGACGTTCAGCCCCCGGGTCACCACCTGCTCGGCCAGCGCCACGGGATCGTCGGCGGTCAGCAGGGCGCGGGCATGGCCGGCGGTGAGCGAGCCGGAGGAGAGCAGGGCGCGCACCTTGTCCGGCAGGTTCAGCAGGCGCAGCGTGTTGGCGACATGGCTGCGGCTCTTGCCCACCGCTTGGCCCAGCGTTTCCTGCTTCAGGCCGAAATCGTCGAGCAGGCGCTGGTAGCCGATCGCCTCCTCCAGCGGGTTCAGGTCCTCGCGCTGCAGGTTCTCCACGAGGCCGGCCGCCATGGCGGTGCGGTCGTCGAAGTCGCGGACGACGACCGGCACCTCGTGCTGCTTGGCGAGCTGCGCCGCGCGCCAGCGGCGCTCGCCGCCGATGATCTGCCAGACGCCGCTGCTGCCGGGCTTCGGCCGCACCAGGATCGGCTGGAGGATGCCGTGCTCCCGGATGGATTCCGCCAGTTCCTGGAGGGCCTCCGGCTCCATCGGGCCGCGCGGCTGGAAGGGGCCGGGCTCCAGCGCCTCGATCGGCAGCATGCGCTGGTGGTCGCTGGGGGAGGCGGTGGTGGCGACGGCGACGGGGGCATCACCCAGCAGGGCCGACAGGCCCATGCCGAGACGGGCAGGCTTCTTCACGGGGTCTCCTTCTCGGCGGCTTTTTCCTCCTCGGGAGCAGGGCCTGCCGTGCGCTTGCGGGCGCGTTCGCGCTTCAGCAGCTCGGCGGCGAGGCGGATATAGGCCTGCGCGCCCGCCGAGCGGGAATCGTAGAGGATCACCGGCAGCCCGTGGGAGGGCGCCTCGCTGACCCGGACATTGCGGGGGATGGTGGTCTCGAAGACCTTGTCCTTGAAGAAGGAGCGCACATCGGCGCCGACGAGCTCGGACAGGTTGTTGCGCCGGTCCACCATGGTCAGGACGATGCCCTCCAGCTCCAGCCCCGGGTTCAGGCCGCGCCGCACGCGGTCCAGCGTGCGGGCGATCTGGGAGACGCCTTCCAGCGCGAAGAACTCGGCCTGCAGCGGCACCAGCACGGAATGCGCGGCGACCAGCGCGTTCAGCGTGACCAGGCCCAGGGAGGGCGGGCAATCGAAGATGATGCGGTCGTAGTCCTTCAGCACCTCGCCCCCGGCATCGAGCGCCTCGACGAGGCGGCGCTCGCGCTTTTCCTCGTTCACCAGCTCCACCTCCGCGGCCGCGAGATCGGCGTCGGCGGGGAGGAGGGAGAGGTTGGGGATCTGCGTCGGGGCGATCACCTCGGCCAGGGTCTTCTGGCCGGTGAGCAGCGCATAGGTGCCGGCGCCGCGCTGGGCGCGCGGGCTGCCGAGGCCGGTGGAGGCATTGCCTTGCGGATCGAGGTCGATCAGCAGCACGCGCTCGGTGGAGGCCAGGGCGGTGGCGAGGTTCACCGCCGTCGTGGTCTTGCCCACGCCACCCTTCTGGTTGGCGAGGGCAAGGCGGTGGGCCGGTCGGAAGGAACCGGGGCCACGCCGCCGGGGAGAGGTATCAGAGGCCGGCACGTCGTATCCCGGAGATGCGGAGAAGAGTGGCGGAAGGGTCGGTCCCGCTGGGGAACCGTTCCACCGCCATGGACCATGAGGGGGTGGCCTCGGTCAACTCGGCCTCGGCGGTTTTGCCCTTCGGAAACAAGGCAATGCCCTCCGGCGCCAGGAAATGCGCCGCGTAGGGCAGCAGCAGGCGGAGTGGCGCCAGGGCGCGGGCGGTCAGCACGCCCAGCGGGGGGAGGGTGGTGTCCTCGATCCGGCGCGGATGCACGGTGATGTTCCTGGCCCCCAGCTCCCCGGCCACGGCCTGGAGGAAGGCGGATTTGCGCTTGTCCGACTCCACGAGGTTCCAGAGTCGCCCCGGCTCGGCCAGGGCCAGCACCATGCCCGGCAGCCCACCGCCCGAGCCGAGATCGGCACCGGGCGCCTGGTTGTCGGGGAGGAGGGGGAGGAGCTGGAGCGAATCCTCGATATGCCGGGTGCGGAACTCGGCGGCATCGCGCGGGGCGATCAGGTTGATCCGCTCGTTCCAGCGCAGCAGCATCGCGGCATAGGCATCCAGCCGTTCCCGCGTTTCACGTGGAACCGTGGTCATGCCGCCACCCCGCGGGGCCTGTCGGCCATGCGCCGCAGATGGCCAGCCAGCGCGGCGAGGCCCGCCGGGGTGATGCCCGGCACGCGACCGGCGCTGCCCAGCGTGGCGGGGCGGGCGACATCGAGGCGCTGCCGCATCTCGGTGGACAGGCCGGGGACCACGCTGAAATCCAGACCTTCGGGAATGCGCAGGCGCTCTTCCCGTTCCAGCAGCCGCATCTCGGCCTCCTGCCGCCGCAGATAGGGGGCATAGAGCGCCTCGGCCTCCAACTGTGCCAGGACGGTCGGGGCGAGATCGCGCAGCCAGGGGAAGGCGAGGCCGGCATCGGTGCCGGGGAGGGAGAGTACCTCCAGCACCGTGCGCCGCTTGCCGTCCTCGTTCACCGGGATGCCGGTGGCGTTGAGGGCGCTGGGCGTCGCGCTCTCGGTCCGGGCGCGTTGCAGGGCTGCCTCCACCGCCCGGCCGAACTCGGCGAAGCGGGCGGCGCGTTCCGCCCCGATGCAGCCCCAGCGCAGGCCGAGCGCCGTCAGGCGCAGCCCGGCATTGTCGGCCCGGAGGGAAAGGCGATGCTCGGCCCGCGCCGTCAGCATGCGGTAGGGCTCGCTCACCCCCTGGGTCGTCAGGTCGTCCACCAGCACGCCGAGATAGGCCTCGGAGCGGAGCAGCAGGCGGTCCTCCCGGCCGCCCCCGGCCCGGGCGGCGGCGTTCAGCCCCGCCAGCAGGCCCTGTGCGGCCGCTTCCTCATAGCCCGTGGTGCCGTTGACCTGCCCCGCCAGGAAGAGGCCCGGTACCGCCTTGGCCTCCAGCGTCGGGCGCAGGGCGCGCGGATCGAAGAAGTCGTATTCCACCGCATAGCCGGGGCGCAGGATCACCGCCCGCTCCAGCCCGGGGATGGTGGCGATCATCGCCGCCTGGATCTCCGCCGGCAGGCTGGTGGAGATGCCGTTGGGATAGACGGTCGGGTCCTCCAGCCCTTCCGGCTCCAGGAAGATCTGGTGCCGTTCCCGCTCCGCGAAGCGCACCACCTTGTCCTCGATCGAGGGGCAGTAGCGCGGGCCGCGCCCGGTGATCTGGCCGGAATGGATCGGTGCCTCGTGCAGGTTGGCGCGGATCAGCGCGTGGGTTTCCGGCGTGGTGGCGGTGATGCCGCATTCCACCTGCCGGTTGGCGATCCGCTCCGTCATCCAGGACAGCGGTTCCGGCACCGCATCGCCCGGCTGCATCTCCAGCGCGGCCCAGTCGATCGTCCGCCCGTCCAGGCGCGGCGGCGTGCCCGTCTTCAGCCGCGCGGTCGGCAGGCCCAGTGCCTCCAGCGCCAGGGCCAGCCCGACCGAGGGCGCATCGCCGACGCGCCCGGCGGCTTCGCGCCGCCGCCCGACATGGATCTCCCCGCGCAGGAAGGTCCCGGCCGTCACCACCAGCGCGCCGCAGCGCAGCCTTTCGCCATCGGCCAGCAGCACGGCGGAGACGGCGCCGGACGCATCGCGCTCCAGCCCCTCCGCCGCGCCTTCGCGCAGGGTCAGGCCCGGCACCTCCCGCAGCAGGGCCTGCACCGCTGCCCGGTACAGGGTGCGGTCGGCCTGGGCGCGGGGCCCGCGCACCGCAGGCCCCTTGCTGGCGTTCAGCAGCTTGAAATGGATCCCCGCCGCGTCGGCGGCCCGGCCCATGATGCCATCCAGCGCGTCGATCTCGCGCACCAGATGCCCCTTGCCGACCCCGCCGATCGCGGGGTTGCAGGACATCTCGCCCAGCCGGTCCAGTCGGTGGGTCAGCAGCAGCGTGCGGGCCCCGCAGCGTGCGGCGGCGGCGGCGGCCTCGGTGCCGGCATGGCCGCCACCCACCACCACCACATCCCAGAAGCTCTCGGTCATGCGGGCCCGTATAGCGCCGGGGCTGGGCCGGTGCATCCTCCTTGGTGGGGGTTGCGCCTGTGGCTGGCCCCGGGGGAGGCGCCGCCTCCCCCGACCCCTCCGCTGGGGACCGAAGCCGGTCCCCAGACCCCGGGCTTGAGTTGGCGCTGGTGATGACCGGTAGCGGGTGGATCGGTGGGGCTCCCGAGAAGAAGAACACCGTGTCCGCACGGGTGGCGCTGGCAGTCGCCGGAGAGCCATGCTCTCCGGCGCGGTCCGGGGCCGAGAAGGCGCCAACTCACCGGGTCCAGGGCGCGCAGCGTCCTGGCGGATGGGGGGTCTGGGGGGAAGGCGGAGCCTTTCTCCCCGGGGGGTGGGACGGCGCGACGCCGATCCGGGGTCCCACCACCGGAAGACGGTGTTTCAGCGCCGGAAGAGAACGCTGCCGATCCAGCCGGCGAAGGCGGCCAGGGCGATGCAGGCCAGGCCATAGAGCAAGGGCTGCTCGTGGGAGACGGTCGTGATCTCGGCCGCGGTGCCGACGCGCCGTACCTCGAAGGGAAGCTCCTGACGCGCCACGACCCGCCCCTCGCGCACCAGCAGCACCTGCACGAAGTAGTTCCCGGGCGGCACGATGGAGGGCAGCGGCAGCCGGGCGTGGAAAAGCCGGCCGCCGGACACCTCGACCGGGGCCTTGTCCTCCTGCCAGAGATCGGCGGCTGCCTTGCGGTCCACCAGCGCCTGCCGGAAGTCCGGGTCGCTGCTGCCCTGGGCGCGGCGCGCCAGGGCGTTCAGGCCGAGTTGCAGGGCGCGGCGCTCATCCTGTTCCAGCAGGCTCCGGAGCGGTTGCGTGCCGGTCAGCGCGTACCAGGAGGGCACGTCGTCGAAGCGGGCGGAGCGGCCATTGATCCAGGCTCCGAGCACACGGGTCCGGCGGCGGACGACCTGCGACTGCGCCGGGCCCTGTCCCACCACGATGACGTTGTCGCCCGAGGGACCGATAGGACGCTCCGTGGCGCCGAAGACCAGCACGTCGGTGCCGGCGAAGGCGGTGGTGACCTCCACGCTGGGCTGGCCGAGCTGGGTGACCAGTGCCGGGGAACCTTGCAGCGAGGGGGGCGGAGGCGGAGGCGGCGGCAGGGGCGTTGCCGGCTGGGCCAGGAGGGTGCCCGGCAGCAGGAAAGCCGCCAGCGCGAAGGCCCTGGCCAGCCGGCGTGCGGCAGGCCTGGGCCGGGTCCTGCCGTGTTCCGGAACGCGGAAGCTCACGGCCCGGGCACTGCCGGCCGGTCCGTCGCCGGGATTTCCGCCGGGGCTGGCTTCCTCATCCCGGCGGCTCTCACCGCACGGGGCCGATGGCATAGAGGCTGTCGGGGGTTCGCAGCAGTTCCCACAGCAGGCTGAGCGCCACCGTCAGAACCAGGGAGCCCAGCAGGGCGCGCATTTCCTCGCCCCGCAGCCGGTTGCCCCAGGCGGCCCCGAACTGCGCCCCGGCCACGCCGCCCAGCAGCAGCAGCAGCGTCAGCACGATATCCACCGAGCCCGTCTGCAACGCCTGCAGCAGCGTCACGCTGGCGGTGACGAAGGTGACCTGGAAGAGCGAGGTGCCGATGGTGACGGAGGTCGGGATGCCGAGAAGGTAGATCATCGCCGGCACCAGCATGAACCCGCCGCCCACGCCCATGATGGCCGAGAGCAGGCCGATGCCTGCCCCCACGGCGAAGGGCGGGATGGCGGACATGTAGAGGCGGGACTTGCGGAAGCGGATCTTGAGCGGCAGGCCATGCGCCCAGGAATGCTGGTGCAGCCGCTTCGGCGCGATGCCGGCGCGGCGGCGCAGGATGGCGCGCACGCTCTCGCGCACCATCAGCGCACCGACCGAGCCCAGCACGACGATGTAGAAGAGCGACACGACCAGATCGGCCTGGCCCATCCGGCGCAGCAGCACGAAGAGCTGCGTGCCGAGCGTGGAGCCGGTGAGGCCGCCCGCCAGCAGCACCAGCCCCATGCGGATATCGACATTGCCGCGCCGCCACTGCGCGATCAGGCCGGAGACGGAGGCGCCCAGCGTCTGGTTGGCGCCGGAGGCGACGGCGACGGAGGAGGGGATGCCGATCAGGATCAGGATCGGCGTCAGTAGAAAGCCGCCGCCCACGCCGAACAGTCCCGACAGGAAGCCGACGCCGCCGCCGATTCCCAACAGCAGAAGCGCATCCACCGACATCTCGGCGATCGGCAGATAGACCTGCATCCGATTCCTCGTACCCCCGCACCATCATTTCCGCCCGGGGCCTCGCCCCGAACCCATAGCCCAGAAGCGCGGTCTGGTTGACACGCGTCGACAGGGAGCCGGATCGAATCCTGTTCCCTGTGGCTTGCCGATCCAACCTTCGAATCGTGGCCAGTTTTCGGCTAAGGATCGGCAAATCGGCCGCGTCGGCTCGCGGCCTGGAGGCTTCCCCGGTGCCCGACATCGTCTCCCTGTCCCGACGCCGCCTGCTCGGCGCCTCGCTGGTCCTGCCTGCCCTGGCCCTCCCGGCCATCCGGCGCGCGCAGGCGGAGCCCACGGGGCGTGTCTCCATCGTGCACTTCAACGATTTCCACTCGCACCACGACCCGATCGTGGCGGGCGGCGCCGCCTGCCGCGAGGGCAAGACCTGCTTTGGCGGCGCCGCGCGCCTGGCCACCGCGATCCGCGAAGCGCGCGCCGCCGCCACGGCCGATGGCTATGCGCCGCTGACGCTCGATGCCGGGGACGAGTTCACCGGCACGCTGTTCTACACCCTCCATCGCGGCGCGGCCGAGGCGGCGGTGCAGGTGGCCAACGGCGTCCAGGCCATGACCCTGGGGAACCACGAGTTCGACAACGGCCCGGCCAATCTCGCGCGTTATCTGGAGCGGCTGCCCTTTCCGGTGGTCTCGGCCAATCTCGACCTCGCTGACGAACCCGTGCTGCGCGACCGCGTGATCCCCTGGACGATGCTGGAGGCCGGCGGGCGCAAGGTGGCGGTGGTCGGCCTCACCACACAGGAAACGGCGGTTACCTCCTCCGCCGGCCCGACGGTGCGCTTCGGCGACCCGGCGGCGGCGATGGAGCGGGTGCTGGCGCAATTGCGGAACCAGGGTGCCGCCACCGTGCTGGTGCTGTCGCATCTCGGCCTGGAAACCGACCGCAAGCTGGCGCGCGACGTGGCGGGCATCGACCTGATCGTGGGCGGCCATTCGCACACGCTGCTGGCCAATGGGTTGGAAGGGGCGGAGGGGCCGGACCCGGTGATGGAGCAGGGGCCCTCGGGTCTCGTCCGGATCGTGCAGGCGGGCTGCTACAGCCGCTATCTCGGCCGGCTGGACCTCGATCTTTCGCCCGAGGGCCGGGTGCTGTCGCATCGCGGGCTGATGCGGGAGCTGACCACGGACGTGGCCCCCGATCCCGAGGTCGCCGCCATCGTCGCCACCTATGCCAGGCCGCTGGAGGAGCTGCGCCGCAAGCCGGTGACCACGATGCCGGCGACGCTGAGCAACGAGAGCTGCCGCACCAGCGAATGCGCCCTGGGCAACCTGATGGCCGATGCCATGCTGGCGGCCATGCCCAAGGCCGATGCCGCCATCACCAATGGCGGCGGCATGCGCACCGGGCTGGTGGAGGGCACGGTGACCATGGGCGACATCCTGGCCATGCTACCCTTCAACAACACGCTCGCCACCGCCACGCTGAAGGGGGCGGACATCAAGGTGGCGCTGGAGAACGGACTGTCCCGCGCCCCGGAAAGCATCGGCCGCTTCCCGCAGGTGGCCGGGATGCGCGTGGTCTGGAACATCCAGCGCCCGCCCGGCGACCGCATCGTGAGCCTGGAGATCGGCGGCAAGCCCTACGACCCCGAGAAGGCCTATCGCATCGTCACCAACAACTTCATGCGCCTGGGCGGCGACGGCTACGACAGCTTCCGCGACAGGGCCCTGGAACACTACGACAACGGTGCGCCAATGGAGGATTCCCTGATCGACTACCTCTCCGCCGGCAAACCCCTCCCCGGCATCGACGGCCGCCTCGCCCGCGGGAGCTGAGAGGATCTGGCCGGGGCCAGAGGGGCGCTGCCCCTCTGGACACCCCGCCAAGGGACGTTGGTTCCTGGGAACCCTGTGAGCGCTCCGCGAGGAGGGGGCTTCGACCGCCGTTGCACCAGAAGCGACCGGTTTCCCAATCCCCCTCCTCGCGGAGCGCTCATGGCGGGGTCTCGGGGGCACACTGTGCCCCTGAGCGGAGGGCCCGGGAGGCAGAGCCTCCCGGTTCCCAGGCCCGATCCTCTCAGGACGCCGCGGCGCGGGCGTGTTCGGCGGCCTCGGCGGTGGCGAATTCGCTGCTGACGGAGGCGTGCTTGCGGCGGCGGCGGTGGTTCTCGATGCCCAGGGCGGGGAAGAGGAGTTCGGCGACGCGGTAGGCTTCTTCCAGATGGGGGTAGCCGGAGCCGATCACCGTCTCGATGCCGACCTGCTGGTATTCACGCAGGCGCTGGGCGACCTGGGCGGGGGTGCCGACCAGGGCTGTGCCGGCGCCGCCGCGGATCAGGCCGACGCCGGCCCAGAGGTTGGGCGCCACCACGAGGCGGTCGCGGCGGCCGCCATGGAGTTCGGCCATGCGGCGCTGGCCGACGCTGTCCATCTCCTTCAGGAAGCGCTGCTGCGCCACCTCGATGGCCTTGTCGGACACGCGGGAGATCAGCGTCTCCGCCGCCTTCCAGGCCTCCTCCTCGGTCTCGCGCACGATGAAGTGCAGGCGGATGCCGAAGCGGACCCGGCGGCCGCGCAGCGCGGCGCGGCGGCGGACGGCCTCCACCTTCTCCGCCACCTGGGCCACCGGCTCGCCCCAGGTGAGATAGGTCTCGACCTGCTCGGCCGCGAGGTCCTGCCCGGCCTCGGAGGAGCCGCCGAACCAGAGCGGCGGATGCGGCTCCTGCAGGGCGGTCAGGTCCAGATGGCCGTCCTCCATGCGGAAGTACCGGCTGTCATGGTTCACCCGCTCGCTGGACAGCAGCCCGCGCCAGATGCGCAGGAACTCGGCGGCCTGGGCATAGCGTTCGTCATGCGGCAGGAAGACGCCATCCGCCGCCAGCTCGCGCGGATTGCCGCCGACCACGACGTTGAGCAGCAGGCGCCCGTCGGTCAGCCGGTCCAGCGCCGCGGTCTGGCGCGCGGCGAAGGCCGGGGTGGTGACGCCGGGGCGCAGGGCGACGAGGAACTTCAGCCGCTCCGTGGCCGGGGCGAGGCCGGCGGCGGTGATCCAGCTGTCCTCGCAGTTCTGGCCGGTGGGCAGCAGCACACCCTCGTAGCCCAGCCGGTCCACGGCCTGGGCGACCTCGCGGAAATAGCGGAACTCGGGCGGGCGCTGCTGGTCCTCGGAGCCGAGATAGCGCCCGTCGCCATGAGTGGGGATGAACCAGAAGAAGCGGATCGGGGTGTCGGTCATGCGGGATGCTCGTCGAAAGGGCCGGTTCAGGCACGGGTTCAGGTGCGGGGCGGGGTCCAGACGGCCTCGCGCACCCGCACGGGGCGGCGGATCAGGCCGAGCTTCAGGAAGCGGTCGGCGGTGGCCTGCTGGTGCGCGACGATGTCGTCGCTGAGCGGCAGGATGCCGAAATCGGTGCGGGCGGCGGCCACGGTCTGGGCGCCGATCTCGACGCCCGTGATCTCGGAGAGCGTGGCGGCGACCCTGTCCCGGTTGGCCTCTGCCCAGGCGGCCGCCTGCCGCAGCCCCGCCAACGCCTGCACGATCACCTCCGGATGCCGTTCGGCGAAGGCGCGGCGGGCGAGCAGGAAGGAGTTGGTCGGTGCGATCTCCGGCGCCGTGGCCAGGACGCGCACCGTCTCGCGCGCCTGTGCCAGGGCCAGGAAGGGGTCCCAGATCGTCCAGGCGTCGATGTCGCCGCGCCCGAAGGCGGCGGCGGCATCCGCCGGGCTCAGCAGCACGGGCGTGATGTCGCCATAGGCGAGCCCGGCCTTCTCCAGCGCCGCGACGGTCAGGTTGTGCGCGCTGGAGCCGCGGGTGAAGCCGACGCGGCGGCCGCGCAGGTCGGCGAGCGAGCGGATCGGCGAGGCGTCCCGGACGATGATGGCCTCGCCGGTGCCGCTGGGCGGGGTGGCGGCGACGTAGACCAGCTCGGCCCCGGCGGATTGCGCGAAGATCGGCGGCGCGTCGCCGGTATAGCCGAAGTCGATGCTGCCGGCGTTCAGCGCTTCCAGCAGCGGCGGCCCGGCGGCGAATTCGGACCAGGTGACGGGGATCGCCGGCTCGGCCAGACGCTGTTCGATCAGGCGCTGTTGCCGCGCGACGACGAGGAGGCCGATCTTCTGGTAGCCGATATGGAATTCGGCGGGCGGCGCGGCCTGGACGCCGCGCGGCAGGCTGGCGCAGCCGAGGGCGGCCAGCGACAGAAGCATGTGGCGGCGTGTTGGCGGCATGGCGGAACCCCATCGGAAGGCCAGGGTGGCGATCGTGTCGCACCCGTTTCTTGGCTGCCGATGAAGCACGACGATCGAACGTTGGTCAATTTTATGAACGTAGTTTGTTCGTGCAATATTCTGATGGCGGGGAGAATAAACATCTCCTTGCTTTGTGACGGATGGCTGCGGGGTCATGGACAGGGAGGCGGACGGGTGATGCACTCGTGCCGCTGGAAGAACCTTCTGGACTCCGCCGATGACCCTTTCCCGTCGCGCCGCCGCCTTGATGGCCGCAGCGCCCCTGGCCCTTTCCCTGGCATTCCCCACTCATGCCCAGACCGGGGGCAGCCAACCGGCGCCCGACAAGGTGCTGCGCGTGGCGCCGCATGCCGACCTGCGCACGCTGGACCCGGTGGTGGCCTCGATCCTCATCACCCGCATCCACGGGACGATGATCTACGAGACGCTCTTCTCCTGGGATTCGCAGCTCCAGCCGAAGCCGCAGATGGTGGACCGGTTCGAGACCTCGGCGGACAACCTGACCTGGAGCTTCCATCTCCGCGACGGGCTGAAGTTCCACGATGGGCAGCCGGTGACCTCGCGCGACGTGGTGGCCTCGCTGAACCGCTGGATGACGCGCGACACGGCGGGCGCCAAGCTGCGCGAGTACACCGCCTCGCTGGATGTGGTGGACGATCGCAGCTTCACGCTGAAGCTGAACAAGCCGACCGGCAGCGTGCCCTTCATGCTGGGCTCGGCGGTCGGGCAGATCCCCGCGATCATGCGGGAAGCGGATGCGAAGACCGACCCCACCACGCCGGTCACCACCGCCATCGGCTCCGGCCCCTTCCGCTTCAACAAGGAGGCCTGGCGGCCGGGCGCGCTGGTCGTCTATGACCGCAACCCGGACTACGTCCCCCGCGCCGAGCCGCCCGACGGCCTCGCCGGCGGCCGGGTGGTGAAGGTGGACCGCGTCGAGTGGCACATCATGCCCGACCCGGCCACGGCGGCCTCGGCGCTCCAGACAGGCGAGATCGATGTCTGGGAGCAGCCGGCGCAGGACCTGCTGCCGATGCTCCAGGGCGCACGGGGCATCGTGGTGGACAAGTACACCACCAACCAGGCGATGCTGCGGCCCAACCATCTCTTCCCGCCCTTCAACGATCCGCGGGCGCGGCTGGCCATGGCCTATCTGGTGAACCAGGAGGACGCGCTGGCCGCCGGGGTGGGCGACGAGAAGTGGTGGAAGACCTGCGGCAGCTATTTCGTCTGCGGCAGCCCGAACGGCACGGAGGCCGGTTCCGAGGCCTATGCCAAGCCGAACGTCGCCCGGGCCAAGCAGCTCCTGGCCGAGGCCGGCTACAAGGGCGAGAAGGTGGTGCTGATCACCACCAACGACATTCCCGCCATCGGCCGCATGGCCGAGGTCGCCGCCGCCAACCTCAAGGAAGGCGGCATGAACGTGGATGTGCAGTTCCAGGACTGGGGCACCGTGACCTCCCGCCAGCCGAAGAAGGACCCGCCGGACCAGGGCGGCTGGAACCTCTTCGTCACCTTCGCCTCCGCCGCCACCATGCAGTCGCCGATCACCAATATCGGCACGAACATGGCCTGCGACCGCGCCTGGGCCGGCTGGCCCTGCGACGCGGAGGCCGAGCGGCTGCGCAACGCCTATGTCGAGGCGATCGGGCCGGAGGCGCAGCAGAAGGCGGTGGTCGCCCTGCACAGGCGCCTGACGGAGGTGCAGCCCTACCGGCTGCTCGGCCAGTTCGACCAGCCCTATGCCCGGCGCAGCAATGTCAGCGGCTTCGTGCCGGGGCCGGTGCTGACCTTCTGGAACGTCGAGAAGAAATAGGCCGGACGGCGCTGCCCGGGGGAGGCGAAGCCTCGCCCCGGGGCCTGCCGCCGCGAAGCAACCCCCGCCCTGCATGGCCGATCCGATCCGCGGAGAATCCATGTTGCACCGGGCGGCGGACGGGACCACATGCCGCGCGAAGGGAATCCGCCGCCATGTTCATCGAGACCGAATCCACCCCCAATCCCGCCACGCTGAAGTTCCTGCCGGGGCAGGATGTGATGGGCGCGCGGGGCACCGCCGACTTCCCCGATGCGGAGCAGGCGGCCCGTTCCCCGCTGGCGGAGCGGCTCTTCCGGCTGGAGGGCGTGGCGCGGGTCTTCCTCGGCGCCGATTTCGTGACCGTCACCAAGGACGAGGACACCGACTGGCAGAGCCTGCGCCCGCAGGTGCTGGGCGCGCTGATGGAGCACCTGATGGCCGGCCGCCCGATCCTGGCCGGCGAGCCCGCCGAGGCCATCGAGGAGGAGGACACCGACCCCGCCGATGCCGAGGTGGTGGCCCAGATCAAGGAACTGCTGGACACCCGCGTCCGTCCGGCGGTGGCCGGCGATGGCGGCGACATCGTGTTCCGCGGCTTCCGCGACGGCATCGTGCGCCTGCACATGCAGGGCGCGTGCTCCGGCTGCCCATCCTCCCGCGCCACGCTGAAGCACGGCGTCGAGACGATGCTGCGGCACTATGTGCCGGAGGTCGTGGCGGTGGAGCAGGTCGAGGCCTGACCCACCCCCGTCCCGGCCCTTGACCCGGGGGCCGGGTCCGGCGCTCAGCCGGGAATGAAGACGGTGCTTCCCATGGTGCGGCGGGCTTCCAGCGCGCGATGCGCCTCTGCCGCGTCGTGCAGCGGCCAGTGCTGGTTCACCACGATCTCGACCTTGCCGGTTTCCACCGCGCCGAAGAGGCTTTCCGCGCTGGCCACCATATCGGCCCGCTTGGCGGTGTAGGTCGCCAGCGTCGGCCGCGTCAGGAAGAGCGAACCCTTGGCCGCCAGCAGGCCGGGATCGACCGGCGGCACGGGGCCGGAGGCATTGCCGTAGGTGACCATGGTGCCGAGCGGCGCCAGGCAGTCCAGCGAGGCCATGAAGGTGTCCTTGCCGACGCTGTCATAGACGACCGGCAGCATCGCACCGCCGGTGATCTCCTTCACCCGCTGCGGCAGGTCCTCGCCCGGCAGGATCACGTGCGACGCGCCATGCCCCCGGGCGAGCTCGGCCTTTTCCGGCGTGCTGACCGTGCCGATCACGGTGCAGCCCAGGGCCTTGGCCCATTGGCAGAGGATCAGCCCGACCCCGCCCGCCGCGGCATGGACCAGGATGGTCTGCCCGGCCTTCACCGGGAAGGTCCGGTGCAGCAGGTATTGCGCCGTCATGCCCTGGAGCATCATCGCCGCGGCGGTCTCGTCCGCGATCGCCGGCGGCAGCTTCACCAGCAGGTCGGCCCGCACCACGCGGGCCTCGGAATAGGCGCCGATCGGGCCGGTGCCATAGGCGACGCGGTCGCCGGGGGCCACCTCGGTCACGCCTTCGCCCACCGCCTCGACCACGCCCGCGGCCTCCATGCCGATCACCGCCGGCAGGCTGGGCGCCTTGTAGAGGCCGGTGCGGAAATAGACGTCGATATAGTTCAGCCCGACGGCGGTGTGGCGCACCAGCGCCTCGCCGGGCTTGGGCGCGGGCAGCGGGACCTCTTCCCAGAGCATCTTCTCGGGGCCGCCATATTCATGGATGCGGATGGCATGGTTCATGGGAGGAGTTCCTGAACGAAGGCGGCTTCGAGACGGAGGAGGTAGCGCTTGGTCTCCGCGCCGCCCTCGCCGGAATAGCCGCCGAGCCGGCCGCTGGCGGCGACCACACGGTGGCAGGGGATGATGATCGGAATCGGATTGGCGCCGCAGGCCATGCCCACCGCCCGGGCGGAGGAGCCGAGGGCCTTGGCGATCTCGCCATAGGTGGCGGTGCGGCCGGGCGGGATCTCCCGCATGGCCTGCCAGACGCGTTTCTGGAAATCCGTGCCATAGGGGGAGAGCGGCAGGCGGAAATCGCTCCGCTTGCCGTCGAACCAGTCATGGAGCTGTTCCCGCGCCTCGGCCAGCACGGGTGTCACGGCCTGGTCCCTGCCGCGCCCCCAATCGAGGGCGACGATCTGGCCGTCCTCTTCCGACACGGTGAGCTCGCCGAGGGGCGAGTGAAGCGTGAGTTGCGGCATGTCGGGCGGATTGGCCCTCTCCTGCCCGCGATCGTCAAGCTCCCTGGCCGGGATGGCCGTGGAGCGGGGCCGCGCGCGGGTGGAATCGGGCCGGTTCGTTCGCGTGGCCCGGGCAGGGATGGCCGCTGCCGGGTCCGTCGCCGCGAGGCAGGCCCGGCCCTGGCGCGCCGGCCGGGTGCCCTTCCTGCCGGTGGGCCGAGGCCGGCCCAGGGGTGGCATGACGGTGCGGGGGCCGTCCCGGCCCGGCGCGGCGGGCAGGGGATCAGGCCTGGTGCAGCCGCGCGACCAGCGCCGCCACCTCCGTCACCGGCAGGCCGCAGCGCCCGGCGGCGCAGAGATAGGCGGCGGCCTCGCCCTCCACCATGCCCTTGCCGGCGGCGGGGTGGCCGGGCGGCAGGGCTTCCGGTTCCGGGGCGCGCAGCACCACCGTGGCCGGGTCCGGCGCCCGCAGCGCGGCGCGCAGCAGGGGCTGCACTGCGCCCGGCGGCCCCGCCACGACCACGCTGCGGCCGGAGACCAGCAGGTCCGCCGCGCCCAGCAGGGTCGGCATGGCGGTCACGCCGCCTTCTAGCCCGGTGAAGGCCGAGGCGGTGGCCTCCGCCCGCCGGGCCCAGCGGTCCTCCCCGGTCAGGTGGAAGAGCCGGGCCTGGACCTCGGCCAGCATGCCGTTGCCGTTCGGGCTAGGTCCGTCGCCCGCGCTGCGGGTCCGGTAGGGGACATCGGTGGCATCCCCGGCACTGCTGAAATAGGCCCCGTCCGGCGCGGCGAAGTGACGCTCGGCCGCCTCGGCCCAGCCGGCGGCGCGGTCGAGGAAGCCGGTCTCGCCCGTCGCCTCGTGCAGCGCCAGCGCGGCGCGGGCCATGGCGGCATGGTCCTCCAGCAGCCCGGTGGCGCCGGCCTGGCCGTCCTTCCAGGAATGGAGCAGCCGCCCATCCGGTGCCGCGAGGTCCCGCGCCACCGCTTCGAAGACCCGGCGGGCGAGGTCCAGCCAGTCTGGCCTGTCGAAGACCAGGGCGGCGCGCACCAGGCCGGAGACCATCAGCCCGTTCCAGTCGGCCAGCACCTTGTCGTCCCGCCCCGGGCGCACCCGCGCCGCGCGGGCCTCCAGCAGCCGGGCGCGGGCCTCGGCCAGGGCTTCCTCCTGGTCCTCGGGCAAGGGGTCGGGATGGGCGGAGCGGTTCAGCACCACCTTGCCCTCCCAGTTGCCCTCGCTGCCGACGTCATAGACCTCGCGGAACAGCGCGGCCTCCTCGCCCAGCACGGCGTTCACCTCGGCGGCGGCCCAGACATAGAAGCGGCCTTCCTCGCCCTCGCTGTCAGCGTCCAGCGCGGCGGTATAGGCGCCGTTGGGGGCCACCATCTCGCGCTCCAGCCAGCCGACCAGCTCCTCCGCGCGGATGGCGTAGAGGGCGTCCGGCTGCTGCGCATAGGCCAGCGCCAGGAGTTCCAGGAGCTGGGCGTTGTCGTAGAGCATCTTTTCGAAATGCGGCACGAGCCAGACGCCATCGACGGCATAGCGGGCATAGCCGCCGCCGAGATGATCCCAGATCCCGCCCTGGCTCATCCGCCGCAGCAGGAGATGCACGGCCCCGGCGCAGTCCGGGCGCTCCAGCCGCTGCGTCATCTGCAGCAGGAAGCGGAAGATCGGCGCGTTGGGGAATTTCGGCGCCCCGCGCAGCCCTCCCTGCACCGGGTCCTGGATGCCCATCAGCGCCTCGGTCACGCGCCCGAGCAGATCCCGGTCTGGCAGGGCGCCGGGATGGCTGGCGGCGAGCTGCGCCAGCCCCTGGCTCAGCGCGGTGGTGTTCTGGGCGATCTTCTCCGGCTCCCGCGCATAGGTGGCGGCCACGCCGCGCAGCACCTGACGGAAGGAGGGGCGGCCCCAACGCGGCTCGGGCGGGAAATAGGTGCCGCCCCAGAAGGGCTCGCCCGCCGGCGTTAGGAACATGGTCAGCGGCCAGCCGCCCTGCTCCCCCAGCAGGTGAAGCGCGTTCATGTAGGCGGCGTCGATGTCGGGCCGTTCCTCCCGGTCCACCTTCACGTTGACGAAGAGCTGGTTCATCAGCGCCGCCGTCTCGGGGTCCTCGAAGGATTCATGGGCCATCACGTGGCACCAGTGGCAGGCGGCATAGCCCACCGAGAGCAGGATCGGCCGCCCTGTCGCCCGTGCCTCCGCCAGCGCCGCCGCCCCCCAGGGCCGCCAGTGCACGGGGTTCCCCGCATGCTGGAGCAGATAGGGGCTGGCCTCGTGGCTCAGCAGGTTCTCGCTCGGATAGGTCTGGCCCATGCCAGCGCACCTAAGGTGCCCCCACCCTCCCCACCAGGGGGTTCGCCGAGGTTTCGGGCCGGGGCCAGAGGGGCTCTGCCCCTCTGGACACCCCGCCCAGGGACGTTAGTCCCTGGGAACCCTGTGAGCGCTCCGCGAGGAGGGGGCTTCGACCGCCGTTGCGCCATCTGGCGACCGGTGTCCCGATCCCCCTCCTCGCGGAGCGCTCATGGCGGGGTCTCGGGGGGATACTATCCCCCTGAGCGGAGGGTCCGGGAGGCAGAGCCTCCCGGTTCCCAGGCCAGATCCTCGACGAGCAACCCCTGGGGAAGTCATGAGCACGGCGGACACGATCTTTGCGCTGGCGACGGGGGCCGGGCGCTCGGCGGTGGCGGTGCTGCGGCTGTCGGGGCCGGGCTGCGGGGCGGTGCTGGACCGGCTGGCCGGGCGGCGGCCGGCGGCGCGGATGGCCACGCTGCGGACGCTGCGGGACGCGGCGGGGGCGGCGCTGGACCGGGCGCTGGTGCTGTGGTTCCCGGGTCCGCGCTCCTACACGGGCGAGGATGCGGCGGAGCTGCACCTGCATGGCGGGCGGGCCGTGGTGGCGGCGGTGTCGGAGGCGCTGGTGGCGGCCGGGGCGCGGGTGGCGGAGCCCGGGGAGTTCACCCGGCGGGCCTTCCTGCACGGGAAGCTGGACCTGACCGAGGCCGAGGGCATCGCCGACCTGATCGAGGCGGAGACCGAGGCGCAGCGGCGCCAGGCGCTGCGCCAGACGGAGGGCGCCCTGTCGCGGGAGGCGCGGGGCTGGGCGGAGCGGCTGACGCGGCTGCTGGCGCAGCAGGAGGCGGCGCTGGAATTCGCCGAGGAAGGGCTGCCCTCCGACCTGGACGAGGTGGTGCGGGCGGGGGCCGGGGCGTTGCGGGCGGAGATCGCCGCGGCGCTGGCGGATGGCGGGCGTGGCGAGCGTCTGCGCGAGGGGCTGGACGTGGCGATCCTGGGTGCGCCGAACGTGGGCAAGTCCTCGCTGCTGAACGCGCTGACGGGGCGGGAAGCGGCCATCGTCTCGGCCCGGGCGGGCACCACGCGGGATGTGGTGGAGGCGCGCTTCGACCTGGCGGGGGTGCCGGCGACGCTGGCGGACACGGCCGGGCTGCGCGAGGGAGCCGACGAGATCGAGGCCGAGGGCATCCGCCGTGCGCACCGGCGGGGGGAGGAGGCCGATATCGTGCTGGCCGTCTTCGCGGCTGACACCGCGCCGGATGCCGAGACGCTGGCCCTGCTGGCGCGGCGGGACTGCGTGGTGGTGGCCAACCGCTGCGACCTCGCGGAGCCGGCGGCGGATTACGCGGGGCTGGCGCCGCTGCGGGTCTCGGCCCGGACCGGGGCGGGGCTGGCGGCGTTGCGGGCGCGGCTGGAGGAGGAGGCGGAGCGGCGGGCCGGCGGCGCCGCGCTGCTGACCCGCCCGCGCCACCGCGCCGCGCTGGAGGAGGTGGCGCGGCATCTGGCCGAGGCGGAGGCCGCGCCCGTGCCGGAACTGGCCTCCGAGGGGCTGCGCGCCGCGTCGCTGGCCCTGGGGCGCCTCACGGGCCGGGTGGGCGTCGAGCAGGTGCTGGATGTCGTCTTCGGCAGCTTCTGCATCGGGAAGTGACCCCAGGAGAACTGACCCAGGGGAAGTGACCGGGATGCCTGCATTCCGGGGAGGCGGGCGCGGGCATGGCGTGCGTCGCGGCCTTCCCTATAATCCTGGCCTTCCGGAAGGCCGTGATGGCAGGCTGCGGGGGATGGGGCCCGGCCTTGCCCCCTGTCCGGGGATCGCTGACCACACCGCCGCGCGGATCGCCGCGATGCGGATTCCGGGAGAACTGGCTTGCCGAGCGACCGCGTCTTTCTCGTCGTCGTGGATGACAGCCCGGAACGGGTGCTGGCGATGCGCTATGCCTGCCTGCGGGTGAAGAAATCCGGCGGGCGGGTGGCCCTGCTGCGGGTGACGGAGCCCGTGGGCCTGCAGGAATGGGCCGGCGTCGGCCAGTTGCTGCAGCAGGAGCGGCGGGAGGAGGCGGAGCAGATGCTGTCCGCCCTGGCCGCCGAGGTGCAGGAGATCACCGACGGGCTGCCGCTGATCATCATCCGGGAGGGCGACCTGATCGAGGAGGTGCTGGGCCTCATCGAGAGCGACCCGCGCATCTCGATCCTGGTGCTGGCCGCTTCGGCCTCCGGCGGCAATCCCGGGCCGCTGGTCACGGCGATGACCAGCCGCCATTCCCACCGGCTGCGCTGCCCCGTCACCATCGTGCCGGGCGGCATGAGCTACGAGGAGCTTGATCGGGTGACGTGACCGGGGGGGGGGCGCGACGGGGAGGGCTGGCCCTCCCCGACGGCCCGCCGGGGCTCAGGCGTTGCCGACGGGCGGCTGGCCGGCCTGGGCGCGGCGCGACTGCCACAGCGCCACGAAGTCGATCGGCGTCAGAAGCACGGGCATGAACCCGCCCTCGCGCGTCGCATCGGCCAGGACGTTGCGGGCGAAGGGAAAGAGCAGGCGCGGGCATTCCACCAGCAGCACCGGCTCCAGGCTTTCCTGCGGCACGTTGACGGTGAAGATGCCGCAATAGACCAGCTCGGCGATGAAGGCCGTGGTTTCGCCCGACTTGGCGTCGCAGCGGATCTGCAGCGAGACCTCGAAGGTGTTGCCGTCCTGCTGCAGCGGCCGCGCCTGCACGTCCAGGCCGATATCGATGCGCGGCTGCTCGCGCAGCTGGGTGAAGACCTCCGGCGCCCCCGGCACCTCGAAGGACAGGTCCTTCACGTATTGCAGGTTGACGACCAGGGGAGCCGGCGGCGCGTTGGCGTCGCCGGGAATGGCGGGCTGGATCGGATCGGACATGGCAAACCTGCAATCGGCTGAGAGATGTGAAGCGGCGGGTAGCATGGGCGCCCCGCCATCGGAAGGCGAATGCGATGGAACGCCCTCGCCATTCGCGTGCCCCAGGGGATGGGGAAAGGGATGGGGAAGGACGCGCGCCGGCCCTGTATCAGGCGGCGGGGTAGGGCCGGTGGCCGAAGATGGCGGTCCCGACCCGGACATGGGTGGCGCCCTGGGCGATGGCCAGCGGGAAATCGCCGCTCATGCCCATGGAAAGCCGCGTCAGCCCGTGGCGGGCCGCCAGATCGGCCAGGAAGGCGAAATGCGGCACGGGATCCTCCCCGGCCGGGGGGATGCACATCAGGCCGGAGATGACGAGGCCGTATTCGTCCCGGCAGGCGCGCAGGAAATCCCCGGCCTCCGCGCGGGCGATGCCGGATTTCTGCGGCTCCTCCCCGGTGTTCACCTGTACCAGCAGCTCCGGCTGGCGGCCTTCCTTCGCCATGGCGGCAGCCAGGGCCTCGGCGAGCTTGGGCCGGTCCAGGCTTTCGATCACATCCGCCACCCGCACCGCGTCGCGGGCCTTGTTGGTCTGCAGCCCGCCGATGATGTGCAGGCGGAGTTCCGGATGGGCCGGGCGCAGGGCCGGGAACTTGCCCTGGGCCTCCTGCACCCGGTTCTCGCCGAAGACGGTCTGGCCGGCCGCCAGGGCCTGGACCACGCTTTCCGCCGGATGTGTCTTGGAGACCGCGACCAGTTGCACCGAGTCGGGGGAGCGGCCGGCCCGGGCGCAGGCTTCGGCGATCTCGGCCCTCACCCGGGCCAGGGCGGCCGGGATGGAGGCATCAGCGAGGGAGGAGGCGTCGCTCATGGAGGGGAGGGATAAACGCCCGCGCCCGAAGAAGATAGCCGCGGAGGAGACCGTCATCGCGGCGCGCCGGTTCCGGCCGCCCCCGGGGCGGGACGGCCTGCCCCGGCTCTGGCTGGTTTCCGATGCCCGGCGCCTGCCTGACCCGCGCGAGGCCGCCTGCGGCCTGCCGCGCGGCACGGCGGTGCTGGCGCGCGACGTGGCACCAGAGCTGCTGCCCGCCCTGGCGAGGCTCTGCCGCGCGCGGGGGCTGGTGCTGATGCTGGCGGGGGACGGGCGCGCGGCACTGCGGCTGCGGGCGGGGCTGCACCTGCCGGACCGCCGGCCCGCCACGGGGCTGTTGCCCTATCTCCTGGCACGGCGGCGGGACCCGCGCCGGTGGCGGCTGAGCCGGGCGGCGCATGGGCGCTCCGGCCTGGCCCGCGCCCGGCGACTCGGGGCGGACGGCGTGTTGCTCTCCCCTGCCTTCCCCACGGCCAGCCATCCGGGCGCCCCGGCGCTGGGGCCGTTGCGCTGGGCGGCGCTGGCCCGGCGTGCCGCCAGCGGCGCCGTTGCGCTGGGTGGCGTGGATTCCCGCAGCGCCCGGCGCCTTCCCGCCTGGGCCTGTGGCATCGCGGCCCTGGAGGGGCTGTTGCCCGCCAGTCACAGTGTTTCGCAGAAGTCGCGCCCCCGTGATCCGGGCCATTGCCCCTTCCGAATGGCCTGAACCATAGTCCGCCCGGGCCTGGCTCCACGCCGGGTGCATCGCTGTGGTGCGCCGAACGAGGAGCTCCCTGTCAGGGGGGCAGGCGGGCTGAAGGGATCGCTGGGCAGTACGGCCCATGCGCGTGAGGAGGGATTTGATGCGTAAGCTTCTTCTGGGGAGCACGGCCGTTGCCGCCGCTGCTCTGTTCGCCCCGCAGGGCGCTCTGGCGCAGGGTGCCGACCCGTTCCTGCCGCCCGGCCCGCCGATGGTGTCCCACCGCGCCCTTGAAGTGCGCGTCGGCGGTTATTTCCGCTTCAACTACAACTTCACCGAGCAGGGTCAGAACAGCGCCAACAAGGACAGCGGCGCTGGCGTCCCGACGGCCGGTTCCGCCACGACGGGGGCCACCTCCGCGCGTATCGGCAAGTCCGACTTCTCTTCTGATGCCGAGATCCACATCGTCGCCAACGGCAAGGCCACCAACGGCCTGCGTTACGGCGTCGCGATCGAGCTGCAGGTCGACAACAACGACGGCCGCTACACGCCCTACTCCGGTGCGCGTGTGAGCAACTCGAAGACGATGGTCGACACCGATGAGATGTGGATGTACGTGGCCGGCGACTTCGGCCAGGTCCGCTTCGGTGACGAAGACACCGCCTGGAACCTGATGAGCGTCGGTCACGTCGCCAACTTCGGTTCGGGCGGCGCCGACGGTGACTGGTTCGACAGCGTGACCGCGACGCACCGCGCCGCGACGATGTTCACCTCCGACCCGGGCGACAACACCAAGATCATCTACCTGTCGCCGCAGTTCTACGGCTTCGACGTCGGCGCCTCCTTCGCCTTCAACCAGGGCGAGGGCGAGGACACGGGCTGCGTCCTGTCCACCGTGACCGGCGACTGCGACCGCGCGAACGCCTTCTCCGGCGGCTCGCCGAAGCGTCGCAACGAGGTGTTCGGCATCGCCCGCTGGCGCGGTTCCTTCGGCGGCGTCGGCCTCCAGGCCGCCATCGGCGGCATGACCGCGGACGCGACGAAGGGCCAGCAGGTCATCAACGCCGGTGTCGTGAGCAACGCCGTCTCGTCCAAGCCGATGTGGATGGGCTATGGCGGCCTGCAGGCGACCGCCTACGGCTTCACGCTCGGCGGCGAGTACTACTGGGGCCAGGCGAACGCCACCTATGCGCCGCTGGTCCGCGGTGCGGTCGATACGCGCAACATGGGCCAGGTCTTCGCCGGTGCATCCTACACCTGGGGCCCGGTCACGGTCGGCGCGAACTACTACGACCTGCAGACCGCCGGTGCCCAGGCCGTCGGGGCTGGCCGGCGCGAGCTGGTCTGGTCGGTCGGCGCGACCTATGTCGTGGCCCCTGGCCTGACCATCGTGACCGACTACTCGGACATCTACCGCAAGGAAGCCGGCTACAACTTCATCGCCGGTTCGCCGGGGGCCGCCAACAACAAGGTGACCTCGAAGGTCTTCATCCTGGGTACCCGCATCGCCTTCTGATCGCGGTTTCTATCCAGTGCAGAAGGGGCGGCGGATCGATCCGCCGCCCTTTTTGTATCCGCCGCCATGATTTCTTCGCGGCGCACCCGCTTTTTCCCCTCTTGCAAGTGGCGCGCTGGCTTCTACTGTGCGCCCGCCATGCCAAAGACACGCCTCGCTCTGCTGCTGCTGCCCATCCTGGTGGGGGCCTGTTCCCAGTCCCGCCAAGTGGGCAACGACGAATATACGGATGACAGCCGGCGCGCCCGTGTCCAGGGACGTCTGGGCGGCTCCGACGGAATCCTGCTGTTCGGCACCGACCGCAGCAACCGCGACGGCGCGGGCGGCGACCAGTCCGGCACCGGGCTTGGCGTGAACGCCTATCTGTGGCGTGCCGCGCTGGACACCCTGTCCTTCATGCCGCTTTCCTCGGCCGATCCCTTCGGCGGGGTGATCATCACCGACTGGTACACGCCGAGCGCCGCCAACGGGGAGCGCTTCCGGGCCACGGCCTATATCCTGGGCCGGCAGCTCCGTTCCGACGGCGTCCGGGTTTCGGTCTTCCGCCAGGAGCTGCACAACGGCACCTGGCAGGATGCTCCCGTGTCCAGCGCGACCAGCGCGGAGCTGGAGGACAAGGTCCTCGCCCGGGCGAGGGAACTCCGCAGCGGGCAGGCGACCGCCGCGCGCTGAGCTTCGGGCCGCGCAGCCGGTTCCACGAAAAAGGCCTTTCCCCACCGGGGAAAGGCCTTTCTTTCGAGTGTATCCCGGAGGCATGCCGACGTGTATCGGGACCGGCCTCCGGCCGGTGCTGGAAAAGCTAGGGCCGCCCGGACGGGGTCTCCCCAAGGGAGCCCCCTCAGGCGGCCGCGCCGTTACCAGTAGCCGGGGCCGCGGACCACATAGCCGGCGGGCGGCGGCGCATAGACCGGCGCCGGGCGGTACACCACGGGCGGCGGCTGATAGACCACGGGCGGCGGCGCGTATTCGTACACGACCGGCGGCGGGGGCGGCGCGTAATAGACGCGGGGCGGCGGGGGTGGGGCCGCCTGCGTGGCCAGCCCGAGGGCGAGGCCGCCCAGGACACCGGCCCCCAGGCCCAGGGCGAGCGCGCCACCAGGACCGGGGCCATGATGGCGGTGGTAGCCGCCACCCGGTCCCCAATAGGGCTGGGCCTCGGCCGGGGCTGCGGCGACGGCGCCCAGAGACAGGGCGGTCATCGCGGCCAGACTGATCTTGGTGATGCGGCGCATGGGCATTGCTCCTCGATACCCAAGGTGGTGCCGGCCCATGGCGGAATCGAGGCAGGCTTGCCCTCACCCTGGGGCAAATTGCATCACTCTGTAACGGGATCCACGGGCGCGATGGGCTCCGGCGCGATGACGGCGCCGGCCTCCAGCAACAGGTCCTCGCGGTAGCGCCCGGCCACCAGTTGCACCCCCATCGGCGCGGCGGAAGCGCCGGAGGTGGCGACCGTCAGGGCCGGCAGGCCCATCAGCGGCAGCCCGACCTGCACGAGCTGTGCCTCGATCACCCGCTCGAAGCTGGCCTCGCTCTCGATGTCGAGTGCGTCCGGGAAAGGTGGCTCCGCCGAGACGGGCAGGAGAACCAGCGGATAGCGCTCCAGGAAGAGGCTCCACTGCCGCAGGAAGCCGGCCCGCCGGGTCAGGGCATCGGCGACGCCATGCTCCCCGGCCTCCGGGGCACGCGCTTCCATCATGGCCAGGACGGCAAGGGATTCCGGCTCGTTCTCGGCCTGATAGGCCTTGTTGCCGCCGCGCCGGCTTTCCGCCAGCCAAAGCAGCGCCTGCAAGTGCGCCGGTTCCCGCAACGGCGGGCAGGGGGTCTCCACCACGGTCCAGCCCGCTTCCTGCAAGGCCAGGGCGGCGGCGCGCAGGGCCTTCTCCACGGCAGGATGGGTGGCCATTCCCTCGGGGCGCACGCAGAGGGCGGCGCGCCTGGGCAGCGGCGGCCCTTCGAGCGGCGCCGGCACCCACCAGGGGTCGCGGGGGTCGGGCGCGGCGAGGGCGGACAGGGCCGCGCGCAGATCCGGGATGGAGCGGGCCAGCGGGCCGGACACCGCCATCAACTGCGCGCCGATCGCGCGTTCCGGGCTGCTGGCGTTGAAGGCGGCGATCCGCCCCAGCGTCGGGCGCAGCCCGTGCACGCCGCAGGCATAGGCCGGATAGCGCACCGAGCCGCCGATATCCGTGCCATGCGCCAGCGCCCCGATCCCCGCCGCCAGCGAGGCCGCGGCACCGCCGGAGGAGCCGCCGGGGGTCAGGCGCGGGTCGCGGGGGTTCCGCGTGTTGCCGTGCAGGGCGTTGCGGGTGAACCAGCGCAGGGAGAAGGCGGGCGTGTTGGTCCGGCCCAGCACCACCGCCCCGGCCCGGCGGAAGTTGCTGACGACGGGGTTGTCCTCCTTCGCGATCAGCTCCCGCTGGATCCGCAGCCCGTTGGTGGTGGCATGGCCCGCCTGGTCCACATTCACCTTGATCGTCACCGGCACGCCGGCCAGCGGCCCGACATCCTCGCCCGCGGCCAGGCGGCGATCGACCTCGCGCGCCTCGGCCAGGACCTCCTCGGGCCGGTGGTCCACCACGGCGTTGATGGCAGGATTCGCAGCCTCCAGCCGGGCCAGCGCGTCCCGCGCCACTTCCTCGGCCGAAACCTCCCGCCCCCGCAGCTTCGCCGCCAACTCGCTGGCCGTCAGGCGCCAATAACCCCCCATGCCCCTGGGACTCCTTCTGCGGTGATCTGTGCGCGGCAGTCTCCGGGTGGGACCGTGGCTTGTCGAGGGGATGTTCCGGCGTTGCGCCGTCCCGGGGGAAAGGCTCCGCCTTGTCCCCCGGACCCCCTATCCGCCAGGACGCTGCGCGCCCTGGACCCCGTTCGCTGGCACTCGTTGCGGCCCGATCACGCCGGAGAGCCACGCTCTCCGGCGGACTGCCGGTGCCGTGAGTGCGGACAGGGTGTTTTTTCCTCTTTTCGGGAGTCCCACGTCTCCACCTGCTCCCCGGCGATCGGACCGCAGGCTGATGGCCCCCACGGGAGCCAGCGAAAGCCAGGGGTCCGGGGACCGGCTTCGGTCCCCGGCGGAGAGGGGGTCCGGCGGGAGAGGCAGCGCCTCTCTCCCGGCGGGCAGACACGGCGCGCCCCGCTCGGGCTTTGATGGCGCTCGCGGCATGGCTCATCCGGGCGAAGGGATGGCAGGCGGGGTGAGGGCGGCTTGTGCGGTTCTTCGGGGCGGAGGGTGCTCCCCGGAGGATTCCATGGTGCTACAGCCCTTCCGCAAAAGGATCGTCGGATATGGACGAGATCGACAAGCGCCTGCTGCGGCTGCTTCAGCGCGACGGACGGATGACCAATGTGGAACTGGCCCGGCAGGCGCATCTCAGCCCGCCCGCCACGCATGAGCGCATCCGCCGCCTGCAGCAGGAGGGGGTGATCGAGGGTTATTCGGTGCGGCTGAATGCCGGGAAGCTGCAACGCGCGCTGCTGATCTTCGTCGAGGTCACGCTGGACCGGACCAGCGCCCGGGTCTTCGAGGATTTCGGGGCCGCCGTGCGGCGGACGCCGGAGATCATGGAGTGCCACATGGTGGCGGGCGGCTTCGACTACCTGATCAAGGTGCGGGTGCGCGACATGGCTGCCTATCGGCACTTCCTGGGCACGGTGCTGGTGGGGCTGCCCGGCATCCGGCAGACGCACACCTAAACGGTCATGGAGGAGGTGAAGAGCACCACCGAGTTCGCCATCGACTGACCGGCCACCGCCCCTCTCGTCAGGCCGGGCATCCTCGGATACCGGTGGGGAAAAGCCCCGGCTCCCGTGCTTCGCAGGCGGAAGGGTCGGAACCCTGGGGAGGCACGCCGCGTGACCGGCAAGACCGAGAACATCGCCCTGATCACCCTGGCGCAGGTGCTGGCGCTCTGCCTCTGGTTCTCCGGCACCGCCGCCGGGCCGGGCATGCTGCGGGAGGCATGGGCGCTGGGCCTCGGGCTGGGGCCGGGCTTCCAGGCCTGGCTGACGGGCGCGGTGCAGGCGGGCTTCGTGCTGGGCACCCTGCTCAGCGCCGCGCTGGCCCTGCCGGACCGCATCGACCCTCGCCGGTTCTTCGCCGCCTGCGCCCTGCTCGGCGCCCTGGCCAATGCCGCCATCGCCCTTCTGCCGCTGGAGGCCGGGACGGCCATCGCCGCGCGCTTCGTCACCGGCCTCGCCCTGGCGGGGGTCTATCCGGTGGGGATGAAGCTCGCCATCGGCTGGGCGGACAAGGGCGATGCCGGGCTGCTGGTCGGGCTGCTGGTGGGCGGGCTGACGCTCGGCTCGGCCTCGCCGCATCTGGCGCTCGCCCTGACCGGCGCGGCGGGCGGGCCGGATGCGGCGCTGGACTGGCGGCTGGCGCTGGGCGCGGCCTCGCTGGCCGCCCTGCTTGCCGCTGCGCTGATCGGACGGACCCGCCTCGGCCCGCGCCACGCGCCGGCGCCGCCCTTCCGCCCCGGCGCGGCGCTGCAGCTCTGGCGCAACCGGGGCACGCGGCTCGCGACGCTCGGCTATCTCGGCCATATGTGGGAGCTCTATGCCATGTGGGCCTGGGTCGGCCTCTATCTCAGCGCCAGCTTCGCCGCCTGGCGCGGCGGGGCGCCGGGACATGCGGGCGAGACCTCCCTGGCGACCTTCGCGGTGATCGCGGTGGGGGCGGCCGGCTCCATCGGCGCCGGGCTGCTGGCGGATCGCTGGGGCCGGGTGCGAATCACGGTGGCGGCCATGGCGGTCTCGGGCGGCTGCTGCCTGCTGGCCGGGCCCTTCTTCGGGCTGCATCCGCTGCTGCCCGTGGCTCTCTGCCTGGTCTGGGGCGTCGCGGTGGTGGCGGATTCCGCGCAGTTCTCGGCCAGCGTGGCGGAGCTGTCCGACCCGGGCCTGACCGGCACCATGCTGACCGTGCAGAACTGCCTGGGCTTCGCGCTGACGCTGGTGACGATCCACCTCATGCCCTTGCTCGTGGCCTGGAGCGGCTGGGGCGGGGCCTTCGCCCTGCTGGCGGTGGGGCCTCTGCTGGGCTGCCTCGCCATGCTGCGCCTGGGCCGCAGCCCGCTGGCGGCGCGGCTGGCCGGCGGGCGCGGATAGGCGCCGGGCGTGGGTGGGCGGCAGTCCCGGATTTCCCGCCGCCGCCCGCTTCACCTCCGAGGCGGGGGGCGGCAGCATGCGCCGTGGCAGGCGGAGCAGCGACGATCATGACCGGCAGACCCATCCGCATCGCGGTGCTGAAGTTCTCGCACGAGACGGTGACCTTCCTGCCCTACGACACCACGGTGGCGGATTTCACCTATCCCGGCTCGCCCGCGCGGGGCGAGGCGCTGCTGCGATCCGAGCCGCGCTCCTATATCGGCGGCTTCGTGAAGCTGGCGCGCGAGCATGCGGGCGTGGAGCTGGTGGGCATCGAATCGCCGCTCGACTCGCGCGCGGGGTCAGGCTCCGGCTGGCTCACCACCGAATGCTTCGAGCATTTCGCCGGGCGCATGATCGCCGACCTCCGGGCGCAGGGCCCTTTCGACGGCGTCTATCTCTCGCTGCACGGCGCCATGGCGGTGCGCGGCGTGCCGCGGCCGGAGGCGGAGCTGGCGCGGCGGGTGCGCGAGGTGGTGGGGCGCGGCGTCTTCCTCGCCGCCACCTTCGACCCGCATGGCAACGAGGACGAGGAATTCCTCCAGCACGCCGACATGGCCTTCACCGTGAAGTACTTCCCGCATTACGACGCGCATCTGCAGGGCGAGCGCGCGGCGCGGATGCTGATCCGCGCGATCCGGGGCGACTACGCGCCGAGCCATGCGACGCTGAAGCTGCCGGTCATCTCGCCCACGGTGCTGCAATGGACCGGGGCCTCGCCCTGGATGGACCTCGTGCAGCGCGCCCTGGTCTGGGAGGCGCGGGAGCCGGATGTCTTCGTGAACGTCTTCTTCGGCTTTCCCTGGGCCGATGTGCCGGATGCGGGCATGACCTTCCAGGTGATCGCCAATGGCCAGCCGGAGCTGGCGCAGCGCATTGCGCGCGACATGGCGGGCTTTGCCTGGCGGCAACGGGAGGCCCTGCTGGGCAGCACGCGCATCCACCGGATCGGGGAGGGCGTGGCGCTGGCACGGCAGGCCGTGGCGGAGGGCAGGAGGCCCGTGGTGCTGGCCGACCACAGCGACCGTTCCGGCTATGCCACCTGGCTGCTGCGTGAGATCATGGCGCAGGGCCTGCGGAACACGCTCGTCGCCACGGTGGCGGATGCGCCGGCGGTGGAGAGGCTGCTGGCGCAGGGTGTGAAGCCGGGCGATGCCTTCGACATGGAGATCGGCGGCCGGGCCGAGGCTTCTGCCGGCGACCCGGTGCGGGTGCGGGGCGTGGTGCAGGCCGTGACCAGGGGCCTGCGCGAGAACCGGGGCGACCAGTGGGTGCAGGTTCGCTTCGGGGAGGGCAATGTGCTGGTGCTGACCCCCTTCCTGACGCAGATCATGGAGCCGGACTCCCTGCGCGGGATCGGGCTGGACCCGGACGGCTTCGACGTGATCGCCATCAAGTCCCGCGTGCATTTCCGGCGCGGCTTCCACGACACGGGCTTCGCTCCGACCATCCTGCTGGTGGAACCGGACCAGCCCTTCCTGGGCACGGTGCGGCTGGACGGGCTGCGCTACGAGAACCTCGATCTGCGAGCCTTCTACCCCTATGGGGAGCCCGGCTTCGGGGCCTGATCCGCCCGCCGCCCCGTGATGGACGGGGCGGGATGCTTCTGCTAGCGATCCGGGAATTGTCGCGGCGCATGGGACATGCCCATCGGGACATGTCATGGCCCCGGAGAAGGATAGAGCCCGCTTGGCCAAGAGATTCCTTGTCACGGGCGGTGCGGGCTTCATCGGCTCGGCGGTGGCGCGGCGGCTGATCCGCGAGACGCCGCACCACGTGCTGGTGGTGGACAAGCTGACCTATGCGGGCAACCTCGCCTCGCTGGCGCCGGTGGCGGACGACCCGCGCTTCCGCTTCCTGCGGGCCGATATCGCCGATGCCGCGGCGATGCGCGCGGCCATGGCGGAGTTCCGCCCCGAGGTGGTGATGCACCTCGCCGCCGAGAGCCATGTGGACCGCTCCATCGACGGGCCGGGCGAGTTCGTGCAGACCAATGTGGTGGGCACATTCACCCTGTTGCAGGCGGCGCTGGAACACTGGCGCAGCCTGCCGCCGGGCGCGGAGCGGGACGGCTTCCGATTCCACCATGTCTCGACCGACGAGGTCTTCGGCTCGCTGGGCGAGGATGGCCTGTTCCGCGAGGACACGCCCTATGACCCGCGCTCGCCCTATTCGGCCTCCAAGGCGGCCTCGGACCATTTCGTGCGGGCCTGGCACCACACCTACGGGCTGCCGGTGGTGGTCACCAACTGCTCCAACAACTACGGCCCCTACCACTTCCCCGAGAAGCTGATCCCGCTCACCATCCTCAACGCGCTGGAGGGCCGGCCCCTGCCGGTCTATGGGCGCGGCGAGAACGTGCGGGACTGGCTTTATGTCGAGGACCATGCCGCGGCGCTGGTCCTGGTGGCGGAGCGTGGCGTGCCGGGCGAGAGCTACAACATCGGCGGCCATAACGAGCGGCGGAACATCGAGGTGGTGCGCGCCATCTGCGCCCTGCTGGACGAGATGGCGCCGGGCCCCGGCGCGCCGCGCGAGAGCCTGATCACCTTCGTCACCGACCGGCCCGGCCACGACCTGCGCTATGCCATCGATGCCGGGAAGATCGGGCGCGAGCTGGGCTGGCGTCCAGCCGAGAGCTTCGAGAGCGGGCTGCGCCGCACGGTGCGCTGGTATCTCGACAACCGCGGCTGGTGGGAAGCCGTGCGCTCCGGCGCCTATCGCGGCGAGCGGCTGGGTCTGGAAGGAACGGGCCTCTTGGCGGGCTGAGCCGGCCGCGATTCCGCCACGGGATGGCCCGCAGGATCACAGCGACACGGGAACGGGGGACAGGGGCATGAAGGGCATCATCCTGGCGGGCGGCAGCGGCACGCGGCTGCATCCGATGACGCATGTCACGTCGAAGCAGCTCCTGCCCGTCTATGACAAGCCGATGATCTACTACCCCCTGACCACGCTGATGCTGGCCGGGGTGCGCGACATCCTGCTGATCTCCACGCCCTCGGACCTGCCGCGCTTCTGCGAATTGCTGGGCGACGGGTCGGAATGGGGCATCCGCCTGTCCTATGCCGAGCAGCCGAAGCCGGACGGGCTCGCCCAGGCCTATGTCATCGGCGCGGATTTCGTGGCGGGAGGGCCCTCCATGCTGATCCTGGGGGACAACATCTTCTATGGCGACGGGCTGCCGGCCATGCTGCAGCAGGCCAGCGCCCGCCTCGCCGGCGCCAATGTCTTCGCCTATCGCGTCAGCGACCCGGAACGCTATGGCGTGGTGGAGTTCGATGCCCGCAACCGCGCCCTTTCCATCGAGGAGAAGCCGGCGAAGCCCCGCTCCAACTGGGCGGTCACCGGCCTCTATGTCTATGACGCCGAGGTGGTGGAGATCGCGCGCGGGCTGAAGCCCTCGCCGCGCGGGGAGCTGGAGATCACCGACGTCAACCGCGCCTATCTGGAACGCGGGCGGCTGGAGGTGGAGCTGATGGGGCGCGGCTTCGCCTGGCTGGACACGGGCACGCCGGACACGCTGCTGGAGGCGGCAGAGTTCATGCGCGCCCTGGAGAAGCGCCAGGGCTTCAAGATCGCCTGCCCCGAGGAGGTTGCCTTCAACCTCGGCTGGATCGATGCCGGGCAGCTCCGCACCCTGGGGCACAGGCTGGAGAAGAGCACCTACGGCCGCTACCTGCTGCGGATCGCCGACGGGGAATAGCCCCGCCGCAGGGCAGGGGACGGGGGCAGGGGACGGGGCGCGGGAAAGCCCCCGGCAGCGGCGTCCGCCACCTGCCGCATCGCCCATAGCACGGAAATCGCATCCGGCCCGCAGCCCGGCGTGCTCTGCGGCGTTCTGTCCCGGTGTGGCCAAGCGGGCATGCCTCGGGGCACGCCATCCTGCCTTGCCCATGCGGTGATCCCGATCACGGATGTTTGGCGCGGCCACGACCTTGCTGGCCTCCGGACCGGTGTCACCTGCCCCGTTCCCGCATGGAGGTAAGGACGATGCCCCCTCTTCATGATCCGCATCTTCCGCGGCGCGACCTGCTGATCGGCACGGCCGCCGTCTCGGTCGCCGGCATCGCCGATGGTCATGCGGCCCCCGCCCAGGCCCAGGTGGCGGCACCGGCTGCGCCACCCCGGAATCCCGAGGTCCCCGCCACGGCCAGGCTGTCCCTGACCGTCAACGGCCAGGCCCGGAATCTGGAGCTCGACACCCGCACAACCCTGCTGGACGCGTTGCGCGAGCACCTGCACCTGACCGGCAGCAAGAAGGGCTGTGACCACGGCCAGTGCGGTGCCTGTACCGTGCTGGTGGACGGCCGCCGTATCAATGCCTGCCTGACGCTGGCGGTGATGCATGAGGGCGATAGCATCACCACCATCGAGGGGCTGGGCTCGCCGGAGCGGATGCATCCGATGCAGTCCGCCTTCGTGAAGCATGACGGTTACCAGTGCGGCTACTGCACGCCAGGCCAGATCTGTTCCTCGGTCGCCATGCTGGAGGAGATCAAGGCAGGCATTCCCAGCCATGTGACGGGCGATCTCGCCGTGCCGGTGAAGCTGGGCAACGAGGAGATCCGCGAGCGGATGAGCGGCAACATCTGCCGCTGCGGCGCCTATTCCAACATCGTCGAGGCCATCAACGAGGTGGCGGGAGAGCGCGCATGAAGCCCTTCACCTATGAGCGCGCGGCGACCCCCGCCGCCGCGGCTGCCGCGGCCGCCAGCCACCCCGGCGCGCGGTTCATCGCGGGCGGCACCAACCTGCTCGACCTGATGAAGCTGCAGATCGAGACGCCCGCCCATCTGATCGACGTGAACCGCCTCGGCCTCGACCGGATCGAGCCGACGGCGGAGGGCGGGCTGCGGATCGGCGCGCTGGTGCGCAACACCGATCTCGCGGCCGATGCGCGCGTGCGGCGCGACTACGCGGTGCTGACCCGTGCGCTGGTCGCCGGGGCCTCGGGGCAGTTGCGCAACAAGGCCACCACGGCGGGCAACCTGCTCCAGCGCACGCGCTGCCCCTATTTCTACGACACCAACATGCCCTGCAACAAACGCACCCCCGGCACCGGATGCTCGGCCATCGGTGGCTTCAGCCGCCACAACGCGGTGCTGGGCGCCAGCGATGCCTGCATCGCCACGCATCCCAGCGACATGGCCGTGGCCATGCGCGTGCTCGACGCGGTGGTGGAGACGGTGAAGGCGGATGGCAGCACCCGTGCCATTCCCATCGCGGAGTTCCACCGCCTGCCCGGCGACACGCCGCAGGTCGAGACGGCGCTGGAGGCGGGCGAGCTGATCACCGCTGTCATCCTGCCGCCGCCGGCGGGCGGGGTGCAGATCTACCGCAAGGTCCGCGACCGCGCCTCCTATGCCTTTGCCCTAGTTTCCGTGGCGGCCATCGTACAACGCGATGGCAGCGGGCGCGTCGCCCTGGGCGGCGTGGCGCACAAGCCCTGGCGCGTCGAGGGGGCGGAGGCGGAACTGCCGCGCGGTGCGAAACGGACGGCCGAGGCGCTGCTCGCCGGGGCCAGGACCACCCATGACAATGCCTTCAAGCTGCCGCTGGCGGAGCGAACGCTCGCCTCGGTGCTGGCGGAAGCGAGGGCCTGAGCGATGCGCTTCGACACCCCGGCCACCACCAATCCCATCGACCGGATGAAGGTCGTGGGTCAGCCTCTGGACCGCATCGACGGCCCGCTGAAGACCACCGGCACCGCCCCCTATGCCTATGAACGCCATGACGTCGTGCCGGACCAGGCCTATGGCTGGATCGTCGGCAGCGCTATCGCGTCCGGCCGCATCACCGCCATGGACCTGCGCGCAGCGCGGGCCGCCCCGGGCGTGATCGCCATCGTCACGCACGAGAATGCCGGGCATCTCGGTAAGGGGACACGGAACGTCGCCCACCTGCTGGGCGGGCCGGAGATCGAGCACTACCACCAGGCCATCGCCCTGGTGGTGGCGGAGAGCTTCGAGCAGGCGCGCGCCGCGGCCGCGCTGCTGCACGTGGAGTACGAGGCGTCGGAGGCGAAGTTTGACCTCGCGGCCGCCAAGGCCGCCGGTGTCGGCCCGTCGGAGGACAGCCCCGACAAGACGGTCGGCGATTTCGCGCGGGCCTTCGACGCGGCGCCGGTCCGGCTCGACGAGACCTACAGCACCCCCGACCAGTCGCATGCGATGATGGAGCCGCACGCCACCATCGCCGCCTGGGATGGCGACCGGGTGGATGTCTGGCTGTCCAACCAGATGGTCGCCTGGACCACGGGCGACCTGGCGAAGACCCTCGGCATCCCCAAGGAGAAGGTGCGGCTGCGTTCGCCCTATATCGGCGGCGGTTTCGGCGGCAAGCTCTTCCTGCGTTCGGACACGCTGCTGGCCGTGCTCGGTGCGCGGGAGGCGAAGCGGCCAGTCAAGGTGGCGCTGCAACGGCCGCTGATCGCCAACAACACCACCCACCGGCCGGCGACCATCCAGCGCATCCGCATCGGCGCCACGCGCGACGGGAAGATCACCGCCATCGGGCACGAAAGCTGGTCCGGCAACCTGCCGGACGGCAAGCCGGAGGAGGCGGTGCAGCAGACCGAGCTGCTCTATGCCGGCGCCAACCGGTTGACCGGGTTGCGGCTGGCGCGGCTCGACCTGCCGGAGGGCAATGCCATGCGCGCGCCCGGCGAGGCACCGGGGCTGATGGCGCTGGAGGTGGCCATGGACGAGATGGCCGAAAAGCTCGGGCTCGATCCCGTCGAGTTCCGTATCCGCAACGACACCCAGGTTGATCCCGCGCATCCCGACCGGCCCTTCTCGAAGCGGCAACTCGTCGAATGCCTGCGCCTGGGTGCCGAGCGCTTCGGCTGGGACAAGCGCGATCCCCGGCCCGGGCAACGGCGTGACGGGCGCTGGCTGGTCGGGATGGGCATGGCGGCCGGCTTCCGCAACAACCTGCTGATGAAGTCCGGTGCCCGCGTGCGGCTGGATCGCCAGGGCCGGGTGACGGTCGAGAGCGACATGACCGATATCGGCACCGGCAGCTACACGATCATGGCACAGACCGCGGCGGAGATGATGGGAGTCCCGGTTGGCGAGGTGACGGTCCGCCTGGGCGATTCCAGCTTCCCGGTTTCGGCCGGCTCGGGCGGGCAGTGGGGCGCCAACAATGCCACCGCTGGCGTCTATGCCGCCTGCGTCAGGCTGCGGGAGGCGGTGGCGCAGAAGGCGGGCTTCAATGCGGGCGACGCGGTTTTCGCCGAGGGCGCGGTGCAGGCGGGCAACCGCAGCGTGCCACTGTCCGAGGTGGCGCGGGATGGCGAGCTGGTCGCCGAGGACGCCATCGAGTACGGCGATCTCGGCAAGCGCTACCAGCAATCGACCTTCGCCGGGCATTTCGTCGAGCTCGGCGTCGATGCCGCGACCGGCGAGACGCGCATCCGCCGCATGCTCGCGGTCTGCGCGGCGGGCCGTATCCTCAACCCGAAATCCGCCCGCTCCCAGGTGATCGGCGCCATGACCATGGGCGTGGGCGCGGCGCTGATGGAGGCGCTGGAGGTGGACAAACGGCGGGGCTTCTTCGCCAACCACGACCTCGCCAGCTACGAGGTGCCGGTGCACGCCGACATCCCGCACCAGGAGGTGGTCTTCCTGGACGAGACCGATCCGATGTCCTCGCCCATGAAGGCCAAGGGCGTGGGCGAGCTCGGCCTCTGCGGCGTGGGCGCGGCGGTGGCCAATGCCATCCACAACGCCACCGGGATACGGGTGCGCGACTACCCCATCACCCTCGACAAGCTGATCGACCGGCTGCCCGCATCCGTGTGACGCGCACGGCGTCTCCGTTCCGGCGTTTTGCTTGCGACCCCGGGGGGGAAAGGTGCCGCCTTTCCCCCGACACCCCCTATCCGCCAGGAACCTGAGGTTCCTGGACCTCCCCTTCGCGGGTACTCGCCGGGGCCGGCCATCCTACCCGCCGCCGTTGATGGTGAGGATCGTGCCGGAGGTGTAGCCGGAGCGCGGACTGGCCAGGAAGGCCACGGCATTGGCGATCTCCTCCGGCTGGGCGGGGCGGCCGAAGGGCAGGTTGCGGAACAGCTCCCGCCAGCGTTCCGCGTCGCCCAGTTCCGCCTGGGCGCGGTGCCGGGCCATGGTCTCGTTCCGCTCCGTCGCCGTGGCGCCGGGGTTGATGCCGACGACGCGGATGCCGTCCGCCGGGCCGGAGCGGCCCAGCGCGCGGGTCAGCGCCATCAGCGCGGCATTGCCGGTGGCGCCCGCGATGTAGTCGGGCGGGAAGCTCTCGCCGGCCTGGCCGATGATGTTGACGATCACCCCGCCGCCGCGCGCCTTCATGCCCGGATAGACGGCCCGGCACAGGGAGATGAAGCCGAAGACCTTCAGGTCCCAGGCGGCGCGCCAGGTGGCGTCGTCCACGCGCAGCAGGTTGCCGGGCGGGATGGCGCCGGCATTGTTCACCAGGATGTCGATCCCGCCGGCGGCATCGGCCACGCGGCGTGCCTCCGCATCCGTGCCCAGATCGGCCGGCAGCGCCTCGGCCGCGACCTGGTGGCGCTGGCGGAGCGTTTCCGCCAGCCCGTCGAGGGCCCCGGCGTTGCGCGCGGTCAGGACGAGGTCGCAGCCCTCCGCCGCGAGCAGTTCGGCCACGGCGCGGCCGATGCCGCGCGAGGCGCCGGTGACCAGGGCGCGCCGGCCCCGCAGTTCCAGATCCATCGCCGCCTGTTCCTCCCGCCGCGGTGCCTGGGACGGGAGGCGGAGTCCTCCCCGTCAGCCCGCGCGCAGGGCGGTATACATCTCCGGCCGGCGGTGCAGGGCGAAATTGAAGATGTTGGCCCGGATCTCGGCGCAGCGGTCGAGGTCGCAATCCGCCGAGACCAGTTCGTCGCCCACCGTGGAGGCCTGGGCCACGATCTCGCCCGTGGGGGCCACGATGCAGCTCTGGCCCAGCAGGTCGCAGCCTTCCTCCCGCCCCGCCTTGGCGACGCCCACCACCCACAGCCCGTTCTGGTAGGCGCCGGATTGCAGGCAGAGATGGTTGTGGAACGCCTGGAGGTGGTCATGCTCCGGCGCCAGCGGATAGTGCAGTGGCGTGTTGTAGCCGAGCAGCAGCACCTCCGCCCCACGCAGCGCCACCTCGCGATAGGTCTCGGGCCAGCGGCGGTCGTTGCAGATCGCCATGGCGAAGCGCCCGCCCAGCAGGTCGGAGGTGCCGAAGGGCTCCTCGCCGGGCTCGAAATAGCGCTTCTCCAGATGCTGGAAGGCGCGCCAGGGCTCGTTCTCCGGATGGCCGGGCAGGTGGATCTTGCGATAGCGCTGCGCGATCCGCCCCGAACGGTCCACGAGGATGGAGGTGTTGAAGCGGCGGGGGCGGCCGCCTTCCAGCAGCTTCTCAGCGAAGCCGAAGCTGAAGGCGATGCCGAGTTCCCGGGCCCGCGCGAAGAGCGGCATCGTCGCGGCGTTCGGCATCTCCGTCTCGAAGAAGGCATCCACCTCCGTCTGGTCCGCCATGAACCAGCGCGGGAAGAAGGTGGTGAGCGCCAGCTCCGGATAGACCACGAGATCGGCCCGCCGCTGCGCCGCGCGCTCCAGCAGGGCGATCATGCGCGCCACGACCTCGTCGCGCGGTTCCGCGCGGGCGATGGGGCCGAGCTGGGCGGCGGCGATATGGAGGTTGCGCATGGTGCCTTCCTAGTTGCTGGTGGCAAGGCCGCGGGTCATCTCGAACAGCACGCGCGCGCCGTTCGCGAGGTCGCCGGGCGCGGTGTGTTCGCGGATGTTGTGGCTGATGCCCTTTTCCGAGGGCACGAAGATCATCGCGGCGGGGGCGATGTGCGCGATCATCTGCGCGTCGTGCCCGGCGCCGGAGAACATGCGCCGGCTGGACAGGCCGAGCTTCGACGCCGTCTCCTCCACCCGCGCCACCAGCGCTTGGTCGAAGGGCACCGGCGCGAAGCGGGCGAGGCTGCGCGTGGCGATCCGCACCCCTTCCTCGGCGGCGAGGGCGGCGGCACCCTCGGCCAGCAGCGCCTCGGCCCGCCGCAGCCCCGCCTCGTCGGGGTTCCGCAGGTCCACGGTCAGCAGCGCCCGTTCCGCCACCACGTTCACCAGGTTGGGGGATAGTGTCAGCGAACCCACGGTGGCGAGCTGGTGGCCGCCGACCTCGCGCGCGACCTCCCGCGCCAGCACGGCGATGCGCGCGGCGGCGAGGCCGGCGTCGCGGCGCAGGCGGAAGGGCGTGGTGCCGGCATGGGCGGAGGCGCCGGTCAGGGTGATCTCCGTCCAGGAAATCCCCTGCACCCCCTCGACCACGCCGATCCGCAATTCCTCGTCCTCCAGGATCGGGCCCTGCTCGATATGCAGCTCCAGATAGGCGGCGATGGCGCGCGGCCCGCTGTCCCGGCCGGCATAGCCGATGGCGGCCAGCGCATCGCCCAGGCGCGCGCCGTCGATGCCGCGGATCTCCAGCGCCTCCGCCAGGGGCAGCCCGCCGGCGAAGACCAGGCTGCCCAGCATGTCCGGGGCGAAGCGCGCGCCTTCCTCGTTGGTGAAGGCCGCCACCGCGACGGGCAGGCCGGTCTCGATCCCCGCCTCGTCCAGAGCCGCCAGGACCTCCAGCCCCGCCAGCACGCCGAGCGCCCCGTCATAGGCACCGCCGGTCGCCACCGTGTCGATATGCGAGCCAAGCAGCACCACCGGCCCTTCCTTCCGGCCGGCGCGGGTGCCGAAGATGTTGCCGATCGGGTCGATCTCCACCCGCAGGCCGAGTGCCCGCATCCGCGCCACCAGCCAGTCGCGCCCCAGCCGGTCCTCGGCGGTCAGGGCGAGGCGGCAGACCCCGCCGCCGGGCAGCGCGCCCTGCCGGGCGAGGTCGGCGAGCGCGGCGGACAGGCGTTCCGGCCGGATCATCGGGCGATCTCCCCGGCGGCCACGGTTTCGGCGGGGCGTCCGACGATGGCGCGATAGGCCTCCGGATCGGTGGCGCCCTCGCTGCCGAAGCAGAGGATGCGCGAGTCCGGCCCGATGCCGAGCACCGCGCGCTGTTCCGCCGAGAGCGAGAGAAAGCCCGCCAGCCCGGCCACGCCGCTTTCCCCGGCGACCAGGGGCGGCCCGGCCGCGCCGGAGGCCAGCAGGCGCATCGTCTCCGCGGCGGCGCCGTCGGGAATGGCCAGGAAGGCGGTGGCCGCGTCGCGCAGGATCGGCCAGGCGATCATCGAGGGCTCGCCGCAGGCCAGCCCGGCCATGATGGTCTCCAGATCGCCTTCCACGGTCACCGGCCGGCCCTCGGCGGCGCTGCGGCGCAGGCAGTCGGCGGCCTCCGGCTCCACCACCACCGTCGCCGGCCGCGCGGGGCCATAGGCCTCCCAGAAGCTGGCGGCCACGGCGGCGGCCAGCCCGCCCACGCCACCCTGCAGGAAGAGATGCGTCGGCGGCACGGGCAGCGCCCCGATCGTCTCCTCGGCCATCACCGAGTAGCCCTGCATCACGTCGCGCGGCACCTCGGCATAGCCGGGCCAGGAGGTGTCGGAGACCACGAACCAGCCCTGCTCCATCGCCATCCGCGCCGCCTCGCGCACGGAATCGTCGTAGTTGCCCGCGGTGCGGATCACCCGTGCGCCCAGGGCGGCGATGGCCCCGGCCCGGGCCTCGGAGACGGTGGCATGGACGAAGATGGTGCAGGCGCAGCCGAACATCCGCGCGCCCCAGGCGACGGAGCGGCCGTGATTACCGTCCGTGGCGCAGCAGACGGTGACGTCGCGCAGCAGCGCGGCATGGCGCCCGTCCAGCAGCTCCTCCACCGCGGGCTCCCGCCCCGTGGCCGTGGCGATGCGGCGCAGGAGCAGCCGCGCCACGGCATAGGCGCCGCCCAGCGCCTTGAAGCTGCCCAGGCCGAAGCGCCCGGCCTCCTGCTTGTAGCGGATCTCCGCCACGCCGCTTTCCCGCGCCAGCGCCGGCAGGGCCACCAGGGGCGTCGGGGCGTGGCCCGGCCACTGGCCGATCATGGCACGCGCCCGGTCTCCTTCGGCGCGGCTCAGCACCGCCGCGTGCGGATAGGGCTGGTCCGGCCCGGCCATGGCCGGGTTGGGGGTGAAGGCGGTGACGGGCGGAAAGCGGAGCAAGGCGGCCTCCGGAAAGGATGGCCATCGGTATGAAATCGTGTTTTCATTGTCAATGTATTTGAAATTCAGATTTCTTCGGGGGCGCTATGCAGGCCCAGGCACTCGGCGACCAGGAACTCGGTGACAGGATCCGTTCGCTTTATCCCGGCCTGACGCCGGGAGAGCGCCGGCTGGCGGAGACGATGCTGGAGATCGGCAGCGACCTGCCGGCGCGGACAGCGGCGGAGATCGCGGCCCAGGCCGGCACCTCCCAGGCCACGGCCGCCCGCTTCTTCCGCCGCCTGGGCTACGAGAGCTGGGCGGACCTGCGGCAGCAGGCGCGCCGTGCCAGCGGCGCCTCGCCCTTCGAGGCACTGGTGGAATCCGGTGGCCGCGGCGCCGATCTCGGCCGGCACCTGGCGCAGGAGGTCGAGAACCTCACCCGCAGCTTCGGGGCGATCCCGCCAGAGGCCTTCGAGGAGGCGTCCCGCCTGCTCTCCGGCGCCCGGCGCATCCTCGTCCTGGGCTTCCGGACCTCGCAGACCCTGGCGCTGCATGCGCGGGCGCTGCTGCTGCACCTGCATCCCAGGGTGCAGGTGCTGCCGCAGACGGGGATGACCCTGGCCGAGGAAGGCGCGACCCTCGGCGACGGGGATGTCCTGCTGGCCATCGGTTTCCGCCGCCGCCCGGCGAGGCTGGAGGCCTTCCTGGAACTGGCGGTGGAACGGGGCGTGCCGGTGGTGCTGCTGTCCGATCCGGCGGCCGCGGTGGCGATGCGCCTCGCCACGGTCAGCCTGCCGGCGCAGATCCGGGGCACCGGCCCCTTCGACAGCTATGTCGCGGGGCTGAGCGTGTTGTCGCACCTGGCGGCGCGCGTCGCCGAGGCGGGGGGCGAGGCGGTGCGCGACCGGCTGGCCGCCATCGAGGCCCTGCACGAGCGGCTCGACAGCTTCGGCTGAAGGCGCCGGGCGTGGTCCCGCGCCTGTCACGGATTCTTCACCGCGAACCCATCCCGTCATCGGGCGCGAATGGCAATCTGTCCGGCGGGTCCTGTCATTCTGTACGGGCGATCCGGCCATTCCGACAGGCTGCGAGGTTCGATCCGCCAGCGCGATCGCCTAAGCACGGTCCGTACAGACCATGATTCAGGCGAGTGGAACGGGCGTGACGGATTCGAGCAGGATTTGCGTTCTGACGGGCGCGGCGGTCGATGAGGGCGCCAGCCGCCCCGGCTGCGAGATGGGCCCCAGCGCCTTCCGCGTCGCCGGCATCGCCGGGACCCTGGCGGAGCTGGGCTATGCCGTGCGCGACAACGGCAACCTCGTGCCGCCCGTCGTCGCGGTGGAGCCGCATCCCAACCCGGCCATCCGCCACCTGCCGGAGATCGCGGCCTGGACGGCGGCGCTGGACGAGGCGGCCTTCGCGGCGGGCGGCGAGGGCTTCGCGGTCTTCCTGGGCGGGGACCACAGCCTGTCCGCCGGCACCATTGCTGGCATGAGCCGCCGCGCCGCCGCGGAGGGGCGCCCGCTCTTCGTGCTGTGGCTCGACGCGCATCCGGATTTCCACACGCTGGACAGCACGGTCAGCGGCAACCTGCATGGCGTCGGCATGGCCTATGCCACGGGGCGGCCGGGCTTCGCGGGGCATATGCCGCCGCTGCGGGTGCCGGTCGATCCGCGCAACGTCTGCATGATCGGCCTGCGCAGCGTCGATCCGGCGGAGCGCGTGGCGCTGCGCGAGGGTGGCGTCACGGTGCACGACATGCGCGCCCTTGACGAATCGGGCGTGGCGGCGCCGCTGCGCGCCTTCCTGGAGCGTGTCGGGGCGGCGAACGGCATCTTGCATGTCAGCCTGGATGTCGATTTCCTCGACCCCTCCATCGCGCCCGCCGTGGGCACCACCGTGCCCGGCGGCGCCACCTTCCGCGAGGCGCACCTGATCATGGAGATGGTCCATGACAGCGGCCTGGCGCGCAGCCTCGACCTCGTGGAGCTGAACCCCTTCCTCGACGAGCGCGGGCGCACCGCGCTGCTGATGGTCGATCTCGCCGCCAGCCTGCTGGGCCGCAGCATCTTCGATCGCCCCACACGGAGCTTCTGACCATGCCGGACAGGCTCAACATCGTCCCCTTCGTCAGCGTGGACAACATGATGAAGCTGGTGCTCGCCACCGGCATCGAGCGGTTCCTGACCGAGCTGGCCGCGGCGATCGAGGAGGATTTCCGGCGCTGGGAGCTGTTCGACAAGACGCCGCGCATCGCCTCCCACAGCGCGGAGGGGGTGATCGAGCTGATGCCCACCAGCGACGGCACCACCTATGGCTTCAAGTATGTCAACGGCCATCCCAGGAACACGCGCCAGGGGCGGCAGACCGTCACCGCCTTCGGCGTGCTGGCGGATGTCGGCAACGGCTATCCGATGCTGCTGACGGAGATGACCATCCTCACCGCGCTGCGCACCGCCGCCACCTCGGCCCTCGCCGCGAAATACCTGGCGCCGAAGGAGGCGCGGGTGATGGCGGTGATCGGCAACGGCGCGCAGGCGGAGTTCCAGGCCCTGGCCTTCCGGACCATGCTGGGCATCGACCGGCTTCGCCTCCACGACATCGACCGCGCCGCCACGGAGAAATGCATCCACAACCTCGCGGGCTTCGGCTTCGACATCACCGCCTGCGGCAGCGCGGCGGAGGCGGTGCAGGGTGCGCAGATCGTCACGACCGTGACGGCGGACAAGCAGAACGCCACCATCCTGACGGACAACCTCGTCGGACGCGGCATCCACATCAACGGCGTCGGCGGCGACTGCCCGGGCAAGACCGAGCTGCATCCCGACATCCTGCTGCGCTCCGACATCTTCGTGGAGTACCCGCCGCAGACGCGCATCGAGGGCGAGATCCAGCAGCTCCCCCCCGACCATCCGGTGACGGAGCTCTGGCAGGTGATCGCGGGCCGTGCCGAGGGCCGGCGTGGCGCCGACCAGATCACCCTCTTCGATTCCGTCGGCTTCGCCATCGAGGACTTCTCGGCCCTGCGTTATGTCCGCGCGCGGATCGAGGGTACGGGATTCTTCGAGGAGCTCGACCTCCTGGCCGATCCGGACGAGCCGCGCGACCTCTTCGGCATGCTGCTGCGCGCGCAGGGATAGGGCCGCGAGGCGGCTTCAGATTTCCGGCATCTGCGCGGTGCGGAAGGCGCTGGGCGAGCGCCCGGCGTGGCGGTGGAAGAAGCGCGAGAAATAGGCCGGGTCCTCGAAGCCGAGCTCGGCACCGATCTCGCTGACCGAAAGGCCCGTGTAGAGCAGGTAGCGCTGGGCCTCCAGCATGACGCGGCGCTGGATCAACGCCTTGGGCGTGTCGCCCAGCCGGCGGCGGCAGGCGGCCAGCAACCGGTCCTCGGTCACATGCAGCTTGGCGGCATAGGCGGCAACCGGCGCGGCGCTGCGGAAATCCTCCTCCACCAGGGCGCGGAAACGGTCCAGCAGCCCGTCATCCGCGCTGCGCGTGGTGCCCTGCACCTCGCTGCGCTCTATCGCCTGCCGCACGCAGAGCACCAGCAGCCGCAGCAGGCCCGCCTCGATCGCCAGGGAGCGCGCCGGGGCGGACCAGCGGAATTCCCGTGACAACTCGGTGAAGGTCTCCGACAGCGCCCGCCGCGCCGGCCCGGGCAGGTCGCACAGGCAGGCCGGATGCCGCAGCAGGGCGGCGACGGAGGGATCGCCCCGCGTCACCTCGGCCACCAGCGCATCGGCCACCGTCATCACCCAGCCATCCGTTTGCGGCCGGAAGTCGAAGGCGTGGACCACCCCGGCCGGCACCACCACCAGCGCCGCCGGCTCGATGCCGGAACGGGTCGCCTCGGCCCGCATATGGCCGCCGCCGACCTCGACGAGCAGGATCTGGTGCAGGCCGGAATGGGCATGCGGGGCGATGGTCCAGCCATGCGCGCCGCTGCGCTCGTGGATCATCTCCAGGTGCAGGAAGCGGACCTCGCTGCCTTCCAGCCTTTCGCCATAGAGAGCGAAGCGCTCGATGTCCGGGGTCTTCGCCCCCATGGCCTTCCTCCCACTTCCTTCCCGGCGCGCCGCACCGCCGCCGGAGAAGGGCCGGGAAAAGTGCAAGCATGACCGGGTTGTGTCCATGGATGACGGACAGCCGCCTCCGCTAGCTTCCGGATCAGGCAAGCGCCCCGATGGCCCCCTGGCCAGGACGAAGGCGCGGTTCAGGAGGAACGAACGCCATGCCCCCCGGCCCACCCGGCTAGAAGCCCCCGCCCCACGACGCGGAGCCGTCTCTTCCGGCCCGTCCTGCCCGGCACCCCTTTCCGCCCGCCGCCCTTCCGCCCATCCCGCGATGTGGTGGGACCGGTGATCGCCCCTGCACGGCCGCCCCGCGTGGCCCAAGGCCAGGAACGCCCTTGCCATGTCCTCTTCCCGCGAAACCTCCTCCCCGCAGCGCAGCGTCGAATGCGACGTCCTGGTGATCGGCGCCGGTGCCGGCGGGCTTTCCACCGCCGTCACGGCGCGCAAGCTCGGCCTCGACGTGCTGGTGGTGGAGAAGGAGCCTTTCTTCGGCGGCACCATGGCCTTCTCCGGCGGCGTGCTCTGGATCCCCGGCAACCCGCAGGCGAAGGCGCGCGGCATCGCGGACACGAAGGAGGCAGCGCGTACCTATCTGCGCCACGAGGCGGGCAACCGTTTCGACGCGGAGAAGGCCGAGGTCTTCCTGGAGAACGGGCCGCGCATGATCGAGTTCTTCGGCGAGGACACTGAGGTCCGCTTCGTCGCCACCGACTATCCAGACTACCACCCCGATGTGGAGGGCGGCGTGGCGGTGGGCCGCTCCGTGGTGGCCGCGCCCTATGACGCGCGCCGCCTCGGCAAGGAACTGGCCCGTCTGCGGCCGCCGCTGCGCACGATTACCTTCCTCGGCATGATGTTCAACTCCTCGAACGCGGACCTGAAGCACTTCTTCAACGTCACGCGTTCGCCCGTTTCCGCCGCCTATGTGGCGAAGCGGCTCGCCAGCCACTTCAAGGACCTCGCCACCCATCGCCGCGGCGTGCAGCTCACCGCCGGCAACGCGCTGGCGGCCCGTCTGGCGAAGTCGGCGCTCGACCTCGGCATCCCGATCTGGACGGACAGCCCGGCGCGCGAGCTGCTGCGCGAGGGCGGGCGCGTCACCGGCGCGGTGGTGCAGGGCGCGGAAGGGCCGGTGCGCGTGCTGGCGCGGCGCGGCGTGGTGCTGGCCGCGGGCGGCTATCCGCGCAACCCGGAACGCACCGGGGAGGAGTTCCGCCATGTGAAGCGCGGCGGCGAGCATGTCTCGCCCGCGCCGCCGGGCAATACCGGCGACGGCGCGCGCCTGGCCGGGACGGTGGGCGCCGGGATGGTCACCGACTATCCCGAGGCCGCCGCCTGGATTCCCGTCTCCAAGGTGCCGCTCGGCGGCGGCAGGACCGGCGTCTTCCCGCATCTGGTGGACCGCTACAAGCCCGGCATCATCGCGGTGAACCGCCACGGACAGCGCTTCTGCAACGAGTCCAACAGCTACCACGATGTCGGCGCCGCCATGCAGCGCACCTGCGAGGGCGAGCGCGAGACCGCGGCATGGCTGATCGCCGACCATGCCACGATCCGCAAGTACGGGCTGGGCTTCGCCAAGCCGGCGCCGATGCCGCTCTCCCTCTACACGCGCAGCGGCTATCTCCTGAAGGGCGCGACGCTCGCCGAACTGGCGCACAAGGCCGGCATCGACGCGGCCGGGCTGGAGGAAACGGTGCGCCGCTACAACACCGCCGCCGAGCGTGGCGAGGACCCGGAATTCCACCGCGGCAGCACGGCCTTCAACCGCTTCCTCGGCGATCCCGCGCACAAGCCGAACCCGAACGTGGCGCCGGTGAAGCGCGGCCCCTTCTACGCGGTGAAGCTGTATGTCGGCGACCTCGGCACCTTCAACGGCATCCGCACCGATGCCGCCTGCCGCGTGCTGGGCGAGGAAGGGCGGCCGGTCCCCGGCCTCTACGCGCTGGGCAACGACGCGGCCAGCATCATGGGCGGCAACTATCCCGGCGCGGGCATCACCCTCGGGCCGCACCTGACCTTCGGCTACGTGCTGGGCCACCACCTGGCGGGGCGCGACGTGGCACCGGCGGAGGCTGCCCGCCCGGGGCGGGAAACGGCCGGCGCCGTGCACTGAGCGGCGCCGGAGGCAGCAACGACAACCACGACAAGAACAGGGAAACGGACAAGATGCAGTGGAACAGGCGTGACATCCTGGCCTCCGGCCTCGCGGCGGCCGCCATGCTGGCGGCGGGGCCATCCCGCGCGCAGGCGGCCAGCACGATCCGGGTCGGCCACATCACCGACATGTCGGGCGTCTATCGCGACGTGGAGGGCCCCACCAGCGTCGCCTGCGCGCAGCAGGCGATCGACGAGTTCACCGCGCAGAACCCGGGGATCCGCGTCGAGCTTCTGGTGGCCGACCACCAGAACAAGGCCGATATCGGCCTTTCCATCATCCGCCAGTGGTTCGACCAGGGTGGCGTGGACGTGCTGACCAATGTCGGCAACAGCTCCGTGGCGCTGGGCGCCAAGGATCTGGTGGAGGCGCGCGACAAGGTCTCCATCGTCACCTCCGCCGGCAGTTCCGACCTGACCGGCAAGGCCTGTTCCGCCAACACGCTGCACTGGTCCTGGGATTCCTGGTGCCTGGCGCATTCCACCGCCACCAGCCTGGTGAAGACCGGCGGCGACAAGTGGTTCTTCGTCACCGCCGACTATGCCTTCGGCCATGCCGCGCAGGCGGATGCGACGCGCTTCGTCGAGGGCGCGGGCGGCAAGGTGCTGGGCTCCGTGCGCTATCCCTATGGCAGCACCACGGACTTCACCTCCTTCCTGCTGCAGGCGCGGCGCAGCGGCGCCAATGTCATCGCCTTCGCCAATTCCGGCACGGACCTGATCAACTGCCTGAAGCAGGCGCAGGAATTCGGCCTGTCGCGCGGCGGCGTGCGCATGGCGGCGATGGTCGGCTACGTCACCGACGTGCTCGGCATGGGGCTGCCGGTGGCCAAGGGGCTGACGCTCACCGAGACCTTCTACTGGGACCTGAACGACCGCACCCGCGCCTTCATGGAGCGTATCCGGCCGAAGCTGCCCGCCGGCACCTTCCCGAACATGAGCCAGGCGGGGGACTATTCCGGCCTGCTGCACTACCTCAAGGCGGTGAAGGAACTTGGCGTCGAGAAGGCCAAGGCCTCCGGCCGCGAGACCGTGGCGATGATGAAGCGCCTGCCCACCGACGACGACGCCTTCGGCCCCGGCAGCATCCGCGCCGACGGGCGCAAGATCCACCCGGCCTATCTCTTCCAGGTGAAGCCGCCCGAGGAAAGCCGGCAGGTGGGCGACATCTACAAGCTGGTCTCCACCGTCGGCGCGGAGGAGGCCTTCCGCCCCATCGCCGATGGCGGCTGCCCCATCACCCGTAGCTGAAGCACGAGAAGGAGCCCGCCCATGACGGACAGCAAGCCGCTGGTCGATCTGCGCACCTACACCATCCGCCTGCGCCGCATGGGCGAGTTCCTGGAGGTCTTCGACCGCCTCGCCATGCCGGTGCAGCTCCGCTACCTGGGCCGGCCGCTGGGCATCTTCACCAGCGCCGTCGGGCCGCTGAACCAGGTGGTGCATCTCTGGGGCTTCGACGACATGGGCGAGTTCCAGCGCCGCCATGCCGAGCGCGACCGGGACCCCGACTGGCCCGCCTATCTCAAGGCCTCGGCCGACCTGATCGTGGCGCAGGAGAACCGGCTGATCCTGCGCGCCAACATGCCCTCCCTGGCCGGTTGAGGAACACGCTGCCATGACGCAGATGAGCTGGCTCGGCCTGGAAGGCCGGACCTGCGTGGTGACCGGCGCGGGCGGCGGCCTGGGCCGCGCCATCGCCCTGGGCTTCGCCGCGGCGGGCGCGCGGCTGGTGCTGCTGGACCGCACGGCGGAGGCCATGGCGGGCACCCTCTCGGCGGCCCGTGCCCTGGGCGCCCCGCTTGGCGCCGCGCCGCTGGCCCTGGCCTGCGACGTCTCGGACCCGGAGAGCGTGACCGGCGCGGCGCGCGCCGGCGAGGAGGCCTTCGGCCCCGCCCATGTGCTGGTGAACAACGCCGCCCTGCTGCGCCCCGGCCCGCTGGAGGACCTGACGCTGGCCGCCTGGAACGCGCTGCTCGCGGTGAACCTGACCGGCTACTTCCTCTGCTCCCAGGCCTTCGGGGCGCAGATGCGGCGGGCGGGGCGCGGCGCGCTGGTGCATGTCGCCTCCATCGCCGCCGGCCATGCCCAGGGCTTCAGCGGCGCCTACAGCGTCAGCAAGGCCGGGGCGGTGATGCTGTCGCGGCAGATCGCCACCGAATGGGGCCCCGCCGGCATCCGCAGCAACGTGGTCAGCCCCGGCATGGTGGTGACGCCGCTCAGCCAGGGATTCTACGACACGCCGGGCGTGACGGAGCGGCGCAATGCCGTGGTGCCGGTGGGGCGGATCGGCCAGCCGGAGGATATCCGCGATGCCGTGCTCTTCCTGGCCAGTGACCGCGCCGCCTATGTCAGCGGCGACGAGATCGTGGTCGATGGCGGCTTCACCCGCGGCATCATGAACCTGATCCCCCGCCCGGGCTTCGAGAAGCCGGGCGAGGCCCGGCCGGCATGAGCGCCGACCGCAAGCCCGTCGCCCTGGTCACCGGTGCGGCGGATGGCATCGGCTGGGCCATCGCCCGCCGCTTCGCCGCCGCCGGCTGCCGCGTCGCCCTGGCCGATCTGGCGGAAGAGCGGGTCCGGGAACGCGCCTGGGAGCTCGGCCGCGAGCATCTCGCCCTGGCCGCCGATGTCGCCGAGGAGGCAGCGGTGGTCCGCATGGTCGGCGGCACGCTGGAACATTTCGGGCGGCTGGACATGCTGGTGAACAATGCCGGCATCGGCGACCCGCAGCGCCCGACCCTGGAGCAGGATGCCGCGACCTTCGACCGTATCCTGGCGGTGCATCTGAGGGGCACCTTCACCGCTTCCCGCGAGGCGGCGCGGGCAATGGCGGAATCGGGCGGCGGCGCCATCCTGAACCTCGCCTCCATCGCCGGTCTGACCGGCCTGCCCCGCCGCAATGCCTATGGCGCGGCCAAGGCGGGCATCGTCGCCATGACGCGCGGCATGGCCTGCGAATGGGCGGGGCAGGGCATCCGGGTCAACGCCATCGTCCCCGGCTATGTCCGCACCGCCCTGGTCGCGAAGTTGGAGGCCGAGGGGCGGCTCGACGGGGCGCGCATCCGCCGCCGCATCCCCATGGGCCGCCTGGCCGAGCCGGAGGAACTGGCCGAGGCCGCCTGGTTCCTCTGCTCGCCGGCCGCCTCCTATGTCACCGGGACGGTCCTGAGCGTCGATGGCGGCTGGATGGCCTTTGGCGATTCCGGGGATGCCTCGGCGGGCTGAGGCCTGCCATCCGGCGGGGACAGCGGCTTCCGCCTCTGTCACGGACCTTTCCGTGCCGTGAGAAACGGGCGGATGGAACGAAAAACCCGCCATGAATCCGGTCCTGATATGACCCGGGCCATGGACATCGCGGGTGCGACAGCCACAGGATGTCCATCAGGCGACGTCCCGCTGCCTTTCGTGCCGGGGTGGTGAACACGGCAATTTTAAGTTGAGTTCATTGCAGTTTTTCACTATGAAACAAAAGCATCCAGCACGATACACGTCACTCGGGTCGATCTGGATTGAGGTCCAGATGTGGATGTATTTGGCCGATGCCAGTCATTGCGATTGTCGATGATCAGAATACGAATCGGCAAGTTTTTACAATGTTGGCCAAGTCGGTCACGCGGGACACGACGGCGGAGGCTTTCGCCGACCCCAATGCTGCCCTGGCCTGGATCGCGCACCACCGCCCCGATCTGATCATCACCGATTATCGCATGCCCGGCATGGACGGGGCCGACTTCACCCGGTCCGTGCGTGCCATCGCCGGCTGTGCCGCGACGCCTATCCTTGTCATCACCGCTTATGACGACCCGAATTTCCGCATCCGGGCGCTGGAGGCCGGGGCGACCGGCTTCCTGCAGACGCCGATCAAGCACGCCGAGTTCCAGAACCAGGTCCGCGACCTGCTGGACGCCGCGCGCCACCCCTTCCCGCCGCCCCCGGCCAACGACCAGATCCAGGGGGCCGTCAGGGCCCCGGGGAGGGCGCCGCAGCGGGCCGACCTGCTGGCCCAGGTCATCGACACGATGCCCGTGCTGGTCCACACCGCCGACCCGGAAGGCTATTGCCGCTTCGCCAATGCCGCCTATGCGCGCCATGTCGGCCGCGGCGTGGAGCAGTGCGTCGGGCTGCCGATGAAGGAGCTGACGGCGCGCGACCAGATCGAGCGCGACGTTCTGTTCGACCGCCTGGTCTTCGAGCGCGGCGCGCCGCTGCCGAGCTACGAGGAGAACTTCATCGACCGGGACGGCGTGCTGCGCACCCAGCTCACCACCAAGTCGCCGCTGCGCAACAGCATCGGGGAGGTGGTGAACGTGCTCACCACCTCCCTCGACATCACCGACCAGAAGAGCGCGCAGCGGCACCTGCACCACCTGGCCCGCCACGATGCCCTGACCGACCTGCCCAACCGCTCCCTGCTGGCACAGCGGATCGAGGAAGGGATCGAGCGCGCGGCGCGCTCCGGCCGCTTCTGCGCGCTGCACTTCCTCGACCTCGACCGCTTCAAGAACGTGAACGACTCGCTCGGCCACGATTTCGGCGACCAGCTCCTGATCACCGTCGCCCGCATCCTGCGCACGCATGTGGGAGAGCATGACACGGTGGCCCGCCTTGGCGGCGACGAGTTCGCCATCCTGCAGGAAGGCATCTCCGATCCGCGGGAGGCCGCGGCGCTGGCGGATTCGGTGGGCCAGGTCCTGGCGGCGCCGATCCAGGTGAGGGGGCATCAGGTCAACATCAGCGCCAGCATCGGCATCACCGTCTGCGGCCGCGATTCCTCCAACATCGACGAGCTGCTGAAGAACGCCGACCTCGCCATGTACCAGGCGAAGGCCGAGGGGCGCCACGGCTACCGCTTCTTCCGCCCGGACCTGCGGCTGCGGCTGGAACAGGCGCAGTCGCTGGAGGCGGGGATCCGGGAAGGCATCGCCGGCGGCCAGTTCGTCCTGCACTACCAGCCCCAGGTGAACCTGCATTCGGGGCAGGTGATCGGGCTGGAGGCCCTGCTGCGCTGGAACCGCCCCGGCCATGGCCTCTGCTCGCCCGCCGACTTCCTCAGCGCCGCGGAGGATGGCGGGCTGATCGTGCTGCTGACCGAATGGGTGCTGAACGAGACCTGCACCCAGATCCGGCGCTGGGAGGCGCAGGGCCTGCCGCCGCTGCGCGTCGCGATCAACGTCTCGCCCAACCAGTTCCGCCGGCAGGACGTGCATCGCCTGGTGATGCAGGCCACCCAGGCCGCCGGCATCGACCCGTCGCGGCTGGAGCTGGAGCTGACCGAGGGCGTGGTGATGGACCGCAGCGCCAGCACCGCCCAGACCCTCGATGCGCTCCGCCGCGATGGCGTCAGCGTCGCGCTGGACGATTTCGGCACCGGCTTCTCCTGCCTGGACTACCTGCGCCACTTCCGGGTCAACCGGATCAAGATCGACCGTTCCTTCATCCAGAACCTGCCGCAGAAGCGCGAGGACGCCGCCATCGTGCGCGCCATCATCGGCCTCGCCCGCGGCCTGGGCGTCACCACGGTGGCGGAAGGGGTGGAGAATCCGGAGATCCTCGACCGACTGCGCCAGGAAGGCTGCGACGAGGCGCAGGGCTTCTACCTGGGCCGCCCCCTGCCGGCCGACGAATGGGAAAGCTGGTTCCGCCGCCTGCCCTCGCTGCGCCACCCCCTGCTCTGACGGCTCCTCCGGAGGGTGGGGCAGCGCAACGCCGGGGCCGTGGGCCGCGGGCCCGCGGCCCGGTCAGCCGCGCAGCCGTTCCTCCAGCGGCGCCTTCTGCCGTTCCAGCACCTCCGCCAGCGGGTCCTCGCCCTTCAGCCCGCGCAGCGTCGCGCCGGACATGTAGGCGGCCCGGCCGAGGAGCTGCGCCGCGACCGGCAGGGTGAGCAGCAGGAAGAGGATCGTCAGCACGCCGGTCGGCAGCTTCACGGCGTCGCCTGCCAGCAGGGCACCGACCAGCACCAGCATGGTGCCCAGCGTGCCCGCCTTGGTGCCCGCATGCATGCGCTGGAAGGCATCGGGCAGACGCACCACGCCGATCGCGGCGATGCAGAGGAAGGCGGTGCCCAGGATCATCAGGCTGGCGGCGATCATCGCTGGCTTCCCTTGCGTTCCAGGAAGGCGGCGAAGGCGCAGGTGGCGACGAAGTTCACCAGCGCGATCACCAGCCCGACATCGAGGAAGGCGCTGCGCCCCGTCGCCAACGCTGTCATGGCGGCGAAGGCCACGGCGACGGCGGTGAGCATGTCCAGCGCCACGAAACGGTCGGCGAAGCCCGGCCCCGCGATCATGCGATAGGCGGCGAGGCCCAGCGGCAGCACCAGGACGAAGGCCAGCAGCCCGGCCAGGGTCTCGATCCCGTCCATGCTCATCGGCTTCCTTCCAGCATCAGGATCCAGCGCTCGTAGAGGCGCTTGAACTGCGCGATGACCTCCTCGTCCGTCCGCGCATCCAGCACATGCACGTAGAAGCGCCGCAGGTCGTCCGAGACGTGCAGGCAGGTGGAGCCCGGCGTCAGCGAGACGCAATAGGCGAAGAGCGCCACGCCCCAGCGCGTGCGCGCCTCCACCGGCACCACCACGATGGCCGGCAGCGGCTGCGCATAGGGCGACAGCACGATGCGCGCCACGGACAGGGAGGAGGCCAGCAGGTCCCACAGGAAGGTGACGATCAGGCAGAGCAGCGCCCAGAAGCGCAGGGGGAGGCGCGACAGGCTCATGCCCCGCCTCCCGCCGGCAACATCCCGGGCAGCATCCCGGGCAACATCCCCTGGGCCGCCTCGCGCGCGAAGGCGCTGAGCGGCTCCACCCCGATTCCCATGGCGAGGATCAGGAAGGCGAGGATGCCCATGGCCGCCAGCATGGCGGGCGGCACGCGGCGCGGTGCGCGGCCGCTGCCGGGCGCCTTCCAGAAGGCCTCCACCCAGATCTGGCTCATGGAATAGACGGTGATGAAGCCGGTCGCGAGCAGGATCAGCGCCAGCGCGGCGCCGCCCGACAGGAAGCCCGCCTGCGCCAGCACGAACTTGCCCCAGAAGCCGGAGAAGGGCGGAATCCCGGCCAGCGACAGGGCCGGGACGGCGAAATACACGGCCAGCATCGGCTGCCGCTTCATCAGCCCGCCGCAGCGGTTCAGGTCGGTGCTGCCATTGGCGCGGGCGATGGCCCCGGCGGCGAAGAACAGGCTCGTCGTCACCAGGATGGAATGCAGCATGTAGAGGATGGCGGCGGCGAGCCCCGCCAGGCTGGCCAGCGCCAGCCCCATCATCATCGTGCCGATCGAGGCGACGATCTGGAAGGCGAGGATCCGCCGCGTGTCCTCCTGCGCCATGGCGCCCAGCACGCCCAGCGCCATGGTCGCCGCCGCCAGCAGGCCCAGCATGGGCGCGAGGCCCGGGATGACCGGCGCCGTCCCCAGGCCGAAGACCAGCACCAGCACGCGCAGGCAGGCATAGAAGCCGACCTTGGTCAGCAGCCCCGCCATGCCCGCCAGCACCGTCATCGGCGCGGTGGGATAGGCCGCCGGCAGCCAGGAGAAGAAGGGAAAGAGCCCCGCCTTCAGCCCGAAGCCGGACAGCAGCAGGAAGGCCGAGGCCACCAGCGCCAGGCTCGGCGCCCGGCCGTTCAGGGCGCGGGACAGGTCGGCCATGTTCAGTGTCCCCGCCTCGCCGAACAGCAGCGCGATGCCGAGCAGCATGAAGGCCGCGCCCAGCATGCTCAACGCGGCATAGCGGATCGCCCCGTCGATCTGCGCCCGCCGCCGGTCGAGCACGGTAAGGCCCAGCGCCGTCACCAGCATCAGCTCGAACCAGACATAGAGGTTGAAGAGGTCGCCCGTCAGGAAGGCGCCGTTCACCGCCGCCAGCATGGCCAGGAACAGCGCGTCGAAGCCGGCGGCGCGGCGGCGCGGCCCGATATCCGCCCGGGCATAGATGGCCACCGTCAGCCCGACGATGCCGGTGAAGACGGACAGCATCGCCCCCAGCCGGTCGGCGGTGAAGCTCACCCCGAAGGAGCGTGGCCAGCCGCCGAAGCCGATCGTGAGCGGCCCGTTCTGCGACACCTCGGCCAGCAGGCCGAGCGAGGCGGCGAGCATCAGCCCGGTGGCGGTCTCCATCGTGGCGCGCTGCCAGTCCGGGCGGCGGCGCAGCACGGCGCAGAGCGCCGCGGCCAGCAGCGTGCCCACCACCGGCCAGAGCAGGAGGATGCCGGGAACGAGGTCAGCGCGCATCGGCATCCTCCTCCTCATCCTCGGGGAAAGGCGGCTCGGCGGCGGTGATCCGGGCGGCGTTGATCGTGCCCTCGCCCCGCCAAGCGCGCAGCACCAGCGACATCAGCACCACGGTCAGGGCGAAGCCGATCACGATGGCGGTCAGCACCAGCGCCTGGGGCAGGGGATCGGCGGACAGCCCCAGCACCCGCGCGCCATCGGGGATCAGCGGCGGCTGGTCCGAGCGCAGCCGCCCGGTCATGAACAGCACGAGGTTCACCGCGGTGGACAGCAGCGCCAGTCCCAGGGCCAGCCGCGCCAGGTTACGCGACAGCGCCATGTAGAGGCCGCACCCGGCCAGGGCGGCGGCCACGAAGGCGGTCAGCAGGTTCATCGCTCGGCCTCCCGCTGTAGCCCGAACAGGTAGGCCAGCACCCCGCCCAGCACCACGGAGAAGACGCCCAGGTCGAAAAGCAGCGTCGTGCCCTGCTTGATGGTCAGGCCGAGGAGATGGGCCTCGACCCAGATGTGCTTCAGGTAGCTGCCATGGGCGAGCAGGCCCGGCACGCCGCTCAGCACCGCCAGGCCCATCCCCAGCCCGACCAGCACCATCGGATGCAGCCGCAGCGCCGCCCGCGCCCGCTCCACGCCGCCTGCCAGGGCGAGCATCGCGAAGGCGAGCGCCGCCACCAGCCCGCCGACGAAGCCGCCGCCGGGCTGGTTGTGCCCGCGCAGCAGGATCATCACCGCCGCCACCAGCAGCAACGCGAAGAAGGCGCGGCTGGTGGCGGCCAGGATGAAGGCGGCCGGCCTGTCCCGCGCCGGGGCGGGATCGGCCTTCAGCAGCGACCACACCATCAGCGCCGACATGCCGATCACCACCGTCTCGCCCAGCGTGTCGAAGCCGCGGAAATCCACCAGGATCACGTTGACCACGTTCTGGCCGAAGGCGGCGACATAGCTCTGCGCGCCGTAGAAGGCGGAGACCGTGCCCTCCGCCGGCCCGGCCAGCATGTCGGCGGTCGCCAGGAAGACCAACGCGGCGAAGCAGCAGGACAGCAGGATGTCGTGCTGCCGCTCCGCCCGGTTGCGCGTCGCCGGGGCCGCGAGCGGCAACACCAGCAGCACGGCGGTCAGCAGCACGACGATCAGCGCCTCCACCGAGAACTGCGTCAGCGCCAGGTCCGGCGCGCCGTTGCGCAGGAAGACCAGCGCCACCGCCAGCCCCACCAGTCCCACCGCCACCAGGGCGGACAGCAGGGAGCGCGCGCGGGCAGCGGCAAAGCCCCCGGCCAGCCCGACCAGCAGGATGGCGGCGGTGGCCGGGTCGAAGCGACCGAATTCCGGCCAGCGCGGCACCGTGCCCGCCCGCACCGCGCCGAAGAGGCAGAGCCCCATGGCCGAGGCCGCCGCCAGCCAGAGATAGCGCCGCAGGTCGCCGTTCTGCACGAAGCGGGTGAGCCACCCGGCGAAGCCGACCAGCCCGCGCATCAGGGCGTCGTAGCCGATCTCGGCGGCATAGTGGTCGATGGGCTGCAGCGCCAGCAGCCAGGTGTGGATCGACCGCCAGAAGGTGACGATCACGGCACCGATCGCCACCACCACCAGGCTCAGCATCAGCATCGGCGTCAGCCCGTGCCAGAGCTCGACCTTCACCTCGACCGGCTGGCCGTAGATCGCCAGCACCGCCGGGTTCAGCACGTTGTCGCGCATCCATTCGGGCTCCAGGCTGATGGCGAGGCCGAGCAGCGACAGCAGCAGCGGCCCCAGCGTCAGCCCGACCGTCTCGCCATGCTTGACCTCGGTGATCTTGCCGTGCCCGAGGAAGAAGGGCCGCAGCGAGACCACCCCGGCCACGCCCACCATCACCGCGTTCACCAGCACCGCGATGGCCACCGGCACGGCGTCCCAGGAGCTCTGGATCTGTGCCTCGAACAGGAACTCCTTGGAGATGAAGCCGATGAAGGGCGGCAGCCCGGCCATGGAAAGGCTGGCCAGGCTGGCCGCCACCGCCGTCAGCGGCAGGAAGCGCACCAGCCCGCCCATCTGCCGCAGATGCGACTTGCCGGTGGCGTGGATGGCATTGCCCGCGCAGAAGAACAGCGCCGCCTTGTAGAGCGCGTGCGCCAGGATGAAGCCCACGGTCGCCACGCTGGCCATCGGCCCGTCCAGCCCGATCAGCATCACCAGGATGCCCAGCGAGGCGACGGTGGAATAGGCCAGCGCCGCCTTGAACCCCTGTGCCCGCAGCGCCTGCACCCCCGCCACCAGCATGGTCGCCGCGGCGAAGCCGATCAGGATGCTGCGCCCGCCCGGCACCTCGGCGAAGAACCCCTCGAACCGCGCCAGCAGATAGATGCCCAGCTTCACCATCGTGGCCGAATGCAGATAGGCCGAGGCCGGGGTCGGCGCCTGCATCGCGTTGGGCAGCCAGAAATGGAAGGGGAACTGCGCCGACTTGGTGAAGCCGCCGAGCAGCAGCCCAACCACGATCAGGGCGACCCAGGGGCTTCGTGCCAGCTCCTCCGCCCGGTCGCTGGCCCCCGAGAAGCTGAAGCTGCCCAGGGTGATCCCGATCAGCACGATGGCGCAGAGCAGCCCCAGCCCGCCGCCCACCGTCACCTGCAGCGATTGCAGCGCCGAGCGGCGCGAGGCCGGGCTCTTGCCGTCGAAGCCCACCAGCAGGAAGGACAGGATGCTGGTCGCCTCCCAGAACATGAAGAAGACCAGCAGGTTGTCCGACAGCACCGCCCCCAGCATGGCGGTCATGAAGAGCAGGATCAGGGTGAAGAAGCGCGCCCGGTCGCCTGGCGACTTCTCTGCCATGTAGGCCCCGGCATAGATCACCACCAGCGTGCCGATGCCGGTGATCAGCAGCGCGAAAAGGAAGGAGAAGCCGTCCAGCCGGAAGGCCAGCTCCACCCCCAGCGACGGCGCCCAGGGCAGCCGTGTCTCCGCCACGCCGCCCCCGGCGATCAACGGCGCGAAGCTCAGGAACATCCCGAAGAGCCCCGCCGGCAGCAGCGCCAGCCCCCAGCCGCCGGCGCGGCCGAGCAGGCGCGACACGGGCGCGGCCAGGCAGGCCCCGGCCAGGGCGATCAGCAGGATCAGCGGCAGCACGGCGGGCTCACCGGCGGCCGGGAAGGGAAGGGGCCAGGAACGGAGGGGCTGAGGTTTCGCGGGGCGGGCGGGCGAAAGATCATGCCGAAGAAGCTCCCTGGCTTGTGATGGGTTTCCGGGCCGGGCCGGTTTCCATGCCGCTCCGCCGCCTCATGGCGTGGAGCCGCCGCCCTCCGCACCGGCCCCATCTCCATCCCCGGCTCCGGGGGGCCGCAGCATGCCCAGCACGCCCTGCACCAGCATCTCCCGGTGCCGCGTCCGCAGCGCCTCCTCGCCCAGATCCTTGCCGAACAGGACCTCGATCGTGTGACGGTTGGCGGAGCGGAAGAAGCAGAAGCCGCTGATGAAGAGATGCACGTCGATGGCATCGACATCCCCGCGGAACAGCCCTTCGCGCCGCCCCCGCTCCAGGATGGAGCGCAGCGCGTCGATGATCGTGACGTTCAGGCCGCGGGCGCTGCGGGACTGGCGCAGGTACTGGCCGTGATGGATGTTCTCGATGGTGACGAGGCGGGTGAAGTCCGCATGGTCCCACTGGTAGTCGAAGGTGAACTCCACCATCCGGCGGATCGCCTGTTCCGGCGCCAGTGCCTCCAGCCGCAGCTCCCGCTCCACCGAGCGGATGTCGTCATAGGCGGCTTCCAGCACGGCGAGGTAGAGCCCCTCCTTGCTGCCGAAATAGTAGTAGATCATCCGCTTGGCGGTCTTGGTGCGCGCCGCGATGGCATCCACCCGCGCGCCCGTCAGCCCGTGCCGCGCGAATTCCTCGCGCGCCGCCTCCATGATCTCCCGCTTCGTGCGCTCCGGATCGTTCCGGCGGAAATGTGGCTCCGTCAATTCGCTCGTCGTGTCGGCCAAGGGGACGCTCCTGCGAATCCCTTCATACCCGCCCGGCATCGCCACGGCCAAATGCCGTGGCGCCCCGGCCCGCCTCCCCCTCGATGATCGCACGCCGCGCCGCGATGGCGTCGGCCAGGAAATCCGTCACGGCGCGGATGCGCGGCAGGTGCCGCAGGTCCGGATGGGTGAGCAGCCAGAGATCGGCGGCGAAATCCGGCTCCGGTGGTGCCAGGCGGCGCAGGCCCGGCCGGCCATCCCCCACGAAACAGGGCAGGTGCCCGATCCCCAGCCCCGATTCGACGGCATCGGCCAGGGCCAGCACCCCGTCGAACCGCGCCGCCAGCCGGGCCGCCGGCACGCGTTCCCGGGCGAAGCGCGTCACCTTCAGCGCGGCGAGGTTGTCGCCGAGGCAGACCCAGTCCCGTCCCATCGGATCGGCCTCCGGAACGGGCGCCGTGGCGGCGGCCTCGTAGAGCGCCCAGGCGATCCGCGCCACGCGGCGCCCGACCAGCGTGTCCGGCGGCGAATCGCCCGCCCGCAGCGCGACATCGGCATCCCGGCGCGACAGGTTGGCGGCGGCATTGCCGGTGACGAGGTCCAGCCGCACATCGGGGCAGGCGGCGCGGAAGCGCGCCAGCATCGGCATCAGCAGGTCGGCCAGCAGGCTGTCGCTGGTGGCCAGGCGCACCTCGCCGGCGGGGCCCGGCGCCTGCCCGGCGAGGCGGCGGGTGACGGTGGTGATGTCCTCCTCCACCCGCCCGGCCAGGGCGGCCATCTCCTCCCCCGCCGCCGTCGGGGCATAGCCGCCCCGGTGCCGCTCGAAGAGCGGATAGCCCAGCATCTCCTCGATCTGCCGCAGGCGGCGGAAGACGGTGGAATGCGCTACCCCGAGCCGCGCCGCCGCCGCCGGCAACGCCCGCGTTTCCGCCACCGCCTGGATCAGCCGGAAGTCGTCCCAGGCGAGGGCAGGGGTGGAGCGGGGAGCATCGGTCACGATGCGCCGCAGCCTCGCATCCCGTACGGCCCACCGGAAGGGGCGTGCCTTATCGCACGGTTCGCATTGCGTTGGTGCAATCCGTTTCCGGTGGAATGGATGCGACCATTGCCCATATGCAGGACCGACAGTGAAACCCGCCTGGAGGAACTTCCATGGCCCGCAACGGCATCCATCATGTGACCGCCATCGCCGGCAAGGCGCAGCGGAACCTCGACTTCTACACGCGCACCCTCGGGCTGCGGCTGGTGAAGAAGACGGTGAACTTCGACGACCCTGGCGCCTACCATTTCTACTACGGCGACGAGGCCGGCAGCCCTGGCACCATCCTGACCTTCTTCCCCTGGGAGAACGCCGCCCCCGGCCGCGCCGGGATCGGTGAGCTGCAGGAGACGGTGTTCCGCGTGCCGCAGGGCGCGATCGGCTACTGGACGCAGCGCCTGACGCCGCATGGCGTGGAGCGCGCGGAGGCCTTCGGCGAGACGCTGCTGCGCTTCCGCGATCCGGACGGCATGCGCCTCGCTCTGGTGGGACTGCCCGGCATCGAAGCCGAGGCCGCCTGGAGTGCCGACGGGATCCCGGCCGAGGTGGCGATCCGCGGCTTCCACAGCGTGCGGCTGATGCTGGACCGCACCGAGGCAACGGGTGCCATCCTCGCCGACGTCTTCGGCTTCGCCGAGGCGGGGCGCGAGGGCGACACCGTGCGCTACCGCGCCGAAGGCACGGCGCTGGGCGGGATCGTGGACCTGCAGGGCGTCGGCGGCTTCCTGCCGGCGCGGCTCGGGCGCGGCTCGGTGCATCACCTGGCCTTCCGCGCCGCCGACGACGCGGCGGAGATGGAGATGGCGCGGCGGCTCACGGAGAACCACGGCATCCGAACCACGGAGCAGAAGGACCGCGACTACTTCCGGTCCGTCTACTTCCGCGAGCCGGGCGGCGTGCTCTTCGAGATCGCGACCGACATCCCCGGCTTCGCGGTGGACGAGCCACCGGAGGCCCTGGGCGCGGGCTTGCAACTGCCGGCCTTCCTGCGGCCGCACCGGGCGGCGATCGAGGCCGCGCTGCCCGCTTTGGCCTGACCCCTGGCGGTGCGCTCCTGCCGGGGGCGTGCCGCCCCCGGCAGGAGAGTGACACGAAAGGAGACAGCCGCATGAGCAGCACCGAGACCGATACCAGGACGGGCCACGACGCCCGGCTGGGCTTCCGCCACCGGTTCCGGCCGGCCACGCGGCCGGGCCGTCCGCCGCTTCTGCTGCTGCACGGCACCGGCGGCGACGAGGACGACCTGCTGCCGCTGGGCGAGGCGGCGGCGCCGGGTTCCGCCCTGCTCTCGCCGCGCGGGCAGGTGCTGGAGAACGGCATGCCGCGCTTCTTCCGGCGGCTGGCGGAGGGCGTCTTCGACGAGGCGGACCTGCGCCATCGCACCGACGAACTCGCCGCCTTCATCCGTGGTGCGCGGGAGGCCTACGGGCTGGAGGCACCGGTGGCCCTGGGCTTTTCCAACGGCGCCAACATCGCCGCGGCGCTGCTCCTGCGCCATCCGGGCCTGTTGCGGGGCGCGGTGCTGCTGCGGGCCATGCAGCCCTTCCGGGAGGAGGAGCCGGTCCCGCCGCCGGGGCTGGCCGGCACACCGGTCCTGCTGCTGTCCGGCACGGCCGATCCCATCGTGCCCGCCGCGAACAGCGAGGGGCTGGCGGCGCGGCTGCGCCAGGCGGGGGCCGAGGTCACGTATCATCCCCTGCCGGCGGGGCACGGCCTGTCACAGATGGACCTGTCCCTGGCACGGTCCTGGCTGGCCGGCCTCTGAACACGCCCGGACCGGCTCCCCGACGAGCTACCCCGCCGGATGCGCCGCCAGGCCCTTGGTCCGCCGCCCGGCCAGAGGCGGCGGACCGGCCGCCGGAGCTGCGGAAGGAACACCGCTTCCGGCCATGCCGGCCCCCGGAAAGGCCGGCACCATCGCCGGCGCGCGGTCCTGGCAGGAAGACAGCCCCGTTACCCGGACCCCATCACCTGTCCCCTGATCCTGTCACCTGGTCCCTGGCGCACCCGTCAGGGCCTCGATCTGCTGCAGCAGGCGAGTGAAATCCACCGGCTTGGGGTGATAGTCGTCGCAGCCCGCCGCCAGCGTCCTTTCCCGGTCCCCGGCCATGGCGTGGGCGGTCAGGGCGATGATCGGGATGGCGCCGCCCGGCGGCGTCCCCGCCTTGATCAGCCCCGCGGCGGTCCAGCCATCCATCACCGGCAGGTTCATGTCGAGCAGCACGATGTCGGGGCATTCCCGCCGCGCCATCTCCACCGCCGCCTCCCCGTCCATGGCCAGCAGGACCTCATGGCCACGGCGGCGCAGCCGGCGCGACAGGAAATCCCAGATCTCCTCGTGGTCCTCGACCAGCAGGATGCGCGTCATGCGGGGCCCCCCGCACCCGGTGGCGGCCGCTCCCGGCCGTTCTCCTCCGGCGCGGGCACCAGATCCCGCACCTCATGCGCCAGCTCGTTCAGGCTGACACTGCCCTTCAGGATCAGCCGCTCCGCCCGGTGGCCGAGCCAGGCGCGCTCCTCCGGCGTCACGTCCTTGGCGGTCAGCACGATCACCGGCACCTCCGCCCCCTCCGGCCGGCGGCGCAGCCCTTCCAGGAAGCCGAAGCCGTCCATCCCCGGCATCATCAGGTCCAGCAGCACGAGGGAGGGCAGGGAGCGGGCCGCCAGCTCCAGCCCCTCGCGGCCGTCGCCGGCCTCGGCCACGCGCCAGCCGTCGCGTTGCAGCATGGTGCGGAGCATGCCCCGCGCCCCGGCATCGTCGTCCACGATCAGCACCTCGCCGCCCTCCACCGCCGGGGGGCGGAAGCGTTCCATGACCCGGCGCAGCCGTTCCCAGGCGATGGGCTTGGTCAGGTAGTCGGTGGCGCCCAGCGCATGGCCAAGCCCCTTCTCGTTCACCACGGAGGCCATCACCACCGGCACGCCGGACAGCGACGGGTCGCTGCGGATGGCATGCAGCACCGACCAGCCGTCCATCTGCGGCATCTCGACATCCAGCAGCACGGCGCGCGGCTTCAGCGCCCGCGCCAGGGCCAGGCCGGAGCGCCCGTCGCCCGCGCAGCGCACCTGGAAGCCTTCCCGCTCCAGGAAGCGCGTCATCAGCTCCCGCGCGGCGGGGTCGTCATCCACCACCAGCACGATGCGCCCCTCCTGTCCCGCCGGGGGCGCCTCCGCCATCTCGGCCTCGGCCTGTGCCGCCGCCTGGAAGCGGGCCGGCAGACGCATGGTGAAGACCGAGCCTTCCCCGGCGGTGCTCTCGGCGCTCACCTCGCCGCCCAGCTCCCGGCAGAAGGCGCGGGTGATGGAAAGGCCGAGGCCGGTGCCGCCGAACTGCCGCGTGGTGGATTCGTCGGCCTGGGTGAAGCGCTGGAAGAGCCGGGAAAGCTGCTCCGCGCTCATGCCGATGCCGGTATCGCCGACCTGGAAGACCAGCCAGTCGCGCCCTTCCGCCGCCTCGCGCCGCGCGGACAGGGTGATCCGGCCCTCCCCGGTGAACTTGGCGGCGTTGCCCAGCAGGTTCAGCAGGCACTGGCGGATCTTGGTCTGGTCCGACTCCATCGCGCCGAGCGGCTCCTCCAGCCGCAGCGACAGCGTGTTGCCCCGCCGCGCCACCAGCGGCCGCACCGCCTCCGCCGTCTCCGTGAGCAGGGCGGCGACATCGAAGCTCCCGACCGAGACGGTCATGCGCCCGGCCTCGATCTTCGACAGGTCCAGCACGTCGTTGATCAGGCCCAGCAGGTGCCGGGCATTGCTTTCGATCTTGCGCAGGTCGGCCAGGAGATGCGCTTCGCCCAGATCCTCCACCTCCTCCGCCAGCATCTCGCTGTAGCCGATCACGGCGGACAGAGGCGTGCGCAGCTCGTGGCTCATGTTGGCGATGAACTGGCTCTTGGCGCGGTTGGCGGCCTCGGCCGCGTCGCGCGCCTGCTCCAGCTCCTCCTCCGCCCGCTTGCGGTCGGTGATATCGGTGTGCGAGCCCACCCATTCCCGCAACGACCCGTCGCGCGCCAGCACCGGGGCCGCGCGCACCTCCATGTGGCGCCAGGTGCCGTCCCAGCGGCGGACCCGGTGCTCCATGGCATAGAGGCCGCGCGTTTCCTTGGCATGGCCCCAGATCTCCGCGGTGCGGCCGCGGTCCTCGGGATGGATGGCCTCCAGCCAGCCCCAGCCGCGATGCTCCTCCCAGGACTGGCCGGTGAACTGCATCCAGCGCGGCTGCGGCGCCTCGAACTCGCCGGAGCCCGGGGTGGTCCAGATGATGGCGGAGGAGGCATCCATCAGCGTGCGGAAACGCTCCTCGCTCCGCCGCAGCCTGTCCAGGGCGTCGCGATGTTCGGTCACGTCGGTGTTGGTGCCGCTCCACTGGATGATCCGTCCGCCCGCGTCGCGCAGCGGCAGGGCGCGGGACAGGAACCAGCGATAGGTGCCGTCGTGCCGGCGCAGCGGGAAGGTGTCCTCCCATTCCTCGCCGCTTTCCAGCGCGGCCTGGAAACGCGCGACCACGCGGTCCAGGTGGTCCGGGTGGTGCAGCGCGCGCCAGCCCTGGCCGCGCATCTCAGCGAAGCTGCGGCCGGTGTATTCGTACCAGCGGCGATTGTACCAGTGGATGTCGCCATCGGGCGTGGCGATCCAGGCCAGTTGCGGAATCGCGTCGGCGAGGTTGCGGAAGGCGTTGCGCAGCGAGGCGCCGCCGCTCCCGGCCACCCATGGCGTGCTCGCTCCGCGCTGTTCCGGCCCTCGCTGTTCCGGCCCCCGCTGTTCCGGCATGGCCCTGCCCCCTCTGTTCCCCGCGGAAAGGCACGGCCCCGCCGCACATGCCGATCCGCCCGCCGGCTTCGTCCTGGCCGTGTTGGCGCGGAACGCGCCGGGAGGCCGCGGGCTGCATGCCCCCGGGCCGATGTCTTGCGGGAGCGCAAGGATTCAGCCATCGGGGGAACCTCCGTGGCCGTCCGGCGTGGCCGGGCCACCTTAGGGAAAAGCAGATCGCCATGTCGCCGATGACACAGGAGCCCTGGCTTCCGGCCGCCGGGGCGTCGCGCCTGGTTCCCCTGATCTCGCTCTGGCTCTGCATGCTCGCCCTGCTGTTGCTGCGCCTGGTCCTGGGTCTTGCCCTCCCGGCCGGGATGGACACGGACATGCGGGTGGCGCTGTTCCTTCTGGCGCATCTCCTGGCGGCAGGCGTCCTCTGGTGCGCCGGCCGGGCGATCCGGCGCCGCAGCGGCCCTGCGCCGCTCAGCCGTGCCGAGTACCTGTTCCCCATGGTGCTGGCGGTGATCCAGCCCGCCTCGGGGGAAGCGGATGTTCCGGCATTCCTGGCCGCCCTGTTCCTGGCGGCGATGCCCGTCGGGGCTTTCGCCCTCGGCCTGGGAATGCACCGGTCCATGCCGCTCATGCCAGGCTCGCCCGCGCTGGCGGAGGCTGACGGCGAGACCCTGGGATGGGCTGCCCGGATGGGGCGCTTCCTGCTGGTCCTGCTCCTCTCCTTCCTGTCCCTTCCCCTTCAGATCGTCATGGTGACGTACCTGTTCCCGCTGACGAGCTCCGCCATCGGCAAGGGATCGATGGCGATCCTCCTGTACCTCGCCAGCGCGGCGGCCTTCTGGTGGGCGGGGACGCGTCTGCGCCGGCTCTGGGCGGCGCAGCCCATGGGCAGGGCGGCTTTCTGCCTTGCCACGGCGCCGGCGCTGCTCCTGCTGGTCCGGTGGGAGGCCACGACGCCGTTGGTCGTGGTCACGCTGTTCTGGACGCTCCTGCCCCTTCTGGCCCTGGCCCTCGGACTGGGCTTGCACCGGCGGGCCGGCTCCCGGCCCGTCCCGCGCTGAGCGCCGGCGGGACGGCGCCACCCTGCGAGCGGAGGATGGCGTAGACGCCCCTCCGCCCTGGCGTCAGGAACCCGCCAGCGGCTGCGTGGCCCGCCCGCCGAGGCCGAAGCCCTGGGGCGAGGCGGCGCGTGCCCGGCTCCAGGCGAGCAGCCCGAACCACAGCAGCCCGCCGAAGAGGAGGTAGGAGACGCCGAAACGCGCATAGGCTTCCATCAACCCCGGATTCGCGAAGGCGATGACCAGCACCGCCGGCGTCGTCAGCAGGATCGCCGCCCAGCCCAGCGCGCGGCGCGCCGGACTGGCGGCGAGGGCGGAGCCGGGGGCCAGGAAGAAGGCCGCTGGCAGGAGCATCAGCAGATAGTAGTGCGACCAGGAGAGCGGGCTGCTGACCACGGCCAGCACCAGCACCAGCGCGTATTCCAGGTCCTGCCCACGGCTTCCCCCCGTCCGCGCTCCCTGGGCGGAGCCCCGCACGCAGGCGAGCAGCGCGGTCAGGTAGAGCAGCCCGACCGCCACCGTGCCGGTCATCCGCTGCAACGGCGCTGGTGTGCGCAGGGTCTCCCAGTCCATCAGCGCCGCCGGGCCTTCGGCGAGGCGCACCAGGAAGCCCGCCACGGACTGCACGTTGAAGGCGCCAAGCGGGTGGCTGCTGAACTGGAGCACGCTGAGCTGCAGCCAGTGCCAGTGCATCTCCCAGCCGAAGATGGCGAGGGAGAGCAGCCCCGCCGCGCCGCAGAAGCCGGCGAAGCCGGCCGTGGCGCCCCAGTTCCGGCGCAGCAGGAAATACAGGCCGAAGAGCATGAGCGGCAGCTTGATCACCGCCGCGAAGCCGAGCAGCAGCCCCGCCGCCACGTCCCGCCGCCCGCGCAGCAGCCAGAGCCCGGCGGCCAGCAGCAGCAGCACGATATGGGTGGTGTTGCCTTCCTTCAGGCTGTTGTGCAGCGGCCCGTTGATGGCGAAGAGCAGCAGCAGCAGCCAGAAGCCCGTCCCGCGCAGCCCGGCGAGCCGGGCCAGCAGCAGGAAGGCGCCGGCCGTGGCCGCGAGGCCGATCAGCGTGAACAGCACCGCCGCCGCCTTGTCCGGCAACAGGGCGAAGGGCGTGAAGAGATAGGCCACGACGGGCAGGTTCACGAAGCCGTCCACGCCCCGCTCGATCTGCGGCCCCAGCGCCGCGGGACCGTCCAGCACGGCCTGTCCGGCCAGGTAGTAGGCGACCCGGAAGTCCTCGAAGAGATGCCGGGGCTCCGAGATGGCGAAGAGGGCCAGCGCCGCCATGGCGCAGAGGAGCGGCATGGCCCAGGCGGGCCTCGCCTCCTGGCGCGACAACCGGAAGAAGAGGAACAGGCTGCCGGCGATCGTCACGAGATCCGCGAGCGGGAGCAGTTTGGTCAGCATGGGACCGTCCGGGCCTCCGTCAATTTGCCGTTCAGGGCATGAGAATCAAGCCGCCGGGAGGGGCGTGGCAGGAATTTGTCTCATCATAGAGACGTTTTATCATCTTTTAGCAATACTTATTGCGCTGCCGTCTCAAGGGTCTCATGATGTGGCGCAAGGACAGGCAGGGGCCGCGACCAGGGGCGATGAGACGCGTCAGACATCCGGCGGGGATCCGGCGGCGGTGCCATGGCGCGCCGCTCGATCCCCGGTCGTGTCCCGCGCCATGCCTCGCGGGGCGGTGGCCACGCCCTGACGGCCTGGACCGGGCCGGGCGGGAGCGGGGAATGCGGACCCCGTCACGGCCCGTACCGGCACATGCCGCCGGGCTTCGGGCCGGGGGGCCAAGGGAAGGAAAGCCGGCCTCGTCGCCATGCTTGGCCCATCGCCCTGGGCGTCTGCCGCGGGCGCGGTTCACGCAATGGTAATGCCAGGAGGGCATGAGACATGGCGACAACCACCAACAGCAGACCCGCCGCAGTGGCGGATACGGCCGCCGTCTCGGAGGATGGGGTGCTGCAGGCCACGGGCAACGTGCTGTCCAACGACACGGACGCGGATCGGGACACGCTGACCGTCACCGCCGTGAACGGGCTGGCCGCGGGCGTGGGCACGACCATCGCGGGCACCTATGGCAGCCTCGTGCTCGGCGCCAACGGACAGTACACCTATGTCCTGGCCAATGCCCAGGCGAACGTGCAGGCGCTCGCCGCCGGCCAGACGGTGACGGAGACCTTCACCTACACGGTCTCGGACGGGCAGGCCCATGCCGATGCCGGCGAGAACCTGATCGCGCAGTCGGAAGCCTTCGGCGATGCCTCCTGGGTGGCGTTCAACGGCAACGGCGCCCTGCCCACCATCACCAGCAATGCCGCCACCGGGCCGACCGGCACGGCAACGGCCGATGTGCTGAGCCTGACGGCAGACAGCGGCCTCTACACCGCCACGGCCGTCAGCGGGCAGTACACCTTCAGCATCTGGATCCGGCTGGTCAGTGGCAACGGCAACTTCGCCTTCAACTACTATGACGGGGCCAGCGACGGCATCCAGACCGGCACGGCGACCGGGGAATGGCAGCGCTTCAGCTGGACCTTCACCGGCAACGGCAACAGCGACGCCAATGTCGCCATCCTGCACGACCTCGCCTCCTCCACCGGCAGCGTCTTCGAGATCTGGGGCGCGCAGATCAACAGCGGCGGCAGCGCCGGCACCTATGTCGCCACCACCGGCACTCCCGTCGCCGCCACTACCGTCACCACGCAGAACCTGATCGCGCAGTCGGAGGCCTTCGACGACGCCTCCTGGGCGCATTTCACCGTCACGGGCACCCAGCCCACGGTGACGGCCGATGCCGCCACCGGCCCGACGGGGAGCGGCACGGCCGACCTGCTGAGCCTGTCCGGCATCGGCGCCGGCATCTACGTCAACACGGCGGTCAGCGGGCAGTACACGTTCAGCGTCTGGGTCCGCCTGGCCAGCGGCGACGGGCATTTCAGCTTCAACTACTACGACGGCAGCAGCAACCACCTCCAATCCGCCACGGCGACGGGCGAATGGCAGCGCCTGAGCTGGACCTTCGACGCCAATGGCAACGGCAATGCCAATGTCGCCATCATGCATGACTTGGCCACCGCCACCTCCGGCGTCCTCGAACTCTGGGGCGCGCAGCTCAACCAGGGCGCGTCGGCGGACAGCTACATCGCCACGACCGGCAGCCCCGTCACCGTGACCAGCGCCGGCACGGGGGGCGAGACCACCACTCTGACCATCGCGATCACCGGCGCGGCCGACAGCAGCACCGGCGGCCCCGCCTTGCCCGTCGCGGTGGCGGATACGGCCGCCGTCTCGGAGGATGGGGTGCTGCAGGCCACGGGCAACGTGCTGTCCAACGACACGGACGCGGATCGGGACACGCTGACCGTCACCGCCGTGAACGGGCTGGCCGCGGGCGTGGGCACGACCATCGCGGGCACCTATGGCAGCCTCGTGCTCGGCGCCAACGGACAGTACACCTATGTCCTGGCCAATGCCCAGGCGAACGTGCAGGCGCTGGAGGCCGGGCGCAGCGTCACCGACGTCTTCCGCTACACCGTCTCGGACGGGGCGAGCCACACCGTCACCACGCAGAACCTGCTGCCCTACTCGGAGGCACTCGACAATCCGGCCTGGGTGCGCTTCAGCTCGAACGGCGCCTCCGCCACGGTGATGGCGGACGAGGCGCTGAGCCCGATCGGCACCAGGACGGCCGAGCTGCTGAGCATGACGGGCTACGGCACCGGCCTCTACACCAACACGGCGGTCAGCGGGCAGTACACCTTCAGCGCCTGGATCCGCCTGGCCGCGGGCGACGGGCATTTCAGCTTCAACTACTATGACGGCAGCAGCAGCCACTTCCAGTCCGCCCTCGCCAACGGCGAGTGGCAGCACTTCACCTGGACCTTCACCGGCAGTGGCAGCGGCAGCGCCAATGTCGCGATCATGCACGACCTCGCCACCTTCACCTCGGGCAGCTTCGAGATCTGGGGCGCGCAGCTGAATGCCGGCGCCACGGCGGATGCCTATGTCGCCACCTCCGGCACCCCCGTCACCCAGGCCAGCACGGGCGTCGCCACCGTCACCTCCACCCTGACCGTCACCATCGCCGGCGCGAGCGACACGCTCGGCGCCGCCGCCACCCTGTCCCTGGCCGACCACGCGGACGGGGTGGTGGCCAATCTCGCGACGGGGCAATGGGCCCAGGCGCTGAAGATCATGCCGCTGGGCGATTCCATCACCTATGGCTGGCGGCAGATCGACACCAACTACGGCTACCTGCAGGACAACCTGGCGAACGGCTACCGCCAGCCGCTCTGGGCGGAGTTCACCGACCGGGACATGCTGATCAACTATGTCGGCTCCCAGAGTTCCGGCACCAGCACACTGCCCGACCACGACCATGCCGGCTTCCCGGGCTGGAAGGCGGACGAGCTCGCCACCATCCTGCCCAGCCTGCTCGGCAGCAGCGCGCCCGACGCGGTGCTGCTCATGGCCGGCGCCAACGACGTCTTCCGCGAGGATGCGGCGCAGAACACGGTGGGCACCGACATCAAGGCGATGCTCAACGCGATCGCGTCCGCGAATCCCGCCACCCATGTCTATGTCTCGACCATGCTGCCGACCGCCTGGGCCGATGCGTCGGAGGTGAACGCGGTCAACGCCGTCATCCGCTCCACCGTGCAGAGCGCCATTGCCAGCGGACAGCATGTCACGCTGGTCGAGATGCCCGGCGTCACCACCGCCGACATGTATGATGGCATCCACCCGACCGAAGCGGGCTATGCCGAGATGGCGCAGTACTGGCTGAACGCCATCCTGGCCGCCCAGGGCAATGGCGGCGGCACGCCCGGCGGCACCGCCCAGGCCATCGCCTCCGGCATCACCTCGATCCTTGGCGGCAACGGCAACGACCTGCTGATCGGCGACACGCGGGCGAACACGCTGAACGGCGGCGACGGCAATGACCGCCTGATCGGCGGAGGCGGGAGCGACACGCTGATCGGTGGCGCCGGGGCGGACGAATTCGTCTTCCGCCCCGTGGCGGGGAACGTGGTGGTGCAGGATTTCAGCGCGGCGGAGAAGGACGTGCTGGTCTTCGACGGCATCGCGGGACTGAGCAACTTCGCCGCGCTGAGCGGCCATGTCGCGCAGGCCAACGGCGCCACGGTGATCGACCTGTCCGGCTTCGGCACCCAGGTGCAGATCACCCTGCAGGGCTTCACCGGCGGCCTGACCGCGGACAACGTCTGGTTCTCATGACAGCCCCGGCCAGGCCGGAGAGGCAGGACAAGAAGATGGAAACGCCGAACGTGACAAAGCCGGGGGGGCGGAAGGGCGACTACCTCTATGGCGTGGATGCCATCCGCTTCCTGGCCGCGCTGATGGTCGCCTTCTTCCACCTCACCTGGTACGACGCGGCCACGCCGGAGGTCGGCTGGTTCGGCTGGGTGGGCGTGCAGATCTTCTTCGTCCTGTCCGGCTTCGTGATCGCGAATTCCGCGAACGGCACGACGCCGCTGGCCTTCCTGCGCTCCCGCGTGCTGCGCCTCTACCCGGCCGCCTGGGTCTGCGCCGTGCTGAGCCTCGCCGTCCTGACCCTGGCGCCGCAATCCGATTCCAGCCTGCTGCGCCCCTTCCTGGCCTCGCTCGCCCTGGCGCCGACCGGCCCCTGGATCGCCACGGCCTACTGGACCCTGCCGATCGAGATCGTGTTCTACGCGCTGATCCTGCTGCTGCTGCTGCGCGGCGCCTTCCATCGCCTGGAATGGCTGGGCATCGGCCTCACCCTGGCCGGCAGCGCCTATCTCGCCGCCTATGCGCTGCAGGTGGCCGGCGTCATCCATGGGCCCTCGCTCGAATTCGGCTACGGCGTCCGCAACCTCACCCTGTTGCGCCACGGCATCTACTTCGCCACCGGCATCTTCCTCTGGCTCTGGTCGCGGCGGCGGCTGTCGCGGGCCGGGGCCCTGGCCCTGCTGCTGGCGGTGCTCATGGCGCCGGTGGAGATGACCTGCCGCACCCTGGAGATCGTGGAGAAGTCGCCCGGGCATCTCGATGCCGCCGCGATCTGGCCCTGGCCCATCCTGCTCTGGGTGCTGGCCTGCGGCGGGATCGTCGCCTCGGTGGCCTGGCGCGGGGAGATCGCGCGCCTGCCGGCGTCCTGGCTGCGGGGCCTGCGGAATGCGGGGCTGATGACCTATCCCCTCTATCTGCTGCACGAGCCCATCGGGCATACGCTCCGGCACGCCTTCCTGGCGCAGGGGATGCCGCCGGTCGCGGCGGCGCTGCTCGGGATCGCGGGCACGGCCCTGGCGGCCCTGGCCGTGGCCAGCCTGGCGGAACCCCTGCTGCGGCGGGCGCTCCAGGAACTCCTCCGGCGGAAGCGGGGCGACGAGACGCCGGAGGCGGGGCTGAGCCTGCTGCGCCGTTCCGGCGGTGTGATCTGACAGCGGCCCCCCCGACGAGGGCGCCCTGAGGGCCCCTCCCGGCCGTGAAGGGACTCGTGGCACGGGAGTGCTCCCTTAACGGAAGCACCATCAGTGTTTTTCAACCATTGGGAGAAATTCATTCCCTGACACTGCGAATCATCCCAAAAAACCCTCCGTGACGGCCCCATTTTCCGCGCAAGACCTAAAAAAACCAAATTGTCTCTATTTTGTGCTTTACTTCTCATTGCTGCCCTGCACCAATTAGGAGCCTCGTGACATTAAGGAGTGGGTCCCATGGATGTGGCAGTAGAGTTGCTGGCAGCGCCCGCGGCAGCGTCCGCTGCCCGGCCCCTGGTCGTTGATCTTGATGGGACGCTGATCCGCTCCGATCTCCTGATCGAGACAGCCTTCGCCGAACTCGGGCGGCGGCCTCTCTCGGGCTTCCGTCTCCTGCGCGCCCTCGCCGCCGGCAAGGCGGCGCTGAAGCACCTGCTGGCCGAGACCGCGGATCTCGATCCGGCGACGCTGCCCTATGACGAGGTGGTGCTCGACCGCATCCGGCAGGCCCGCGCCCAGGGTCGCCCGGTCTGGCTGGCCTCCGCCAGCAATGCCCGGCTGGTCGAGGCGATCGCCGGCCATCTCGGCCTCTTCGACGGCTGGCTCGCCTCCGACGCCACCAACAACCTCGCCGGCGCGGCCAAGGCCCAGGCGCTGGCCGAACGCTTCGGCCATGGCGGCTTCGACTATATCGGCAACGACACCGCCGATCTGCCCGTCTGGGCGGAGGCCGGGCATGCCCTGGCGATCCGCACCTCGCCGCGCGTCGGCCGGCGCCTCGCCGCCATCCACCCGGATGCGGAGCACCTGCCCTCCGCCCGCGCCAGCCTCAAGACCTGGCTGAAGCTGATGCGCGTGCACCAGTACGCGAAGAACGCCCTGGTCTTCGTGCCGCTGCTGACGGCCCATGCCTTCACGCCCGAGGCGCTGCTGCAGAGCATCCTGGCCCTGCTGGCCTTCTCCCTCTGCGCCTCCAGCGTCTATCTCCTGAACGACCTGCTGGACCTCGCGGCCGACCGCGCGCACCTGACCAAGCGCCGCCGCCCCCTGGCCAGCGGCATGATCCCGCTGATGGACGGCATCCTGGCCGTGCCGATCCTCTTCCTCGCCTCCCTGGCCGTGGCCATCGCGGTATCACCGGCCTTCCTGGCCGTGCTGCTCGGCTACTTCGCCCTCACCACCGCCTATTCGCTGGTGCTGAAGCGGAAGATGCTGGTGGATGCCGTGGCGCTGGCGCTGCTCTACGCCTTCCGCGTGGTGGGCGGCGCGGTGGCGATCAACGTGGCCATCTCGGAATGGCTGATCGCCTTCTCGCTCTTCATCTTCATGGCCCTGGCCCTGGTCAAGCGCTACATCGAGCTCTCGACCCTGCTCGACCGCGCCCTGCCCGATCCCTCGAACCGCAACTACAAGACCGGCGACCTGCCGATCGTCGCGGCGCTGGCGGCCTCCAGCGGCTTCAACGCCATCATCATCCTCACCCTCTACCTGTCCAGCGACGCGGTGCACTCGCTCTACAACCATCCGCAGCTGCTCTGGCTGCTCTGCCCCGTGCTGATGTTCTGGTTCGGCCGGGTGCTGCTGATGGCCCATCGCCGGCTGATGCACGACGACCCCATCGTCTTCGCCCTGCGCGACCGCGTCAGCCGCTACGTCCTGGTGGCCTCGGTCGGCATCGTCCTGGCCGCCACCTTCTGATCCCGCCCCGGAAGCACGCCCTCTCCCGACGCCCTTAAGGAAAGCCCCGCATGTTCATCCAGCCGAGCCGCTCGATCGCGGCCCGCTTCCCCGGGGAGGCGGGCACCCTGGCCCGGGAGACCGCCGCGTCTTCCGGCGTGACGGACAGCCTGGTGGCGACGGGCTGGGCCCTGCTCGGCGCCAGCCTGTCCTGGTGGGCCTCGGCGCAGTTCGCCCATAGCTTCTACCAGATGGAATGGATCAACATCTGGTTCCAGGCGGACCAGCCGCGGGTCCTGGGCAACATGCTGGATATGCGCGGATCGCACCGTTCCTCGGTGCACCCGATCTTCTCGATCCTGATGGTCCCGCTGACCAACCTGCTCCTGCTCCTCGGCCTGACCCCGGTCGCCGCGGCCAAGGCGCTGGTGGCGGGTGCCGGGGGGCTGAGCGCCGCGCTCTTCTACCTCTCGATGCGCGGCCTGACGCTGAGCCTGCCCATCGCCAGCCTGCTCACGGCCGGGCTGCTCGCCAGCGCGACCTATCTCTACTGGTTCGCGATCGTCGAGACCTATCCCTTCGCGGCCCTGGGCACGAGCATCATGCTCTGGGCCGTCACCAGTTGGCGCAACCGGGGCATGCTGCCCTGGGCCCTGGCCTCCGCCGCGACACTGGCCATCACCACCACCAACTGGAGCTTCGGTCTGGCCGCGGCCTTCTTCCGGCTCGGTCTGCGCCGCAGCATCGCGGTGAGCCTGCTGGCCTTCGCGATGATCGCCGGCCTCGCCATGGTACAGCGCGTCACCTTCGAGGATGCGGGCGTCTTCTTCCAGCCCCGTGTGCTCAAGCAGGAATCGGAGTTCCTGCGCGCCGAGCGCAGCGAATTCTCCAAGGCCGAGGAAGCCAGGGGCGAGACCCCGCTCTCCGTGCTGCGCTCGATCCTGCTCTACAGCGCCGTCACCGCTCATGTGCGCGTCGAGCCCGTGCAGGACGGCATCCTCGAAAGCGTCATGGTGCGCCGCCCCGATGCGGGCGCCTCGCAGGACTGGTTCTACCAGTATGTGAAGGCGCACGTCCCCTTCATCGAGGAGCGGGTGTACAACATCCTCAACAACCAGCATTCCCCGGTGCTGGACCAGGGCTGGGCCGGGCTGGGCGGCATGCTCGCCTGGATCGTGCTGCTGGCCTGCGGCGTCTGGGGCGCCATCCTGCACCGGCCCGGGCGCGCCGCCGCGATGGCGATCGGCGCCTTCCTCCTCGGCCAGATCGCCCTGCACCTCGTCTATGGCGAGATCACCTTCCTCTACGCCGCGGACTTCTTCCCGGCGCTGCTGGCCCTGGCCGCCTTCGCCTTCTTCACCCCGGCACGCCGCCTGGCGGTGGTCGCGGCCCTGGCCTTCGTCATCCTCGGCGGCATCAGCAACGTCACCGAGCTGCGCAGCAACATCGCCGAGGCCAACAGCATCATGCAGAAGCCCCTCAACCCGATCCTGCATGGCAACAAGCACTGAGGATCAGACGGAACGCGCATGCCCATCTCCACCTACTTCCTGCTGATCAGCAGCATCGCCCTCGCCACCTTCTCCCAGGTGGTGCTCAAGATCGGCATGTCCTCGGAGCCGGTTCAGCTCGCGCTGAGCCGGCGCCAGCCGGTCGATACGGTCGCTTCCATCATCACTTCGCCCTGGGTCCTGGGCGGCCTGACCTGCTTCGGGCTGAGCGCGGTGGTCTGGCTCCTCGTCCTGTCGCGCATGAACCTGTCCCAGGCCTATCCCTGCGTCGCCCTGGGCTTTGTGCTGACCATGTGCGCCGGCTATTTCCTGCTGGGTGAGCCGATCAACATGCTGCGGATCGGCGGCCTGTCCCTGATCCTTGCCGGCGTCGCCTGCGTCGCCGTCAGCTGAACGGCCATCTCCCGGGCGGGGCGGGCCGTGCCCGTCCCCCATCGGTAGAGCCGGGCATCCGTCGCCCGCTGGCCCGGCCCTGACCGGCCTCCCGGTCCGGCATCGAGGCCCGGCCGCCTGAAAAGGCCGCACCCGAGGGTCTGGGCTGCGGAAAAACCTGGGCTTGGACGGCATGGCCCATGCGATTCCTGATGGCTTCCTGCCGGCCGCACCGGCCTTTCCGGCCTCCAGAAGGACCGGTCCGGCCTGTCCGGAATCGGCTGACCGAGGGGAAACGCCATATGAGCCAGGGCAGCCTTGCCGCCGAACGGCCCGCCGCGAGCCAGACCGCCTTCACCGTGCTGGCGGCGCTCAGCCTCTGCCACCTGCTCAACGACATGATGCAGTCGCTGCTCGCGGCGCTCTTTCCCGTGCTGAAGGCAAGCTACGGGCTCAGCTTCACCCAGATCGGCTTCCTCGCTTTCACCTTCCAGCTCACCGCCTCGCTGCTGCAGCCCGCCGTGGGCTGGTACACCGACCGCAAGCCACAGCCCCGCTCTCTGCCAGTCGCCATGGGCTTCACCTTCTGCGGCCTGCTGCTGCTCGCCACGGCAGACCACTACTGGTCGCTGCTCTGCGCGGCCGCCATGGTCGGCATGGGCTCCTCGGTCTTCCACCCGGATTCCTCGCGCATCGCCCGCATCGCCTCGGGCGGGCGGCACGGGCTGGCGCAGTCCATCTTCCAGGTTGGCGGCAATGCCGGCTCAGCGATCGGCCCGCTGCTGGCCGCCTATATCGTCCTGCCGCGCGGACAGGGCAGCGTCGCCTGGTTCTCGCTGGCCGCGCTGCTCGCCATGACGCTGCTCTGGTGGATCGGTGGCTGGGCGCACGGTCAGATGCTCAGCCGCCGCCGCGCGCCCGGCCACGCTACCCCGCCGCATGCGGTCCTGCCGCGGCAGAAGGTCATGATGGCCATCACCGTGCTCGGCATCCTGGTCTTCTCGAAGTACATCTACATGGCCAGCCTGACGAGCTACTACACCTTCTACCTGATGCAGACCTTCGGCCTGAACATCCAGGACGCACAGGTCTATCTCTTCCTCTTTCTTGGCGCCGTCGCGGTCGGAACCGTGGTGGGCGGCCCGGTGGGGGACCGCTTCGGGCGCAAGGTGGTGATCTGGGGCTCCATCCTCGGCATCCTGCCCTTCACCCTGGCGCTGCCTTACGTGAACCTGTTCTGGACGGCGGTGCTCACCGTGCTGATCGGCCTGATCCTGGCCTCGGCCTTCTCGGCGATCCTGGTCTATGCGCAGGAACTCGTGCCGGGCCGTGTCGGCGTGATCTCCGGCCTGTTCTTCGGCTTCGCCTTCGGCATGGGCGGCCTCGGCTCCGCCCTGCTCGGCATCCTGGCGGATGCGAGGGGCATCACCTTCGTCTACCACCTCTGCTCCTTCCTGCCCCTGCTCGGCATCCTCACCATCCTGCTGCCAAATGTGGAGCGGCACCGGGCAGAGTAGGGGGCCGGGGCTGCCGCACCTCGCTCGCGTCCAGCCCCGGGGGAGGCTCCGCCTGCCCCCGGAACCCCCACCGCTGGGGGAATAGTATTCCCCCAGACCCCACCTTGAGTTGGCGCTGGGTGGCAAGGTCAGCCTGCGGGGGGCTCCCGAGAAAGAAAATCACCATCTCCGCGCTGATGGCACCTGCAGTCCGCCGGAGAGCGATGCTCTCCGGCGCGATCCGGCGTCAGCAGGAACCAACGAACGGGGTCCAGGGCGCGCAGCGTCCTGGCGGATGGGGGTCTGGGGGAAGGCGGAGCCTTCCTCCGGGACAGGGCGACGCCGGAAGCCAGGCCCGGCGCCACGAGGCTTGACGCCAGAGATGCGGTCGGGAGCATGGCCCTCATGCCAGGAGGGAGACGACCCATCGCCACCCCCATCGCCCGCCGCCATCTGGCGGGGCTGGCCCTGTCGGGCCTGATCGCCGCACCCGCCACCCGGGATGCCAGGGCGGAGCGGGAGCGGGACCTTTATGCCGGCCCCCTGTCCCCGCCGCAGCCGATGCAGGGGCGCGTCACCGCCCTGCGCGTGGCGGATTTCCACGGCGGGCACGGCATCAACGTGCATCTGCAGAACAGCCGCGACTACGAGGATTTCGAGGGCCGTGTCCGGCCCGCGCTGGCGGAGCTGGGCATCCGCCGCATCCGTGGCTCCCTGCCCGACCGGCCCGCGCCGATCGGCTGGGTGAACACGCTGCAGGAGCGGCACGGCATCACGCTGCTGAGCCATGCCGGGGCGAACGACTTCCCGGCCGCCCGGTGCATCGCCATCGCGCGCAAGCTGGTGCCCGGTGCGGTGGACGGGTTCGAGGGCTCCAACGAGATCGATGGCTGGTACCAGGGCTTCATGCGCCGCCAGAACCGCGACGGCGATGCCGAGGCGGTGCGCTGGCAGCGGGAGCTACGGGCGGCGCGGGATGCCGATCCGCGCTTCGCCACCCTGCCGATCGGGGCGCCGACGGTGATCGACGTCCGCCAGTCCTGGCGCATCGCCGGGTCCATTCCCTTCAACGACCGCGGCACCTTCCACCCCTATCCGGGCGGGCGGCCGCCCTGGCTGCGGGGACAGGGCGCGCCGCTGACGCGGGGGGGCGAGACGCTGCGCTATGGCAGCCTGCGCTACGGCGCCACCTATGCCGCCAACCCGCTGGCACCGGGCAAGCCCTTCTGGGCGACGGAGCTCGGCTACAACACCGACCCGACCGGGCTGGACGAGGGCAACCACCCCTGCCCCGAGGACATCGCCGCCCTCTACATGACCGGCTACGGCGCCTACTGCCTGAAGAACGGGCTGGAGCGCTGGTACTTCTACGAGCTGCTGGACGAGCCGCTGTCGCGCGGGCGCTCCAACGAGGCGCATTTCGGCCTGGTGCGCGGCGATGGCAGCCGCAAGCCCGGCTTCCACGCCCTGCGCAACACCCTGGCGCTGCTGCGCGACGATGGGCGGGAAGCGTCGGGCTTCATGCCCGCCACGCTCGACCTCGCCCTGTCCGGCGACCTGTCCAACCCCTGGGCGGAGGAGGTCACGGACGGCGTGGTGACCTGCCTGCTGCAGGATTCCGCCGGGACCTTCTTCTACGGGATGCAGCTCGGCGCGCCGCTCTACGACGTGGTGGCCAAGCGCCGGCTGGAGCCGCCCCGGCCCCGCCGGATCACCGTCTCCGTCGCCGGGGGGATGGAGGCGGTGGCGCTGGGCGATGCGCTGCGGGACGGCTCCTGGCGGCAGGACGGGGTCACGCTCTCGGACGGCGCGCGGGGGCGGCAGGCGGCGCTGGGGGTCGGGCCGGGCATGCGCTGGCTCCGCTTCCGGCGGGCGGGATAGCGGCCGGGGAAAGGCGGCCCTCGCCGCATTTCGCTTGTCCTTCCGGTGAAAGGTTGGATATCCTACCAATAAGGCCCCGGACCCGTGGGCCCGGCAGGCAGGCCGCCAGAGCCCGCCGCCCAGGGAAAGGAGCGACCTTCATGGCCCCGCTGCGAGCCTCGCGGCCCGGTGCGCCCATGCCTGCGGAGGAGGAGGCCGCCACCTCCGGGGATTCGCCGCCCGCTCCCCCGCCCCCTGGCCGCCCGGATGGCGAGACCGGCCTGGGCGGGCTGGAGGAGATGCTCGGCTTCAACCTGCGGCTGGCGCAGGAGGCCTCCTTCGCCGCCTTCGCGCGCCGCACCGGGCAGAGCGACCTGCGGCCCGGCCGCTTCGCGATCCTGCGCATCATCGCGGCGAATTCCGGCCTGTCGCAGACGGCGCTCAGCGCCGCGGCGGGGCGCGACAAGTCCACCCTGACCCCGGCCCTGGCCGACCTGGAGAAGCGCGGCCTGATCCAGCGCCGCCGCGCGCCGCGGGACCGGCGCAGCTATGCCCTCTTCGTCACGGCGGAGGGAGAGGCCGTGCTGCGGGCGCTTTCGGGCCATGCGGCGGCGCATGACGCGGCGCTCGATGCGCTGGTCGGGCCGGAGCAGCGGGCGATGTTCCTGGCCATCCTGCGGCGCATCGCCGCCGGGATCGGCTGAGGCCGGCAAACAGAGAAGAACACGAGGAGGAAACGCCACCCCATGTCCGCCCATTTGTCCGCCTATTCCGGCACCACGACCACCGTGCGGCAGGCGGTGCTCGACCTGCTGCGCGACCTCGGCATGACCACGGTCTTCGGCAATCCCGGCTCCACCGAACTCGGCCTGCTCGATCGCTGGCCGGCGGATTTCCGCTACGTCCTGGGCCTGCAGGAAGCGAGCGTGGTCGGCATGGCGGACGGCCATGCCCGGGCCACGGGGCGGGCCGCCTTCGTCAACCTGCATTCCGCCGCCGGGGTGGGCCATGCGCTGGGCAACCTCTTCACCGCCTGGCGCAACCAGACGCCGCTGGTGGTGACGGCGGGGCAGCAGGCGCGCTCGCTGCTGCCGAACCTGCCCTTCCTCGGCGCCACCGACGCGGCGCAGTTCCCCCGGCCCTATGTGAAGTTCAGCATCGAGCCGGCGCGGGCGGCGGATGTGCCGGCGGCCATCGCCCAGGCGCACCGCATCGCCATGCAGCGCCCTTTCGGCCCCTGCTTCGTCTCCATCCCCGCCGATGACTGGTCGGCCGCCTGCCAACCGGTACAGCCACGCCGCCTGTCGTCGGAGATGGCGCCCGACCCCGCCGCCATCGCGGCGGCCGCGCAGGCCATCGCGGCGGCGCGTCGCCCGTTGATCGTGGCCGGGTCGGAGGTGGATGCCGAGGGCGCGGGCGAGGCGCTGGTCGCCCTCGCCGAGCGTCTCGGCGCGCCGGTGATGACCGCGCCCTTCGCCTCGCGCATCGCCTTCCCGGAGGAGCATCCGCTCTTCGCCGGCTTCCTGCCCGCGGCACCCCAGGCGGTCTCCGACAGGCTGATGGCCCATGACCTCGTGCTGGTGGCGGGGGCGCCGGTCTTCACCTTCCACATCGAGGGCGACGCGCCCTTCTTCCGCAGCGGCATCCCCCTCTTCCAGTTCACCATGGATGGGGAGGCCGCTGCCTCCGCCCCCGCCGGCACCGCCATCCTGGGCAGCCTGCGCCTCGGCCTGCCGGCGCTGGCCGCCGCCCTGCCGGCGACGGAGCGCACCCTGCCGGCCCCGCGTCCGCGCCCGGCGCCGCCCACGCCCGCCGAACCGATCCCCGCCGCCTGGCTGCTGCACCGCCTCCAGGCCGCCATGCCGGCGGATGCGGTGCTGGTGGAAGAGGCGCCCTCGCACCGACCGGCGATCCAGGCGCAGATGCCGCGCAACCGCTGGGGCAGCTTCTTCACCATGGCGAGCGGCGGGCTCGGCTATTCCCTGCCGGCGGCGGTCGGCATCGCGCTGGCAAAGCCGGGGCAGCGCGTGGTCTGCCTGATTGGCGACGGTTCGGCGATGTATTCCTTCCAGGCGCTCTGGACCGCCGTGCAGCACCGGCTGCCGCTGGCCGTGGTGGTGATCAACAACGGCGGCTACGGCGCCATGCGCTCCTTCAGCCAGGTGATGCAGGTGCGCGACGTGCCGGGCATCGACCTGCCGGGCATCGGCTTCGTCGATCTGGCGCGCGGGCTGGGTTGTCCCGGGCAGCGCGTGACGCATCCCGCCGCGCTGGACGAGGCGCTGCACGCCGCCTGCCATGCCGAAGGGCCGATGCTGGTGGAGGTCGCGGTCGATCCGGCGATCCCCACCCTCTACCACAAGTCCTGACCGGGGAACGGCCCGCCGGAAACCCGGAACCCAGACCGCCCGCCGGAAGAAGCGGGGCGGCGTTTCACGAGGAGGAAATCCATGTCCGGGATCGTCACCCGCCGGGGGCTCGCCCTCGGCAGCCTCGCCCTGCCCATGCTGGGGAGGGCCCAGGCCCAGGATGCGGCCGCCGCCCCCTGGCCGACCAAGCCGGTGCGCGTCATCGTGCCCTTCCCGCCCGGCGGGCTGGTGGACACGCTGGCCCGCGCCGTGACGCAGCGGATGACGGCGCAGCTCGGCCAGCCGGTGGTGGTGGAGAACCGCGCCGGCGCGGGCGGCAATATCGGCGCCGACGTGGTGGCGAAGTCGCCGCCGGATGGCCACACGCTGCTGGCCAGCGCGCTCGGGCCCCTCGCGGTCAACCAGTACATCTATCGCAGCATGCCCTATGACACGCGGACCGCCTTCGCGCCGATCGTGCTGCTGGCCCATACGCCGAAGGTCTTCTGCGTCGCCAACGCGCGTCCCTGGCGCAATGTGGGAGAGGTGATCGCGGCGGCGAAGGCATCGCCGGGCCGGCTCACCGCCGGCTCCGCCGGGGCGGGCAGCAGCCTCCATCTGGCGCTGGAACTGTTCAAGCAGCGCACCGGCGTGGACATCCAGCACATCCCCTATCGCGGCGCGGCCCCGGCGGTGACGGATCTCGTCGCCGGCAACATCGACATGGTCATCGACAACGTGCCGAACATCCTGGGCCAGATCCGCGGCCATGGCGTGCGCCCGCTGGCGGTGGCCAGCCCGCAGCGCCTGCCGCAACTGCCGGAGGTCCCCACCATGCGCGAGCAGGGCGTGGACTTCGTCTTCGGCACCGCCTTCGGCATGGCGGCGCCGGCGGGCACGCCGCCCGCCATCACCGGGCGCGTGGCGGAGCTGGTCACGGCGGCGCTGCACGACCCGGAGATCGGCGGGCGCTTCGTGGAACAGGGGGCGCAGATCGGCGGCGGCACCCCGGCGCAGTTCGCCGAGGTGGTGGAGCAGGAGCGCAGCACGCTGGAGCCGGTGATCCGCGCCGCCGGCATCCGCGCGGAGTAGGAGGGCCGCACGCCCTGGTGCCATCCCCCTGGCACCGCCTTTCCCCGCGGCCGCCACGAAGCGCGGCGCGCGGAGAGGACCCGGATCAGCCGCCGAGGCGTTCGGAGAGCGCCGTGGAAAGGCCGGATGACGGGGCGGCTGGCGGTGTGGGCAGGGGCGGCAGGGGTTCGCCCAGGCTGGCCTCCATCAGGCAGTCGAGGCTGTCCAGCACCGGCACGGGTAGGTGCGCCGACACGGCCGGGGCAAGCCCCGCCAGCCCGGCGCCGCCCAGGACCACCACGCCGGCCCCCTCCGCGATAACGGCCTCCGCCGCCCGGGCCAGCAGCCTTGCCGCGCCGTCCGGGTCGCGCGCCAGGGCGTCGCCGGCGGGCGGCACGGCGCGGACCAGGATGCGGTCCGCCCCGTGGCCCAGGGCGAAGGCGTGTTCCCGCAGCATGGGCACCCAGGCCTCGCCGCCGGTCAGCAGGGCGATCCGGGCCCCGGGAGCCAGGGCGAGGGCGGCGGCGATGCTGGCCTCGGCCATGCCGCGCACGGGAACGCGGGCGATCTCGCGCGCCGCCAGGAAACCCGGCTCGCCGAAGCAGGCGATGGCGATGCGGTCCACCGCCCGGTCCTGCTCCGCGATGGCCTCCAGCACCGCGTGCCCGGCCACGGCCACGGCGGCGCGGGTGGCGATGTAGCGGGCGCCGAAGCGGGCGGTGCAGGGGACCAGCTCGACATCCCTCCGCTCCTGCCGGGCCAGCCAGCCGGTGGCGTGGTGGCGCAGGCGCTCGGTCATGGCCGAGTCGGTGTTGCCATTGAGGAGGAGGAGGCGCATCGGCCGGGAAGGATGCCCCGCAAGGGCGGATTTGCGAAGGGGCCGTTCAGCCCTGCTCCGGCGCGGCCTTTTCAAGGGCGGCGTACCAGTCGGCATAGGGCGTGTTGCGCGCCAGATGGCGGTTGTAGTCAGGGGTGCCGTCGCGCCACCAGACCGGGCCGCGCTCGCCCAACCCGTGCTTGGCCTCGTCCACCGCCCGCCGCGCGGCGCGCAGCGCCTCCGCATCGCCTTGCCGGCCGGCCTCGCGCACGGCGCGGCGGGCGCGCATCAGGGCCTGGACCAGCGCCTCGCGTTCGGATTCAGGAAGGTTGGGATCGGTGCGGCGCCAGAGCCGGCCGCGCACCACGAGATAGCGGCCATCCGGCGTGACCGGCGCGGCAGCGTCGGTCACGCCGGATGCCTTCGCTCAGCTCTGGGAGTCGGGCGACAGGGTCATGCAGGCGCCGCGGCCGCTGCGCAGCTTCTCGCAGGCGTTCTGGGCGCCGTCGCGCGACAGGCCCATGACACGGGCGCGATAGAGCACGGTCTTGCCCTGCATCACCGGCTGCACGGCGACGCGCACGCCATTCGCCGGGATCTTGGAGCGGGCCTGGTTGGCGGCGGTGCGGGCCTGGCTCTCGCTGGCATAGGCGCCGACCTGCACGGCCCAGCTCCCGGTGCCCGGCGCGGCGGTGGCCGTGCTCAGGCCGGGGCGCGACAGGGTGCCGGCATGGGCGGTGCCGACGAGGCTCAGCGACTGGGGCGGCACGGCGCGGCGCGGCGCGGCGGCCTCGGCGAGTTCCACCGGAGCGCTGCGAGGCGCCTTGGCACGGCCGGCGGGCTCGGCGGCACGGGCGCCAGCGGCGAAGGCCGGCGGCGTCGGCAGGATCTCCTGGCGGCTGAAGGCGGTCTCGATCCGGGAGGTCGTCGAGGGGGCCTCGCTGCGCGGCGTGGTCGAGCCGTCGGGGATCGGGTCCATCGCCACCACGTTGCCGCCGAAGCGGGAGGAGGGGGCGGGGCCGGTCGAGCCATCCGGGATCGGCGCCATGGCGACGACGGTGCCCTGCGGGGCGTAGGAGCCGGAGGAGGAACGGGTGGAGCCGTCCGGGATCGGTTCCATGGCGATGACCGGGCCGTTGCCCAGGCTGGCCACCTGCACCGGGGCCGGCGGCGGGGCCGAGGCGATGCTGGTCGAGCCGTCGGGGATGGGCTCCATGCGGATCACCGGGCCGGGCGGCAGGGTCGCGACCTTCACGCCCGGATCGACGGCGCGCCGCTGGTCGCGCAGCGCCAGCATGGTGGCGGTGTCGCCGCGGCGCGGCCCGGCCGGGATGCGCAGCGGGATGTCGGCGGCGGCATAGACCTCCGGCGGCGCGCGGTGGGACGGATGGGCGTCCACGATCCGCGGCCCGATCCGGGCGACGTAGTTGCGGGTCTCGGCGGGCAGGCCCTTGCCGCCCCAGAGATAGTCCTCCAGGCGGCGGGGACCGGCATTGTAGGCGGCGAGGAAGGCCGGGCTGCCGTAGAGCTCGTACATCTCCCGGATATAGGCGGCGCCGGCCATGATGCTGTCATAGGGGTGGTAGGGGTCGTTCCCGAACCCGTAGCGGGAGGCGAGCTCGGCATAGGTGCCGGGCATCACCTGCATCAGGCCCATGGCGCCCACCGGGCTGGTGGCCGTGGTCCGGCCCGCGCTCTCCTGGCGCATCACCTCGCGAATCCAGCGCTCCGGCACGTCGAATCGCTTGGAGGCATCGCGGATATAGGGCCCCCAGGGATCGTTGGACGGGCCGGGCGGATCGTAGGAGGCGGGGCGGTGATAGTTGGAGGAGGAATCGTAGATGTGGCGGGACGAGCTGGTCGCGACCTGCTGGCTGCCACAGGCGGCGACACAGGCCAGAAGCGACAGCGTCATCGCTCCCCGCACGCGCGCGGTCAGGCCGCGCCGATCAAACACGCGAGGAAGCATCCCCCAATCCCCCCAACCTCGGTACTCCCGCGGGTCTTCCGGATGGGCCGATCGTCGGCGCCCCCACGCTGACGAAACGGCCGGAAGCCGCGGTGCAGACGGTGCCTGCGACGAAAAGGGCTAACGGAAGCTCGGGCATGAAGCAAGTGGAGACTCTACGTTGCATGTCGTGGGCTGGCGCCGCTGTGCGATCCACGTCACGTTGGCGCCCCCTTCTCGCCACATTCCGCGTAGAAGACTCTTCGCAATTCCGAAAGGAACGCCTCATGCGTCGTATAACAAGCCATTCCCGGGCGCAGCGTTCGTCTTCGGCTGCTCTTCGGCTCTGCCTCGTTTCACTGGCCCTGGCCGGAGGCCTGTCCGCCTGCGCGCCGCAGAACACGGGCGCGACTTACAGCAGCGCGACCATGGGCGTGCCGGCGGCCGTGACCTATGGCGTGGTCAAGGGCACGCGCCCGGTGACGGTCCAGAGCGGCCGCAGCGGCGTGGGCACCGCGGCGGGCGCGGTCGCGGGTGGCGTGGCCGGCTCCTTCATCGGCGGCGACTGGCGCAGCAACGTGCTGGGCGGGCTGGGCGGCGCGGTGCTGGGCGGGCTCGCCGGCAATGCGATCGAGCGCGGCACCGGCACCGGCCAGGCCATCGAGTTCATCATCCAGCAGGACAATGGCGGCGACATCGCCGTGGTGCAGACCAACGAGGACAACCTCCAGGTCGGCGACCGGGTCTTCATCACCCATGGCCCCGACCAGGTGCGCATCGGCCGGGCGATCGGCGCCCCGCCGCCGGCCGGCATTTCCGCCGCGCCGGTCGGCGCCTACGCGCCCAAGTAGGAGGGCGGGGGCACCGGGGGTGGGGAGGCGGCGCCATCCCCCCTTCCCCGGTAACACGGGCTCCGGCGGGCAAGGCGGGGCCGCCCTGCCCGCAAGACAGGTTGTGGCGCCTCCCGGCTTCGTATAGGCACGCCCGCCATGACCGCCCAGCCGTCGCCCGCCTTCCAGATCGACGCGAGCAATCCACGACGCTTCGCCCGCGCCATGGAGGACCTGACCTCCGGCCTGCAGACCTGGCGGCTGAGCTGGGCGCTGGCGCGACTCGACCTGCGCAACCGCTACCGGGGCTCGGTGATCGGGCCCTTCTGGCTGACCCTTTCCACCGCCGCGATGCTGGTGGGGCTGGGGCTGCTCTATTCCCGCCTCCTCGGCATCAGCCTGCGCGACTACCTGCCGCACCTGGCGGTCAGCCTCGTGGCCTGGAACACGATCAACAACCTGGTGCTGGATGCCTGCTCGGCCCTGACGGGCGCCGAGGGCGTGATCCGGCAGATGCGCCTGCCCTTCTCCGTGCATGCGTTGCGCTGCGTGTTCCGCAACGTGCTGACGGCGGCGCACAACATCCCCCTGCTCTTCATCGTGCTGGCGATCTTCAACCGCTGGCCGGGGCCGGAGGTCGTGCTGCTCATCCCCGGGCTGCTGATCTTCTTCGTCAACGCCCTGGCGGCCTCGGTCTTCCTGGGCATGATCTGCGCCCGGTTCCGCGATGTCGGGCCGATCGTGACCAACATCATGCAGCTCGCCTTCTTCATGAGCCCAGTGATCTGGAAGGCCGACCTGCTGAGCCCCGCGGCCCAGGCCTGGCTGCCGCTGAACCCCTTCTACGACCTGCTCGAAGTGCTGCGCGGCCCGCTGGTGGATGGCGGCGGGGCGCCGATGGCCTGGGCCGGCGCCATCCTCTACACCCTGGCCGCCACGGGGCTGGCCCTGGGCTTCTTCGTCCGCTTCCGCGGCCGCCTCGCCTTCTGGGTCTGACGACGACAATGGCTATCATCGAGGCCCAGGGGCTCAACATCGAGTTCCCGCTCTACCACGTCGCTTCCCGCTCGCTGAAGAAGCGGCTGCTGGCCAAGGCGGCGGTGCGGGTGAGCACGGACGAGTCCAACCGCGTGGTGGTGAACGCCCTGCGGGACCTCACCTTCACCATCCAGCCGGGCGAGCGCGTGGCGCTGGTCGGGCACAACGGCGCCGGCAAGACCACGCTGCTGCGGACCCTGGCCGGGATCTACGAACCGGTCGGCGGGTCGCTGCGGGTGGATGGGGAGATCGGCTCGCTGATCGATCCGGCGGCCGGCATGGACCCCGATTCCACGGGGCGGGAGAACATCCGCCTGCGCGGGCTGTTCCGCGGCCTGAGCGAGGCCGAGATCGCGGAGCTGGAGCGCGAGGCGGCAGCCTTCTCCGGCCTGGACGAGTTCCTGGACGTGCCGATCCGCGGCTATTCCGCCGGCATGAGCATCCGCCTTTCCTTCGCCATGGCCACCACCATGAACCCCGACATCCTGCTGATGGACGAATGGTTCTCGGCGGGCGACGCGGACTTCATGCGCAAGGCCGAGGAACGGCTGGCGGGGCTGGTGGACAAGGCGGAGATCATGGTCATCGCCACGCACGACTTCAACGTGGTGCGCCGCTGGTGCAACCGCGCCATCCGGCTGGAGGCCGGGCGCATCACCGCCGACGGCACGGTGGACGAGATCCTGGGCGCGGCCTGAGGCCCGTCCCGTATCCGATCCGGCAGCATCCGCGGGCGGGCCGGCCCGTCGCGTGTCTTTGTCTCCCCGCCGTGTTGCCTCCCCTGGCCGCTGCCGTTATCGCTCTCGCCCGATGGGCGAACGAAACGACAAACCGCTGAAACGGTCCTTGCTGGCGCCATTGCGGGATCTTCCGGAACCCTCGAAACGGCAGTTGCGCCAGGGCTTCCGGAAGGGCGTGCATGTCTACCGGTCGATCCCCGTCGCGCGCATGATCGGCCTGCGCCTCGCGGCCCTGAGCCCGGGGCTGAAAGCCAGGCTGGTCCATCGCTTCATCGCCTATGAGCGGCTTTCCGAACCGGGGCTGGCGCTTCCCGCCCACTCCTCCGCGCAAGGCGTGCCGCTGCAGCCGCCACCGGACCTGTCCGATGCGGAACGCTCCGTCTTCCTTCGCCTCGCGGCGAGGCATGGCGGGATCTGAACGCGGCAACTGGCGGAAGACCGATGCGACTGTTGATCGACATGCAGGGTGCCCAGGGCACGAGCCGCCTGCGCGGCATCGGGCGCTACTCGCGCGACCTGGCGCTTTCCCTGGCGCGGGAGGCGCGGGGGCACGAGGTGCATCTCCTGCTCAACGGCACGCTGGGCGATGGCGGCGACGCGCTGCGGGAAGCCTTCGGCGACCTGCTGCCGGATTCCGCCTTCCACCGCTGGTGGGGCCCCGAAGGCGCGCCGGATGTCACCGAGCCCCGTCCCGCCCGCCGCGCGGCGGGCGAGATCCTGCGGGCCGAGGCCATTGCCGCGCTGGCGCCGGACCTGCTGCTGGCGACCAGCCTCTTCGAGGGTTCGTCCGACGACGTGATCGCGCGCTGGCCGCCTGACCGGGCGCGGCCGGCCACGGCCGCGATCTGCTATGACCTGATCCCGCTGATCCAGCGGCAGGACTATCTCGACGGCCCCTGGGCGGGGGCGCAGCGGCTGAAGGACTGGTACTTCCGCTGCCTGCACGAGATGGCCGAGGCCGATCTGCTGCTCGCCATCTCCGAGGCCAGCCGGCAGGACGCCATGGAGCAGCTCGCCCTGCCCGGCGACCAGGTGGTCAACATCCGCGCCGGATACAGCCCGGTCTTCGGCCCGCAGCGGATGGACGCGGCGGAGCGGCAGGCGCTGCTCGGCCGCTACGGGCTGCGCGACGGCTTCGTGCTCTTCGTCGGCGGCGGCGACCCGCGGAAGAACGAGGCCGGGCTGCTGCGGGCCCAGGCGCTGCTGCCGCCGGCGCTGCGGGCCCGGCACCAGCTGGTGATCGTCGGCGCCACGGACCCCGGGGAATTCGTCCTGGCCCGCAAGGCGGCCGGCCTCGGGGCGGAGGAAGCGGCGCTGATCCGCTTCGTGCCGGAGGCGGACCTGCCGGCGCTCTACGCGGCCTGCAGCCTCTCGGTCCTGCCGTCCTTCTACGAGGGTTTCGGCCTGCCGGTGCTGGAGGCCATGGCCTGCGGCGCCCCCGCGATCGGCAGCCGCGCGGGCAGCCTGCCGGAAGTGATCGGGCTGGAGGAGGCCCTGTTCGACCCCCACGATCCGGCGGATATCGCCCGGGTGATGTCGCGCGCCCTGGCGGAGCCCGGTTTCCGCGCGCGGCTCCTGGCCCATGCCCCGGCCCAGGCGGCACGCTTCGGCTGGGCGGATACCGCGGCACGGAGCTGGTCGGCGCTGGAGGCCCTGCTGGAATCCCCGCGCCTCCGGGACCGCCCCGCCCATCTCGTGCCCGGGCGGCGCCTGCCACGCCTCGCCCTGGTCTCGCCCCTGCCGCCACAGCCGACCGGCATCGCCGACTACACGCGCGAACTCGCCCCGGCCCTGGCGCGCCATTACGACGTCACCCTGGTCTGCGAGAGCGGCCATACCGAGGACGAGCGGCTGCGCGGCGCTTTTCCGGTGCTGGATGCCGCCACCTTCCGGAGCCTGGGGGAACGCTTCGACCGGGTGCTCTACCAGCTCGGCAATTCCGATCTCCACGACTTCCAGTACCGGGGCCTGCTGGCGGAGCAGCCGGGGGTGGCGACGCTGCACGATTCCTTCCTGTCCGGCCATGCGCTCTGGCAGGCCTACAGGAACGGCGACCGGGAGCGTTTCGTCGCGGCGCTGCATGCCTCCCACGGCTGGCCCGCCGTCGCGACCTGGCTGCGCGAGGGCGAGATCGCCGCGACCCGCGCCTGGCCCTGCAGCCTGCCGGTGCTGCGCGACACCATCGGCGTGATCCAGCACTCGCGCCACGCCGTGGAATGGACGCAGCGGCATTATGACGCGGCCACGGCGGGGGAGCCCGCCATCATCCCGCATCTGCGGCGGATCCCGCCAAAGGGCGACCGGGCCGCCGCCCGCCGGCGCCTGGGGCTGGCGCCGGATCTCCCGGTCATCGCCAGCTTCGGCATCCTGGCCGCCAGCAAGCTGCCGGACCGCCTGGTGGCGGCCTGTCACGGCCTGCGCGGGGAGGGGCAGCGCCCGCTTCTGGCGCTGGTGGGCGAGGCGGTGGAGCAGCTCGACCTTCCGCGCGAAAGCGCCACCCTGCGGCTGACCGGGCGGGTCTCGCCCCAGGCCTATGCCGACTGGATGGCGGCGGCCGATATCGCGGTCCAGTTGCGCGACCATTCGCGCGGCGAGACCTCCGGGGCCCTGATCGACTGCCTCGCGGCGGGCCTGCCCGTGGTGGTGAACCGCCATGGCACCATGTCGCAGGTGCCGGATGACTGCCTCCGCACCATTCCCGAACGCTTCGAGGACGGAGATCTGCGCGTCGTGCTGCAGGAGCTGCTGCAGGACCCCGCCTCGGGCCGGCAGCTCGGTGCGCGGGCGCGGGAATGGGTGCGGGAGACGCTGTCCCCGGAACGGATCGGGCTGGCCTATCGCGAGGCGATCGAGGCGTTCCATGCCCGGCCCGATGCCTTCCTCCGCCTGGGCGATCCCTTCCGCGGCGCCCTGCTGCCGCCCGGCAGCGCGGGGGACTGGGCCGCCGTCGCCCGGGCCAGCACCGCCAATTTTCCACCGCGCCGCCCCCCCTTCCTGTTCCTGGACGTGACGGAAGGCTGGCCGGACATGGCGGAGCTGGAGCGCCTGCTGCTGGCGCACCCCCCGACGCTGCGCGTGGAGCCCGTCCGCTTCGAGGTGCCGGTGGAGGATGGCGACGCTTCTCGCGCCGCGCATCCGTTGCCACCCGCGCCGCCCGGCACCTACCGAACGGCGCCCGAGGCCGCCTTCGAGCTGCTCGGGCAGCGCTTCGCCCATCTGAGGCCGGGGGTGCTTCCCCCCGCGCCGGGCGACCTGCTGTTGCGCCCCTCGGCCGACCCGCTGCCCATGGACCGGCAATCGGCGCTGCGGGCGCTGGAGCGGCGCGGTTGCATCCTGGCGGCGCGCGACGCGGCCGGCACGGCGGTTCCGGCGGCCGGGGCCATTCTGCCCGTCTGGTTCCAGGCCCTGCTTCCGTCATGAGCGCCGGCACCACCCCATCGCCGGTGCTCTGGGTCGAGGTCGGCGACCTGCTGGACTATGCCGCGATCCGCAACCGGCTGTCCGGCATCCAGCGCCTCGCCTTCGAGCTTTGCCGCGCCCTGGCGCCGCATCCCGGCGTGCGCTTCTGCCGCGCCGTGCCGCCGCGCGAGGGGCTGCGCGCGGTGGAATGGGCGGAGCTGGAGGCGCTCTATGCCCGGCTTTCCGGCGGCGATGACGCACCGCCGCCGGGCCGCGACGGGCATGCGGTGGTGGCGGAACATATCGCGGCGCCCGTGGAGGAGGCCCGGCGCGGGCTGCTCCGGCAGGCGGCGGGCTGGCTGCCGAGCGAGATCCGGATCCCGCTGGCCCGTGCCACCGTGGCACAATCCTCGGTCGCCTCGGAACTCGGCCGTGCCCTGCGGGGGGCCACCGGCGCGCTGGGCCGGCGCGGGGCGCCGGGCGCTGCCAAGGCACCGGAGCGCGCGGCCGTGGAGCCTGCGCCGGGCGACACGCTGCTGATCCCCGGCGCGCCCTGGGCGCATCCGGATTACGGCCCGGTGCTGGGGCGGATGAAGGCGCGTGTCGGTCTGCGCATCGCCCTGATCCTTTATGACCTGATCGCGGTGAAATACCCGGAGTGGACCGATCCGGGGCTGATGCGGGTCTTCGGCCCCTGGCTGCGCCGCACCCTGCCGCAGGTGGACCATGTGCTCGCCATCTCCGAGGCCACGGCGCGCGACACGGCGGCATGGGTGGCGGAGCAGGGCATCGCCCCGGCGCCGCGCATCACCGCCTTTCCCATCGGCACCGGCTTCGGCGCCGCGCGCCGGGCCGGACCCGCCGTGCCGCCACCACCGGGCGATCCGGGCTATGTGCTCTTCGTGTCCACGATCGAGGCCCGCAAGAACCACGCCCTCGCCTTCCGCGTCTGGCGGCGGCTGCTGGAGGAGATGCCGGAGCGGGAGGTGCCGCGCCTGGTCTTCGCCGGCGGGGCCGGCTGGCTGGTGCAGGACCTGCTCGGCCAGATCCGCAACACGGCGAATCTCGGCGGCAAGCTGGTCCTGGCCGGCTCGCCGAGCGATTCCGACCTGCGCCTGCTCTACCGCGACTGCCGCTTCACCGTCTTTCCCTCCTTCTACGAAGGCTGGGGCCTGCCGGTGACGGAAAGCCTGAGCTTCGGCCGGGTCTGCCTCGCCTCCGACCGCGCCTCGGTGCCGGAGGCCGGGGGGCGCTTCTGCGCCTATCTCGACCCGGACAACGCCACCGGCGCCACCGTCGCCGCCCGGGCGCTGATCGAGAACCCGGAACATCTCGCCGCCATGGAAGCCGAGATCCGCGAGGGCTTCCGCCCGGTGCCCTGGTCCGACACCGCCGCCGCCGTGCTGGCGGCGCTGGGCTGATCGGGCGCGGCTCCGTCCCCACCCCCGGGGGCAAGGCGCCGCCTCGCCCCCGAGACCCCCACTCCGCCGGGGACCGAAGCCGGTCCCCAGACCCCGGGCCTGAGTTGGCGCTGGCGGTAGCCGTCAGTCCAACGCCTGGCCCCTGGGCACAGGTGGATCGGCGGGGCTCCTGAAGAAGAAAATAGCCCTCTCCGCGCTGGCGGCGCCCGCAACCGCCGGAGAGCATGGCTCTCGGGCGCGACCCGGCCGCAGCGAGGGCCAACGAATGAGGTCCAGGGCGCGTAGCGTCCTGGCGGATGGGGGCCGGGGGCGAAGGCAGAGCCTTCCCCCGGGGAGAGCGGACCGCAGGACCCTTCAGGCGCCGCGCCGGACGTTCCAGAAGACCGGGAAGGCGGGCATCATGCCGGCAAGGTCGCGACGGTAGCCCTGGAGCACGAAATACTGGCCGAGGGGGATATAGGGCACGTCCTGCCAGGCCTGCCGCTGCATCTCCACCGCGATCGACTTCTGCTGCTCCAGGCTCTCCGAGAACATCCAGGCGTCGCGCAACTCCTCCAGCCGGGACGAGCGGGGCCAGCCGAACCAGGCGCCGTCGCCATTGCCCCGCAGCGGCAGGTGGCCGACCGGGTTGACGAAGTCGATGCCGTTGAACCCGGTGTAGTGGACGTTCCAGCCGCCCTGGGAGACGGGGCCCCTGTTGGCGCGGCGCGTGACCACCGTGCCCCAGTCGGCGGTCTGGAAATCGACGTTCATGCCCATGCGCTGGAACATGTCGGCGCCGACATCGGTCTCCGCCTTCAGCACGGCGAGGTCGCTGACGCCCAGGATCACCACCTTCTCGCCCTTGTAGCCGGCGGCGGCGAGGTCGCGCTTCACCTTCTCCATGTCGCGGGGCGCGTTCAGCACCTCCATCCCGACATCCGTCGCCATGGGCGTGCCAGGGGTGAAGACACCGACGCCGGTGCGCCAGAGCGAAGTGTCGGACCCGGCGACGGCGGACATGTAGTCCGCCTGGCTGACCGCGCCCAGCACGGCGCGGCGGATCGCCGGATTGTCGAAAGGCGGCTGCAGGTGGTTGAAGCGCAGGATGCCGATGGAGCCGGTCGGGTCCTGCGGCTGGAACTGCAGGTTGCGGTCCCGCCGCAGCATGGGCGCGAGGTCGGGCGAGAGGCTTTCCCACCAGTCCACCTCGCCGCTCTGCAGGGCCGCCGCCGCCGTGGCCGCGTCGGGCAGGATGTTCCATTCGACGCGCTCGAAATGCGCCTGCTTGGGCCCCGAGGTCCAGGAGGGCTCGCCGCTCTCGCGCGGCTTGTAGCCGGCGAACTTCTCGTAAACCACGCGCGCCCCGGTCAGGCGCTCGCCCGGCACGAAGCGATAGGGGCCGCTGCCGACGATCTCGGGGACCTGGGTGAAGGCATCGGTCTTCGCCAGCCGCTCCGGCATGATCACCGGCACCGTGGCGGTGGACTTGGCCAGCGCATCCACCAACAGCGGAAAGGGCCGCTTCAGCCGGAAGCGGATGGTCCGGTCGTCCGGCGCCTCCAGCGCCTCGGTCACCGCCATGAGGCTCTGGCCGAAGGCGTCGCGCTTGCCCCAGCGCTGCAGGCTGGCCACGCAGTCCCGCGCCAGGACCGGCGTGCCGTCATGGAACATCAGGCCGGGCCGCAGGCGGATGTTCCAGACGCGCCCGTCCGCCTCCACCGTATGGCCTTCCGCCATCTGCGGATGCGGGCGGAAATTCGTGTCCAGGCCATAGAGCGTGTCGAACACCAGGAAGGCGTGGTTGCGCGTCACCGTGGCCGTGGTCCAGATCGGGTCCAGCACGGTGAGGTCGGCCTGCGGCACGAATTTCAGCACGCGCTGCGAGGCGGCCTGGGCGATGCGCGGGGCGGCGAGGCCCGGCGCGGCCAGGGCGGCGCCGAGCTGGAGGAGGTGGCGTCGCTGGAGCAAGGCTCTGGGTCCTGTCGTCATCCGCATCCGGCACAGCAAGCGATGTGCCAGCCCCCCGCCATGGCCGGGGCAGCGTCCCCCGCGCCGGTTCAGGCGGCGGAAAGCGCCCTGTCCACCCAGGCCGCATGACCGAAGAGTGTCGCGTCGGCATCGCGGAAGCCCAGGAGCTGGAGGCCAAGCGGCAGGCCGCCCGCCGTCAGGCATGGCAGGGCCAGGGCGGGCACGCCGAGCATCGAGCCGGGCGCGACGAAGACGGGGTTGCCGGTGGAGCCCAGCCCGACCGGCGCGGCGCCCGGGGCGGTGAGGCTGACCACGGCATCGCAGCGCGCGGCAAGGCGGGCGAAGGTCTCGCGCGCCGCCTGGCGCCGGTCCAGCATCATGGCGTAGTCGGCGCGGGTCATGCTGCGCGCCATCTCCCAGCGGCGATGCGTGGCCTGGCTGAGCCCGGCGGGGTCGCGGCGCATGTAGCTGCCGAGCGGCCAGAGCCATTCCCAGGCATTGATGCGGGTGACGATCTCCATGGCCGGGGCCACCGCGTCCTCCACCGCCGCCAGTTCCGGGCAGGTGGCGGCGTCGAGGATCTCGACCCCGGCGCGCCGCAGGCTCTCCAGCGCCGCCTCCAGCGCCGCCTGCGCCTGCGGCTCCAGCACCGTCCAGCCGGCGGTGCGCAGCAGGGCGAGTCGTTCCGGCCGGCGCGCGGGCGGGGGCGCCTTCGGCCCGCCCAGGCCGGGATAGCCCGGATCGCCGCCGACCCGCTCGGCGATGGCGATGGCCATGGCCCAGCAATCCTCCAGGCTGGCGGCGATCGGGCCGGTGCAGCTCTGGCTCAGGAAGTCCAGGCTGCCACCACGGTTCAGCCCGCCGACGCCGGGCTTGAAGCCATAGGCGCCGCAGAAGCCGGAGGGTCGCAGGATGGAGCCCACCACCTGCGTGCCCAGCGCGCCGCAGACCTCGCCCGCCGCCACGGCGGCGGCGGAACCGCTGCTGCTGCCGCCCGGCGTGCGCTCCGTATCCCAGGGGTTGCGGGTGCCGCGTGGCTCGGTGGAGGCGAATTCCGTGGTCACCGTCTTGCCCAGGATGACGGCACCGGCCTCGCGCAGCCCCTGCACGCTCGCGGCGTCGAAACGCGGCTGGTAGCCGTCATAGAGGGGGGAGCCCATGCCGGTGGGCAGGTCCTCCGTCTCGATCGTGTCCTTGATGCCGACGGGCATGCCGTCGATGGGGGAAAGCGCCCGGCCGTCCCGCCAGCGCAGCGTGGCGCCGTCGGCGGCCCGCCGCGCCGCCTCGACGCCCAGCGCGGTGAAGGCGCCGATCCGCGGCTCCCAACCTTCCAGGGCCTCCAGGCATTCCTCCAGCACCGCGCGGGGCGAATCCCGGCCGGCGGCGAAGCCCTGGATGCGCGAAAGATACGGGCGGAGACGTGGCTGCGGCATGGGCGGGCCCCTCGGCGGGAGAAGATGTCGGCCGCCGGTTCTGCAAGCGGCGTGCCGGGGGCCCCGCGCCACGGCTGGCCGGGGGTTCCGCCGGATCATGGGCCGGATGCCCGCTTCAGTGGCCCTTTGCCGCGACGATGGCCGTGGCGACCTCGGCCAGGGCCGCATCGCGTTCCGTGCCCGGCGCCGTGCTGCCGGTGGAATAGGCGGCCACCAGGATCGGCGCGCCTCCCCCTGGCGGCCAGAGCAGGCCGGTATCGTTGTTGGTGCCCCTCTCGCCCGCGCCGGTCTTCTCGCCCGCCTGCCAGCCGGCCGGCAGCCCGGCGCGCAGACGCTTGTCGCCGGTCCTGCTGGCGCGCAGCCAGCCGCTCAGATGCGCCTGCGCCTTGTCCGACAGCGCCTCGCCCAGTGTCACCCTCTGGAGGCTCGCCAGCATCGCCGCCGGGCTGGTGGTGTCACGCGGATCGCCCGGCTTCGCCTCGTTCAGCGCGGTCTCCCAGCGGTCGAGCCGCGTCACCTCGTCGCCGATGGAGCGCAGCCAGGCGGTCAGGCCCGCGGGGCCGCCGAGCTGCTCCAGCATCAGGTTGCCGGCGGTGTTGTCGCTCAGCGTGATCGCGGCCTCGCAGATCGCGGCCAGGGTCATGCCTTCCTCCCCGGCATGCTTCTCCGTTTCGGGAGAGTAGGTCACCAGCTTCTCCCGCCCGTAGCGGATGCGCTGCTCCAGCCGCGCCTGCCCGGCATCGGCCCGGGCCAGGACGGCGGCCGCCGCCAGGAGCTTGAAGGTGCTGGTGAGGGGAAAGCGCTCCGTCTCGCGATAACCCGCCCGCTGGCCGGTGGTGGTGTCGAGCACGGCCACGCCGAGGCGCCCGCCGACCCGCCGCTCGATGCCTGCGAAAGCCGCCGGCAGCGTGCCAAAGCCGCCCCCCGCCTCTCCCGTCCCGGCGCCTGGGGCCGCCTGGGCCCCGGAAGCCCCCGCCGCCATGCCCAGACCCAGCGCCGCCACGGCACCCATGCCCATCCGCCTGCCGATCATATGCCCGTTTCCCTCTGTGCTGGCGGGCGGAGATTGCGCAGGGCGCCAGAGCCCGGCAAACGATCGTTTCTCGCGAAAGCCCCAAGAAAAACTAATGGGTCCGTCCATGCTGCCCTCTCAGCTTCCGCTCAACGCATTGCGGGCCTTCGAGGCCTCCGCCCGCCACCTGAGCCTGACGCGGGCTGGGCTGGAGCTGCGCGTCACCCAGGCGGCGGTCAGCCATCAGGTGAAGAGCCTTGAGGAAATCTTGGGCGTGACCCTGTTCCGCCGCCTGCCGCGCGGCCTCGCCCTGACCGAGGAGGGCGAGGCGCTGCTGCCGGTGCTGACCGAGGCCTTCCGGCGGATCTCCGGCACGCTGGAACGCTTCGCGGGCGGCCGCCTGCGGGAGGTGCTGACGCTCGGCGCGGTGGGCACCTTCGTCACCGGCTGGCTGCTGCCGCGCCTGTCCCGCTTCCGCGCAGCGCATCCCTTCGTGGACCTGCGCCTGCTGACCAACAACAACCGCGTGGACCTCGCCGGTGAGGGGCTGGACGGCGCCATCCGCTTCGGCGACGGCGCCTGGCACGGGACGGAGGCGGTGCGTCTGCTGGCGGCGCCGCTCTCGCCGCTCTGCGCCCCGGCCCTGGCCTGGCGGCTGCACCAACCGGCGGACCTGCTGCCGGAGGTGCTGCTGCGCTCCTACCGCACCGATGAATGGGAGTGCTGGTTCGCCGCGGCGGGCCTGCCGCCACCGGCGATCCGGGGCTTCGTCTTCGATTCCTCGCTGACCATGGCGGAGGCGGCGGTACAGGGCGTGGGCGTCGCCCTGTTGCCGGCGCGGATGTTCGAGCATGACCTGCGCGCCGGACGGCTGGTGCGGCCCTTCGCCACCGAGGTCACGCTCGGCGAATACTGGCTGACCCGGCTGAAGTCCCGCGCCGAGACGGCGGCCCTGGCGGCGTTCCGGGAATGGCTGCTGGAGGAGGTGGCGCGGCCGGCGTGATGCGGCCGGCGGTCCGCAAGCCTTCCTTGCTTTCAGGCCCATCGCGGGATATAGGAATTATATCCTGAAATCACCCTGACATGGACCCAACTTCTCCGAAGGTGACCACCACTCATTCGGCCAAATAAAGGCCTAAAATCCTAAAATGCTAAAACCCTAAAGGCAGACGCCTCCGGTGGCGTGCCGTTCGGCGCCGACAGATCTAGGCCTGCCGCACCGGGCGGCGGGCATGGGCCAGCCAGAACCCGACCAGGACGATCCCGGCGGCGCAGACGGCAAGGCTGGGCAAGGTGCCGATCCGGGCCTGGGCGACGCCGAAGACCGCCGGCCCCAGCGACTGGCCGAGAAAGAAGCTGCAGGCATGCAGCGCCATGGCGGAGCCGCGCGCCTTGGGCGCGACCTCGGTGACGCGGACCTGGATGCTGTTGTGCAGCATGAAATAGCCGAGGCCGAGCAGCAGCGTTCCCGCCAGCACCATGACCAGCGCTCCGGCCAGGCCGACCAGCAGCAGGCCGCAGCCGGCCAGCAGGCCGCCGAGGCGCATCATGTTCGCCTGGCCGGTGGTGCGAACCAGCAGCGGCGCCAGGCTGGCATAGGCGAAGCCGCCCAGGCCGAAGATGCCGAGCGCCATCCCCGCCTCCGCCGTGCCGCCGAGGCCGCGCAGGGCGAGCAGCGCGGCGAGGAAGGGGAACATGCTGAAGACCAGCAGCCCTTCCGCCGCCACGCCAGAGAAAAGGCGCAGCGCCCTGGGGTTGGACAGGATGCCCTTGTAGTGGTTCAGCGCGACGGAAAGGTCGAAGCGCCGGGCGGGCGGGGCCGGATAGCGCCGGCTGTCCCGCCACAGCACCACCGCGCCCGCCAGCACCACCAGGCTGCAGGCCGCGAGGATGCCGCGCCAGCCGAGATAGCCCGCCAGGAAGCCCGAGAGCGCGCCGCCCGCGACCTGCCCGCCGATGGTCCAGGCCATGAAGCGGCTCATCGCCACCTGCCGCTCCTCCATCGGCACGCTGTCGCCGAAGGTGGCGAGCGCCAGCGGGGTGATGCCGCCCGCCGCCGCGCCGGCCAGGACGCGCGCCACGAAGAGCATGGGCAGGCTGGTGGCCAGCGCGCCGAAGGCGAGCGCCAGGACCAGCAGGCTGGCGCAGAGGATCATGACCAGCCGCTTGCCCAGCGCATCGCCGATGGGGCCCAGGATGGGCTGGATCAGCGCATAGGGCAGGGCGAAGGCCGAGGCGAGCAGGGCCGTGCGCTCGACGGTGGTGTTGAAATCCGCCGCGACGCTCACCAGCAGCGGGTCCAGCGCCCGGGTGGTCAGGGCAGAGGAGAAGCCGGCGAGGCCCAGGACGAAGACCAGATGGCCGACCTGTGTGGCGGAAAGGGTCGCTGGGGCAGCGGATGGGGTGTCTGGCATGCGCCGGCCATCCTGCGCAGAGCGGCGGCGCACGCAACCGCCCAGGAGGGGAAAGAGGGCGGGAGACCGGCTCCCGCCGCGCACGGGGCGCGGATTTCCGGAGGCCGGTCTTCCCGGGGGCGGTCGCCCCGCCCCCGGGGCGGGGTCTCAGCCGACGCGGGTCTCGATCAGGTCCTGCACCACGGTCGGATCGGCGAGGGTGGAGGTGTCGCCCAGCCCGTCGATCTCGTTCGCGGCGATCTTGCGCAGGATGCGGCGCATGATCTTGCCCGAGCGCGTCTTCGGCAGGCCCGGCGCCCAGTGGATGGCGTCCGGCGCGGCGAAGGGGCCGATCTCCTTGCGCACCCAGATGACGAGCTCCTTGCGCAGCGCCTCGGTCGGCTGTTCGTCGGCATTCAGGGTGACATAGGCGTAGATGCCCTGGCCCTTGATGTCGTGCGGCATTCCGACCACGGCGGCCTCCGCCACCTTGGGATGGGCGACCAGCGCGCTCTCGATCTCCGCCGTGCCCATGCGGTGGCCGGAGACGTTGATCACGTCGTCCACGCGGCCGGTGATCCAGTAGTAGCCGTCCTCGTCCCGCCGCGCGCCGTCGCCGGTGAAGTAGGTGCCCTTGAAGGTCGAGAAGTAGGTCTGGATGAAGCGTTCGTGGTCGCGGAAGACGGTGCGCATCTGGCCGGGCCAGCTGTCGGTGATCACGAGGTTGCCCTCGGTCGCCCCTTCCAGGAGGTTGCCGTCGCCATCCACCAGCGCCGGCTGCACGCCGGGCAGCGGCAGGGTGGCGGAACCCGGCTTCTGCGCGACCGCGCCCGGCAGCGGCGCGATCAGGATGCCGCCGGTCTCGGTCTGCCACCAGGTATCGACGATCGGGCAGCGTTCCTCGCCGACGACGCGGTAATACCAGAGCCAGGCCTCGGGATTGATCGGCTCCCCGACGCTGCCCAGGATGCGCAGCGACTTGCGGGAGGTCTTCTTCACCGGCGCGTCGCCGTCGCGCATCAGCGCGCGAAGGGCGGTGGGCGCGGTGTAGAAGATGTTGACCTTGTGCTTGTCGATGACCTGCCAGAAGCGGCTGTTGTCGGGCCAGGACGGCACGCCCTCGAAGATCAGCGAGGTCGCGCCGTTCGCCAGCGGGCCATAGACGATATAGGTGTGGCCGGTGACCCAGCCGACATCGGCGGTGCACCAGTACACCTCGCCCGGGCGGTAGTCGAAGACCAGGTCATGGGTGAAGGACGCCCAGACCATGTAGCCGCCGGTGGTGTGCAGCACGCCCTTCGGCTTGCCGGTGGAACCGCTGGTGTAGAGGATGAAGAGCGGGTCCTCCGCCTCCATCGGCTCCGGCTCGCATTGCGGCGCGGCCCTGGCGGTCAGCGCCTCCCAGGAATGGTCGCGGCCTTCCTGCATCGGCACGTCGCCGCCGGTGATGCGCGCGACGATCACGTTCCGGATGGTCGGGCAGCTCTTCAGCGCCTCGTCGGCATTGGTCTTGAGCGGCACGCGGCGCCCGCCGCGCCGGCCCTCGTCGGCGGTGAGCAGCAGCGTGCTCTCGCAGTCCTGGATGCGGCTGGCGAGGCTGTCGGCCGAGAAGCCGCCGAAGACCACGGAATGGATGGCGCCGATGCGGGCGCAGGCGAGCATCGCCACCGCGGCCTCGACTACCATGGGCAGGTAGATGGTGACGCGGTCGCCCTTCTTCACGCCGAGCTCGCGCATCGCGTTGCCCAGGCGGCAGACGCGCTCGTGCAGTTCGCGGTAGGTGACACGGGCGTCGCTGTTCGGGTCGTCGCCTTCCCAGATGAAGGCGGTCTGGTCGCCCCGGCTTTCCAGGTGCCGGTCCAGGCAGGAGACGGAGGCGTTGAGGATGCCGTCCTCGAACCAGCGGATGGAGACGTCGCCGGTGAAGGAGGTGTTCTTGATCTTCGTCGGCTCGCGCATCCAGGCGATGCGGTCCATCTGGCCGTGCCAGAAACCGTCCGGGTCGTTCTTCGCGGCATCGGCCATGGCCTGGCGCTTTGCCGCATCGACATGGGCCTTGGCCGCGATCTCCGGCTTCACAGCGATCAGTGTGTCGTCGCCCATCATTTCACTCCCAACATCCAGGCGCCCCGTTGGAGGCGTTTGCAGCGAATTGGGACGTGAGGCGACGGCGCCGTCAAGCGATGCGGTGGAGTGGCCCGTCCTCCCGTCCGCTGGCGCCCGATGGAATGGCGCAGAATTGCGCCATTCCGGCATCAAAACTTGTCGCAACGCAGCGGCAGGGCCTCCGGGCCACGCTTCCGGATGCCCAGCCTGCGACCCATCCGGGGCCTTCATCCGGTGGGAAACCGTGGATCAGCGCCAGTAGTGCCGGGGCGGGGGCGCGTAGCCGTAGCGCGGCGGCGGCGGGCGGCGCCAGTGCGGAGGCGGCGGGGGCGGACGGTGCCAGTGCCGGGGCGGCGGCGGGGGACGCCAGCGGTGCGACGGCGGCCTGTGCCAGCGGGGCGGCGGCGGGGCGTAGTACTGGGCCGGATGCAGAAGGCCGGCGGGCCGCGCCTCCGGCGCCACGGACACCGGGACGGGCGCCGCCTGCGCCGTCCCGGCCGCGAGGGCGGTCACGGAAAGCAGCGGGGCCAGCAGGGCGGCGTAGAGCAGTTGGCGCATGGGACGTCTTCGATCCTTCTGCGGGAGAGGTGGGTGGAAAAGGGCCGGCGCGGCCTCCCATGGCGGCGCCGGCCCGGGGGTTCAGTTCACGCGGGTGGCGGGAGGCTCCGTGGCGGGGCCGGTGCCCGGCTGGCTGCGGGCGACCTGCCCGGATGCCTTGCCGGCGCTGGCCTCCGGAGCCCGCTCCGCCGCATGGGAGGAAGAGCCGGCCTTACCGGAACGGAGGTGCTTCGTCGCGGCGGCATGGCCTTCCGCCTTCGTGGTGTTGGCCGTGCCGGCGGCCTTATGGCCCGGGGCCTCGGCATGTCCGGCGACGGCGGCATGCGCCCGGGGCTGCGATCCGGGCTGAGGCTGTGCGGGGGCCGTGACGGCAGGCCCGGAGGCGGCGGCGGATGCCGGCTCCTGCGCCGCTCCCTGGACTCCCCCCAGCACTCCCCCCGGCACTTCCCTTGGCACATTCCCCTGGGCCATGGCCATGCCGGCGGAACCGAGCAGCAGGGCGGAGAACAGCAGGCTGGCACGGAACGTCTTGCGCAATGGGGCCTCCTCTGGGCTGGTGAGCGCAGAAGGAAGAGGACACCCGCCAGGAGGCAGGTCTCGGGCACCTCCAGGGAATCTCTGAGGCGGGCGCGGCGGCTTCATGGCCGGAGTGACAGCGTGAAACATGGGGCCCGCCAGCCCCGGCGATCAGGACGCTGCCCCGCCCGGAGCCGGCGAGGCGCGTCCCGCGCTATTCCTCCACGGCCCCTTCCTCCACCCCGCCGGCACGGCCGCGTCCGGTGGCGCGCGGCATCCGGGCGGCGGCCCGACGCTCGGCCGAATCGGGGGCGACCATCGGGTAATCGGGCGGCAGGCCCCAGCGGGCCCGGTACTGGTCCGGGGTCATTCCATAGGCGGCCTTGAGGTGGCGCGTGAGCATCTTCACCTGCCTTCCGTCCTCCAGGCAGATCAGATAGCCGGGCGTCACGCTCTCGGCGATCGGCACGGCCGGTTCAGGACGCGGCTCCAGGGGCCCTTCCCCGCGTTCACTGTCGGCCGTGGGGGTGGCCGCCGGGGCTGGGGCATCCGTAGCTGGAACCGGCCGGGCGAAGCCCCCAGGCGGGTTTCCAGCGGAATTGCCGGTGCGCTCCCCAGAAGTTCCGGCCGCTGCCTCCGGCATGGCGGAAGGGCGATCCGGGGAAACGTCTGGCGGAGCCTCACGCAGCCCTGGCTGTGGCACAGGATCTCCGGTCCCCGCCTCCCCGCCGGGGAATCCCCCGGCGGCTTCGGTGGGCGCCGGGCGCGAGCGGGACCGTGGCGCTGGCCCGGAAGCTCCGGGCTCGGGACGGGGGGGCTCGAACGGCAGGTCACGACGCATGCCGCCGGATTCCCCCCGGGGCGCCCGCCGCGGCGCCCGTTCCGGCCCGGCGGCCCGGGAAGGCGGCGACTCCGGCCCGGGAACCGGCGGCGCGGAAGCGGATGAGACAGGGGGCGGGTCAAGGGGCGGAGCGGGCGGCATGGCGTGCGCCGCCTCGGCCAGATCCTGGGCACGCGCGTGCTGCTCCAGCAGCAGGCGCAGCGTGCCGGTGGTTTCCAGGAAGCCATCGGGCCGGCGGACCACCACGGCGGCGCCATCCAGGCGGAAGATCCGGTGTTCCCGCGGCAGGCGCCAGATCTGCTCCTCGGTGGCAGGCACGATCTGGCATCCGCAGGCCCGGGCGATCCCGGCTTGCTCGGGCGTCAATTGCAAAGGACGACTCTTCTCGGTTTGGTTTCTTCGGCGGGTGGGATGGCCCCGGACCATGCCAGGAAGGCCGTTCGGCCGCCCGGCCGATCACGTCATGGCAAGGCTATAGACCCTGTGGCGATAAATTTGAATCTGGCGCCGTCGCTTCCGCTCTGGCATTCCGGTTCCAGTTTTGTTCCGGATCTCTCCTCGAAGCAACATGGCCGAGCAGATCGTCATCGCCGAGAAGACCAGCCAGGCCAAGGATATCCGCGCCGCGGTGGGCCAACGTTACGGCGCCGTGCTGCCGGCGGAAGGGCATCTCTTCGACCTTGTGGAGCCCGAGGAGGCGAATCCGGCCTGGAAGCGCTGGAGCCCCGTGCTGCTGCGGCCGGAGTCGCTCTATGGCACGCGCCCCGCCACGGGCGGGAACAAGGCCTCCAAGCTGCAGGCGATCCGCGCGGCCCTGCGTTCCGCGAAGCGCGTCTGGCTGGCCACCGACTGCGACCGCGAGGGGCAGCTGATCGGGCAGGAGATCCTGGAGCACTATGGCTATCGCGGCACGGTGATGCGGGTGATGTTCACCGCGCAGGACCCGCAGACCATCCGCGACGCCTTCGCCCATGCCCGGCCCAATGCGGAGCATGCGCGGCTTTACGCGGCGGCGGTGGCGCGGCGGCAGGCGGACCAGATCTACAACCTCTCCCTCACCCGCACCGCTACGGTGACGCTGGCGAAAGGCGCCCGGGCGGTGATCGGCGTGGGGCGGGTGAAGACGCCGACGCTGGCCATCGTCTGCCGGCGGGAGATCGAGATCCGCGACTTCGTGCCGCAGAGCTATTTCGAGGTGGTGGCGACCGCCGCCGTCGAGGCCGGGCGGCTGCGCATGCGCCACGCGCCGAAGGAGCGCATCCTGAAGCGCGAGGAGGCCGAGGCCATCGCCGCCCTGGCCGAGGGCTTCCAGGGGCCGCTCGCGGTAAAGGTCGAGGAGAAGCGGCAATCGCCGCCGCGCCTGCACGACTTGCCCTCGCTGCAACGCCTCTGCGGCTCGCGCTTCGGCTGGTCGGCGGCGCGCACGCTGGAGGTGGCGCAGGAGCTCTATGACGGCGAGGGCAAGAAGGTCATCACCTATCCCCGCGCCGAGACGCGCTATCTGCCGGAAAGCCTGATCCCCGACGTGCCGCGCATCGTGGCGGCGTTGCAGGAAGGACGCGCCTGGAGCGGCATTCCCGTGCCGCAGCCGCCGCTGGTCCGGCGCGGCGCCAGCGGGGCCTTCCACGACAAGGGGCTGGCCGGGGCGAGCCACCATGCGGTGATCCCCAACGTCAACACGGTGGAGCGGCTGCGCGAGGCCTGGCCGCGCCTTTCGGCGGATGAGCGCAAGCTCTTCGACGTGATCGCGCGCGCCTATCTGGCGGCGATGATGCCGGATTTCCGTTACCGCCAGACCACCGCCACGATCGACGTGAAGGGCCCCGGGAGCCTGCATGTCTTCCGCGCCGTGGGGCGGCAGCCGCTGGAGATGGGCTGGCGCGCCGCCTTCCCCGAATGGGTGCCCGCCGAGGAGAAGGGCGAGGACGCCCAGCTCCTCCCCGCTCTGCGCAACGGCGAGGCAACGACCTTGAGCGAGGCGAAGGTGGAGGCGAAGGAGACGCGCCCGCCGCCGCGCTACAACGAGGGCACGCTGATCGAGGCGATGCAGAACGCCTGGCGCTTCGTCGAGGACGAGGCGCTGCAGGACCGGCTGAAGGAGGCCAAGGGCATCGGCACGCCGGCGACGCGGGCCGAGATCATCCGTGGGCTGAAGGCACAGGACTTCCTGCGCATCGACGGCAAGCACATCGTGCCGACCGAACGCGGGCTGCAACTCTTCGCCGTGCTGGAGCAGGCCGATCCGGCTCTGGTCGATCCTGGCGTGACGGCGCAGCTCGAACGCCTGCTGGACGAGGTGCTGGTCGGGCAGCAGGAGATGATGGGCGCCATCGACGCCGTCTGCGCCCAGGCCAGCCGGATCATCGCGCGCCTGACCGAGCGTGCGGCTGCCGGCGAGGCACCGCTCCTGGCCATTGGTGACGCGGCAGGCGGCGGAAAGGGCGCGCCCACGCCGGCCATGGCGCGCTTCGTGGCCAGCCTGGCAAAGCGCAAGGGGATCACACCGCCCAAGGGCTACACACGCTCCGCCACGGCCTGTCGCGCCTTCCTCGACGAACATGCGCCGCGCCGGGAGGGCGGCGAGGCAGGAACCGTCCGCGCACCTAGCCCGGCGCAACTCGGCTTCGCACGGAAGCTGGCGGAACAGCGCGGCGTGGCCCTGCCGGAGGAGGTGCAGGCGAGCGCCGCCGCCATCTCCGCCTGGATCGACGGGCAGCAGGGAAAGAAGCCGGGCCGGGCGAAGGCCGCGGGCCCGGGCAAGGGACGGCCCCGGAAGGCAGGCGCAGGCCGTACCCCGGCACGGCGGCGTACTACGGCCCGGGAGGATGCGGCGCCGGCCTGAGCTTTCCGGCCATTGCGCCATGGATGCCGTTGCGCTTGGGGGAAAGGCTCCGTCTTCACCCCCAGAACTTTCCCTTTGGCTTCCCATCCGCCAGGACGCTGCGGGTCCTGAACCCGGTTCGTCGGCTTTTGCTGTGGCCGGATCGCGCCGGAGAGCGACACTCTCCGGCGACTACGGATGCCGCCAGCGCGGAGGTGGTGATCTTCTTTCTCGGGAGCCCCGCTGATCCACCTGCGTCCCGGGGATCGGGCGTCAGGCTGACGGCCACCACAGGTGCCAACTCAAGCCCGGGGTCCGGGGACCGGCTTCGGTCCCCGGCGGAGAGGGTGTGGGAGAGGCGGCGCCTCTCCCACGGCGGGCTGAAGCCGCGGCGGCGCCTCAGCCCCGGAGTACGGCTCCGGTGGCCTTGGTCACCGCCGCCACAACCTTGGCCGCCACGGCCTCGATCTCGGCATCGGTGAGGGAGGCGTCGCGCGGCTGGAGGGTTACCTCGACCGCCAGCGAGACCTTGCCTTCCGGCAGCCTATCGCCCGCATAGCGGTCGAAGATCGCGGCATCGGCGATCAGGTTCCGCTCGGCGCCGCGCGCGGCGCGCAGCACGTTCTCGGCCGGGACCGAGGCATCCACCAGGAAGGCGAAGTCGCGCCGCACCGGCTGCAGGGCGGAGAGGGCGGGGGCGGACTTCTTGCGCCGCTTGGGCTCGGGGATGGCGTCGAGGAAGACCTCGCAGGCCACCACGGGGCCGCCGATGTCCAGCGCCGCCAGCACCTTCGGGTGGATCTCGCCGAACTGGGCGAGCACCACCTTCGGCCCCTGGCGCAGCACGCCGGAACGTCCGGGGTGATAGTAGCCCGGCGCATCCGCCGTCACCGTGATCCCGGCCAGCGGCGCGCCCAGGGTGCCGAGCACGGCGAGCGCGTCGCCCTTGGCATCCATCGCGTCCACCGGACGGGAAGGCTCGCTCCAGTGGCGCGGCGTGGCACCGGCACGCAGCGCGGCGGCCACGGCGAGCTGCCCGGCGGGCGAGGGGTCGCGATAGGCACCGCCCACCTCGCTCAGCGCCACGTCCGGATAGCCCCGCGCCGCGTTGCGCCCGGCGGCGAGCAGCAGGCTGGCCACCGGGGTCGGACGCATCTGGTCGAGGTCGGAGGCGATCGGGTTCAGCAGCCGCAGCGATTCCGGCGCCTCGCCGAACAGTGTCGCCACCTCATGCGCCAGGAAGCCCATGCTCACGCAGTCCAGCGCCCCGCGCGCGGCGAGCACGCGGCGGGCCAGCACGGCGCGCGACTGCGCCGGGGTCAGCGAGGGCAGCGGCACGGGCGAGGAGACGGGCAGCGACACCGCCGGGATGGCGTCCAGCCCGGGCAGGCGAAGCACCTCCTCCAGCAGGTCGCACTCGGCCTCGATCCGCTCCACGCCCTCGGCGGCCAGCGCCGCGCGCTCCGGGGCCAGGGCGGCGAACTGGTCGAGATCGGTGCCCCCCGCGCGATAGGCGGAGGCCGAGGAGGCGATGTCGTTGCGCCAGGACGGGACGGCGACCGTCACGCTCTCCGCGTCGCGCGCCACCGTGGCGAAGCCCAGCCGCTCCAGCGAGGCCACGGCCTCATCCGCCGTGATGGCGGAGTTGCCGAGGCCCCGGATGCGCTCGAAGCGCAGGCTGGCCTCGCGTCGCCACGCCGGCTCGGCGCCGGCGGCGACCACCTCGCTCGCCTCGCCGCCGCAGAGCTCCTGGATCAGCCGCGTCGCGGCCTCCAGCGCATCCGGCAGCAGGGCCGGGTCCACGCCGCGCTCGAAGCGGGCGCGGGCATCGGAATGCAGCCCGTGGCGGCGGCCGGAGAGCGCGACCCGCACCGGGTCGAACAGCGCGCATTCGATGAAGCACTCGGTGGTGTCCGCGTCGCAGCCGGAATGCTCGCCGCCCATGATGCCGGCGAGGCTCTCCACCCCCTCCGCATCCGTGATCACGAGATCCTCCGGCGTGACGGCGATCTCCTTGCCGTTCAGGGCGAGATAGCTCTCGCCCTCGCGCGCCCGGCGCAGGGTCAGCACCTCGCCCGCCACCTTGCGCGCATCGAAGACATGCAGCGGCCGGCCGAGGTCGAAGGTGAACCAGTTGGTCACGTCCACCAGCGCCGAGATCGGGCGCAGGCCGATGGCGGTCAGCCGGTCCTGCAGCCATTGCGGCGAGGGGCCGTTGCGCAGGCCGCGCACGGAGCGCCCGAGCACCCAGGGGCAGCCCTCGGCATCCTCGATCGCCCAGCGCAGCGGCGAGGGGAAGCGCCCCGCCACCGGCTCCGGCTTCCAGGGCTTCAGCGTGCCGAGGCCCGCGGCGGCGAGGTCGCGCGCCACGCCGCGCACGGAGAGCGCGTCGCCCCGGTTCGGCGTGACGCTGATGTCGAAGACCGGATCGTCCATGCCGAGCCACCTGGCATAGACCTCGCCGACCGGCGCGTCGGCGGGCAGGTCCAGGATGCCGTCATGGTCCTGGCCGAGCCCCAGCTCGCGCGCGGAACACATCATGGCCTCGCTCTTCACGCCACGGATCTCGCCCGCCTTCAGCGTGATGCCGGTGCCGGGCACATAGGCGCCGGGCAGCGCCACCACTGCCTTCATGCCGGTGCGGGCATTGGGCGCGCCGCAGACCACGGAACGGATCGTGCCGTCCCCGACATCGACCTTGCAGGCGCGCAGCCGGTCGGCATTCGGGTGCTGCACGGCCTCGACCACATAGCCGATGCGGAAGGGCGCCAGCGCGTCGGCGCGGTTCTCGACGCTTTCCACCTCCAGCCCGATGGCGGAGAGGGTGGTGGCGATCCGCTCGACCGAAGCCTCGGTCTCCAGGTGGTCGCGCAGCCAGGACAGGGTGAACTTCATCGCCGGTCAGCCCGCATCATGGAGGGTATAGGGGGAGAGCACCGGCGCGCCGTAATGGCGCAGCCAGCGGACATCGCTTTCGTAGAAGGGGCGCAGGTCGGCGATGCCGTGCTTGAGCATGGTGATGCGCTCGATCCCCATGCCGAAGGCGAAGCCCTGCCACTGGCGCGGGTCGATACCGCAATTGGCGAGCACCTTGGGATGCACCATGCCGGAGCCCAGGATCTCCAGCCAGTCGGAGCCCCGGCCCAGCTCGCCGGTCTTGCGGTCCCAGCCGATATCCACCTCCATCGAGGGCTCGGTGAAGGGGAAGTAGGAGGCACGGAAGCGCACCGGCAGCTCGGCGATTCCGAAGAAGGCGCGCAGGAAGTCGATCAGGCAGCCCTTGAGGTGGCCCAGCGTGATGTCGCGCCCGATCACCAGCCCCTCCACCTGATGAAACATCGGGGAGTGCGTGGCGTCATGGTCGGCGCGGTAGGTGCGGCCCGGCACGATCACGCGGATCGGCGGTTCCTGCGACAGCATGGTCCGCGCCTGCACCGGCGAGGTATGCGTGCGCAGCACCGTCTCGAAGCCCGCGCCATGGGCGGGGGGCAGGTAGAAGGTGTCCTGGTCCTGCCGCGCCGGATGGTGGCCGGGGATGTTCAGGGCGTTGAAGTTGTACCAGTCGCTCTCGATGTCCGGCCCCTCGGCCACGGCGAAGCCCATGGCACCGAACAGCGCGGTCAGCTCCTCCACCGTGCGGGCGATGGGGTGGATCGCGCCGCTTTCCGCCCCGGCCGGCGGGTGCGGGCGGGCCGGCAGCGAGACGTCGAGGCGCTCGGCGGCGAGCTTCGCCTCCAGCGCCGCTTCCTCCAGCACGGATTTGCGGGCTTCGAGCGCGCGCTCGACCGCCTGCCGCACCGCGTTGACGGCGGCGCCGCGCGCCTTGCGCTCCTCGGCGGGCACGGCGCCCAGCCCCTTCAGCAGCGCGGTCACCTGGCCGCTCTTGCCCAGCGCGCCCACGCGCACCGCATCCAGCGCGCGCAGGTCGGCGGCCGCCGCGATGGCGGCCTCCGTCTCCGATTGCAGCGCGGCGAGGTCGTCCGACATCTCGATCTCCCGAGGGGGAATGGCTGTTCGCGGAACCGGCCGCGGCGGGCGGGCGGCCCATGGCCGCGAACCGGTCCCAGTCAAAGCAATGGGTCAAAGCAACGGGTCAAAGCAAAAAGGGCCGCCTCGCTCCCGGGGGTGTCCCGAGAGGCGAAGGCGGCCCCATCTGCCGAAAATCCGGATCGGGGTGCCGGCGGGCCTGAGCCCGGCCGGTGTCCCCGGTATGCGGCTGCTTACGCCGCGGGCAGGGACGCCTTGGCCTTCTCGACCAGGGCGCCAAAGCCGGCCGCGTCCTCATAGGCGATCGCCGCCAGGACCTTGCGGTCCAGCTCGATGCCGGAGGCCTTCAGCCCCGCGATGAAGCGGGAATAAACGACGCCGTGCTCGCGGCACGCCGCGTTGATGCGCTGGATCCACAGGCCGCGGAACTCGCGCTTCTTGTTGCGGCGGTCGCGGTAGGCGTACTGCAGCGCCTTCTCGACCCGCTCGAGCGCGGGACGGTAGGCGGTGGAGGAACGGCCGACATAGCCCTTGGCGAGCTTGAGGACCTTCTTGTGACGGGCGTGGGCGGTGACGCCGCGCTTGACACGAGCCATCTGTGCGCTCCCTTACCGATCCAGCCCGTAGGGGGCCCACTGCTTCACCGTCAGGCCGTCCTGGTGCCGCAGCACCTGGGTACCGCGGTTCTGGCGCTTGGCCTTCTGCGGACGGGCGGACAGGTTGTGGCGCTTCTTGCCCGGGCCGGCGAGCACCTTGCCCGTCGCCGTGATCTTGAACCGCTTCTTGACCGCGGACTTGGTCTTCATCTTGGGCATTTCGGACCTCCTGTGGTTCAGGCCGGCGCATCCCGGAAGCCCACGCCGGAAATCCGGCCCAGGCAGGCACCACACCATGCGGTGGGGACGCGCTTCCACGGCCGGGCAGCCCAACACGGCCCGGACGCGCGGAGAGGGGCGGCCTATAGCGGGGCGGCGGGACGGGGGCAAGGGGCTGTTGCCGCCACCGGCCGCATGGCTGTCGGGCGCCGGCCGGCTTCGTGTTGGTTCGGGAATGAAACCCTCCCCCGGCCTTGTGCCGGGAAAGGCGCGCGGCCCATCCTCCCCCTGCCCCCCCAAGGGGGCGAACGAGAAGAATCGGAGGAACCATGTCCCAACGGCATCCCCTGCCGCGCCGGCGAGCCCTTGCCTTCGCCCTGCTGCCCAGCCTGGCGCTGTTCGCCTGCGCCGCCCCCCAGACCGCGGCGCCGCCGGCCCGGCAGGCCACGCTCGACACGGCGCTGCGCCAGCAGGTGGAAAGCGGCAAGGTGGGCGCGATCGCCGCCCTGGTGGTGCGCGACAATGGCGAGGTGCTCTACAGCGGCAGCGCCGGCACGCGGACCCCGGGTGGCGGGGAGGCGCTGCGGCCCGACAGCCTGTTCCGCCTGGCCAGCATGACAAAGCCCTTCACCTCGGTCGCGGCGATGCAACTGGTGGAGCAGGGAAAGATCGGGCTCGACGACCCCATCGGGCGCTGGCTGCCGGAGTTCCGCCGGTTGCGGGTGGTGGCGGGGGAGGGCCGCACCGTGCCCGCGCAGCGCCAGCCGACGGTGCGCGACCTGCTGCGGCACACCTCGGGCTTCAGCTACACCTTCCTGAACATCCCCGGCGTGGTGGAGGAATACCGGCGCCTGGGCGTGGATGACGGGCTGGCCGCGCCGGACCGGACGCTGCGCGACAACATGAGCCGCCTCGCCCGGGCGCCGCTGGCGATCCAGCCGGGCAGCGGCTGGCGCTATTCCCTTTCCACCGACGTGCTGGGCGCCATCGTGGAGCGGGCGGGCGGGATGCCGCTCGACCAGTACATCATCCGCAACATCGCCGCGCCGCTGAAGCTCGAAAGCTTCGCCTTCCATGTCCCGGAATCCGCCCGGCCGCGCATGGTCACGGCGATGTATCCCGACCCCGCGGGCGTGCTGCGCCCGATGGCCAGCCCGCAGACCGTGCCCTATCCGCTCTCGGGCGGGACCTGGACGGCGGACCCGGAGCGGGCCTTCAGCGCCACCGCCTATCCCTCCGGCGGGGCGGGGGCGACGGCCACGATCGGCGACTATGCCCGCTTCGCCCGCATGCTGCTGAACGGCGGGGAACTGGACGGGGTACGGATCCTGAAGCCGGAAACGGTGGCGGAGATGGCGAAGCCGCAGACCGGGGGCTATCCGATCAACCTGCGCGGCGCGGGCTATGACTTCGGCTACGGCTTCTCCGTGCTGACCGACCCGGCGGCGGCGAAGACCAGGCAGGGCCTGGGCACCTATGGCTGGGGCGGCATCTACGGCACCGGCTTCTTCGTGGACCCGGCCAACCGCATCGTCACGGTCGTCATGACGCAGACCGGTGTGAATGGCGGCCCGGCCGGCAACGAGGTGCGGGAGGCGGTCTACGGCACCCTGCCCTGACCGGGGGGCGCCACGGCCCCGCCGGAGGCTGCGGCGCCACTTCCCCCTAGCGCGAAGGGGCGGCTCGCCATACGCATAGGTTGTGCCACAAGGGCGGAGAACCGGATGTCGGGCGATCGGGCGAACGGGGCGGCGGCGCTTCTGGCGGAGGCGGATGCCAGGCGCGATGCGGGGGACTGGCTGGCCGCGGCGGAAGCCTATGCGGGCGTGATCCGTCACCAGCCGGATGCCTGGCCGCTGATGCTGCAACGGGGCCTCTGCCTGCTGGCGGCGGATCTGCCGGAGGAGGCGCTCGACAGTTTCCGCGAGGCCGAATCCCTCAGCCCGCGCGACCCGGAGATCCAGCGCCAGATCGTCGCCACGCTGCGCCGCCTGGGCCGCCCTGCCATCTCACAACCTGTGGTTGATGGCGATTTCTCCGGTGATGGCGCGTGGCACGCGCCGTCCGAGACGCGGCCTTCCTCCCGCGCGGATGCCCAGGGTGCGGCGGGGCTGGATGTCGCCTTCGACGTCACCGACCTGCTCGACTATTTCCGCGGCAAGCGCACGCCCACGGGCATCCAGCGCGTCCAGTGCGGCATCGTCGGTGCCACACTGCGCGGCGGCAACCCGGCGGAGGCCCGCATCGCCTATGTCTCCTATGACCTGCGGGAGGCCTGCTGGCGCGCCGTGCCCGCCGCCGCCCTGCGCGGGGTGATCGAGGCCTCCCACACTGGCGCCGAGACCGACGACCCCGCCTGGATCGCCGCGCTGGAACGGGTGGACGAGGCCCTGGCCCAGGCGCCGCGCCACCTCTTCCCCCTTGGCGGCCTGCTGGTGAACCTGGGCAACTCCTGGGGCCTGCCGGACTATTTCCGGGGCCTGCGCGCGGCGCAGCGCGACCGGCGCATCCGCTACATCCCCTTCCTGCACGACTGCGTGCCGCTGGTGGTGCCGGAGCACTGCCAGGAACAGATGGTGCGCGACTATGCCCGCTGGTTCGCCGCGGTCGGCGTGCATGCCCATGGCTTCCTGTGCAATTCCGAATGCACGCGGCGCGACGGGCGGGCGCAGCTCGACCGCCTGCTGCCGGGGCTGGACCTGCCGATGGAGGTGGTGCGCCTCGACGCCGACCCGATGTCGGACGGCACCGAGCCCGACCCGCTGGCGCTGGAAGGGCTGCGCGGCTTCCGCCCCGGCCAGCCCTATGCCCTCTTCGTCGGCACGATCGAGAGCCGCAAGGACCATCTCCTGGTCTTCCGCGCCTGGCTCTCGCTGATCCGCCGCCTGGGCGCGGGCCGGGTGCCGCGCCTCGTCTGCGTCGGCCAGCCCGGCTGGCACGCCCAGGGGGCGCTGGAACTGCTGGCCAACAGCGCCGAGCTGCGGCGCCATGTCGTGCTGCTGCATGGCGTCTCGGATGCTGCCCTGGCCGCGCTCTACGCCGGCTGCCGCTTCACCGTGTACAACTCCTTCCACGAGGGCTGGGGCCTGCCGGTCACCGAGAGCCTCGCCCATGGCAAGGTGCCCGTGATCCCCGAGCATTCCGCCCTGCCGGAAGCCGGCGGCCCCGCGGCGGTGTACTTCGCCCCGCAGCACGAGCCGGACCTGGCGGCGAAGCTGGAGCGCCTGATCGCCGACCCCGCCTTCCTGGCGGAGCGCGAGGCGGCGGTGCGCCAGCATGCCGGGCTGCGGCGCTGGGAAGATCTGCGCGACGAGGCCTTCGGCCATCTCCGGGCCATGGCCACCCGTGCCACGCCGCCGCTGGAGGAAAGGCTGACGCTGCAACCCGGCCAGCCCTATCGCATGGTGCTGGGCGACGAGATGCGGCCGGACGCGGCCATGGCGGTGCGGCAGGTCCTCCGCGACGGGCCGAACTGGCACATGCCGGAGGATTGGGGCGTTTGGACCAAAGGTGGGGCGGCGACGCTGCGCCTGCCGGTGCCGCCGGGCCCGGCCGCGCCCTGGCGCCTGTATGTGGAGCTGGTGGCGCCCCCCGGCGGCGGCGAGGTGCGCCTGCGGGCCGAGGCGGAGGGCATGGAGCTCGCCTCCGGCAGCCTCCATCTGGAGGGCGGTTCCCAGGGTGGCTGCGCGCTGCGCCTGGCGATGCCGGAGGGCTGCGGCCTGCTGCGCGCCGATATCGAGAGCACGCCCGTCCATCCGGAGGGCGACGAGCGCGTCCTCGGCGCCGCGCTGGTGCGGGTGATGCTGTGCCGGGAGGACGACCTCGCCGGGCGGCTGGGCTGGATCGAGGGCCAGCGCCTGCGGGAACTGGCGGCGTGAGCGGGGAGGGCGCGCCGCCCGCCCTGACCGGGACCCTGGTCGGGACCCTGGCCGGGGCGCGCATCCTCGTTACCGGGGCGGCGGGCTTTGTCGGCGCGCATCTGTCGCGCCGGCTGCTGGAGGAAGGGGCGGAGGTCCTCGGCCTCGACGACCTGAACCCCTATTACGACCCGGCGCTGAAGCGGGCGCGTCTGACGGCGATGCTCGACCATCCGCGCTTCCGCTTCGCCGAGGCCGATCTTGCCGAGCCCGGCCTGCTGGCGCGGCACTGGTCGGGCTTCGCGCCCGACATGGTGGCGCATCTCGCTGCCCAGGCGGGGGTCCGCTATTCGCTGCAGGCGCCGCGCGCCTATGGGCGGGCCAACCTGGACGGGTTCCTGGAGGTGCTGGAGGCGGCCCGGGCGCATCCGGTGCGCCATCTCGTCTATGCCTCCTCCTCCTCCGTTTATGGCGCCAGCACGCGGGTGCCGTTCCGCGAGGACGATCCGGTGGACCGGCCCTCCTCGCTCTATGCCGCGACCAAGCGGGCCAACGAGCTGATGGCGCATTCCTACGCGCATCTCTTCGCCCTGCCGCTGACGGGGCTGCGCTTCTTCACCGTCTATGGCCCCTGGGGACGGCCGGACATGGCCTATTGGGGCTTCACCCAGGCGCTCTACGAGAACCGGGAGATCAGGGTCTTCAACCACGGGCAGGTGTGGCGCGACTTCACCTATGTGGACGAGGTGGTGGAGGCCATCGCCCGCCTGCTGCCGCAGCCACCCGCCGCCCCCGGCGAGCCCGGCCGCCCGGTGCCCGAGGCACCGCACCGCGTCTTCAACATCGGCAACCACACGCCCGTCCCGGTGGGCGAGATGATCGACATCCTGGAGCGGCACACCGGCCGCACGGCGCTGCGCCGCCCGGTGCCGATGCAGCCGGGCGACGTGGAGCGTACCTGGGCCGATGTCTCGGCGCTGAAGGCGGCCGTGGGCTTCGCGCCGCGCACGCCGCTGGAGGAGGGGCTGGGGCGCTTCGTGGACTGGTACCGGCAGTACCATCGGATCAATTCCTGAGCGTAGTCTCAAAAATACATCTTGCGGTTGCTGGAACGTTAACGAGCCCCTGGGCGATCCGGGGGAATGCGGATCTCCCCTGCACGTCCCCAGCACCGCCGGTCCCCGCCGTTCACCGATTCTTCGGATCTGTCGGCGACGATCCTGCGCATGATCGCGTTCAATTCCCTGGCCGCCTTCTCGCAAAGCCTCACCCGTGGCGAACCCGCTGCGAGCGTCTCGGCGGTTTCCCCCGGCCGTGGCGCCGGCGTGGAACAGGCCGCCCCGGCACAGCGGCGGATGGCGGAACCGCGCGGCGTGGAGGCAGGTGGCGGTGCCGCTTCGCCCCAGGGCGGGACGCCGCCGCGCGGCAGCCTGCTCGACCTGCGGGTCTAGGGGCCAACCAACACAGCTTCCGGCGTGACGTCCCACCTGCCTTGCCGAGGCCGGGGCCGGGCCACATGATTGCGCCATGAGTGGCCGCTTCGAACGCATCCGACACGAGGGCGATGAGCACGACCGCCTGACCTGCGCCGATTGCGGCTTCATCGCCTATGAGAACCCGAAGATCGTGGTCGGGGCGGTGGTGGCGCTGGACGGGGATTCGGTGCTGCTCTGCCGCCGGGCCATCGAGCCCCGGCGGGGCTTCTGGACCATCCCGGCCGGCTACATGGAACTGGGCGAGACGGCGGCCGAAGGGGCGGCGCGCGAGGCCTGGGAGGAAGCGCGGGCCCGGATCGCCCTGGAGGGCATCCTGGCGGTCTATTCGATCGCCCGGATCGGTCAGGTGCAGATCCTTTTTCGGGCACGCCTGGAGGAGCCGGGCTTCGCGGCGGGGCCCGAAAGTCTGGAGGTCCGCCGCTTCGGCTGGACGGAGATCCCCTGGGACGAGCTCGCCTTTCCCTCGGTGCGCTGGGCGCTGCGGAGCTGGCACGCGACGCGGCTGGGGCCCTTGCCCATGGCGCTCCAGAATCCGCCGGAGGACCCGCGCGGCACGGCCGGCCTGCCGCCGGGAGAGGCCGCATGATGAGGGACGCCACGCGGGGCATCCTGCCGCTTCTCCTGCTCATCCTGCCGGTGCTCGCGCTGCCCGTGCCCGGCCGGACCCAGGCGCCCGAGGGCGGGGCCGCGCCGCCGGCCGCCAGCGGAGCCGCGCCCGAACGGCCTTCCGCCACCCAGCCCCCCGCCGCGCCGCGCCGGAAGCCGCCGCCGCGCCGCGCGCCGAGGCGGCAGGCGACGCCACCCGCGCAGCAGGAGGCGCCACCGCCGCCGCCAGCCCCGCCGCCCGCCGCGAGCCGGCCCTACGACATCGCGCCGATGCCGAACCGCAACATGGAGGCGCCGCGTCCGCGCGACCAGGGCGCCGACAACCGCCCGTCCTTCGGCCCCGATCTGTTCGAGCCGCAGCGCGTGCCCGGCAGCAATCCCAGCATCGACGAGGACGACCTGTCCCGGCGCAGGGACCAGTTCCGGGACATCGTGCCCGGTGCCCGGCTGCGGGTTCCCTTCAGCTACTGAAGGCGGACGCCAGGGGGTGGATCAGGCCAGCCCGACCAGCGAGCGGGCGAAGTCGCGCGGATCGAAGGGGCGGAGGTCGGCGGCCTTCTCGCCCACGCCGACCGCATGCACGGGCAGGCCGAATTCCTGGGCGAGGGCCACCACGACGCCGCCCTTGGCCGAGCCGTCGAGCTTGGTGACCACGAGGCCGGTGATGTCCACCATCTCCTGGAACACCTTGCACTGCTGGATGGCGTTCTGGCCGGTGGTGGCATCCAGCACCAGGATGGTGGCGTGCGGCACGGCGGGGTCCTTCTTCTTCAGGACACGCACCACCTTGCGCAGCTCCTCCATCAGCCCGGCCTTGTTGTGCAGCCGCCCGGCGGTGTCGATCAGCAGCACGTCCATGCCCTCGGCCACAGCGCGGTCCAGCGCCTCGTGCGCCAGTCCGGCGGCATCGGCGCCGGGCCTGGCCGGGGCCACCACGGGGGCGCCGGTGCGGTCGCCCCAGACCTGGAGCTGTTCCACCGCGGCGGCGCGGAAGGTGTCGCCGGCCGCCAGCATCACCCGCCGGCCCTCGCCACGCCACTGTTCGGAGAGCTTGGCGATGGTGGTCGTCTTGCCGGTGCCGTTCACGCCCACCATCAGCACCACGAAGGGCTTCGTGCCGGGCTCCGGCACCAGCGGGGTGGCGACCGGGGCGAGGATCTCGGTGATCTCACCGGCCAGGGCGGATTTCACCTCCTCGTCGGACACCTCCTTGCCGAAACGGGTGCGGCGGAAGCCCTCGACGATGCGGCGGGAGGCGGCGACGCCCAGATCCGCCGTGATCAGCGTGTCCTCCAGATCCTCCAGCGCCGCATCGTCCAGCGGGCGCTTGGTGAAGAGGCCGGTGAGGTTCTCCGTCAGCCGCTGGGTGGAACGCTGCAGCCCCGCCTTGAGCCGCCCGAAGAAGCCGGCCGAGGCGGGCGGCTCGCGGACCGGTGGCGGGGTGCCGGGCTCCTCCGCCGGGGGAAGGTCGGGGATGTCGGCGGGAGGCGGCTCCTCCACATCCGGCTCCTCGTCCGGCGGGACGGGGATGGGAGGTGGCGGCTCCTGGACCGGAGGCGGCACCGGCACCGGGTCGCTGGCCCGCGCCACGGCGGGTGGCGGGACGGGTGGCACCGGGATGCCGGGAACCGGCGGCGAAACCGGTGTGGCGGGACGGACGGCCTCGCCGGGCGGCGCGAAGGCGGATGGCAGGGCTACCGCCGGGGCCACCACCGGGGCGGGCGGCGCGGCGGGCGCGGACACCGGCACGGCGGCGGGTGGCGCGGGCGGCACATAGGCCACGGGTTGGGCAGGGGGCGGCACGGCGACGGCCGGGGGCGGCGGTGGCGCATAGGCCACCGGAACGGAGGCCGGTGCGACCGCGGGGGCAGAGCCAGGGACGTTGCCGGGTGCCACCGCTCCCGGTGCGAAGGCCGTGGGCTGGCCGTGGTCCGGATGATGGCCCAGAGGCGGCGGGGTCTGCGCCAGCCTGGCCTGCACCTCCTCCTCGGCCGCGGCGGCCGGGTCCAGGGCTTCCAGCGGCACGCCGCCGTCCGGGGCCACGGCGGGGATGGGGTTGGACCAGACGTCGATGCCCGCCGCATCCGGGGGCGGCGGCTCGAAGGGTTCCGGCAGCCCGCCATGGTGGGTTTCCGCCGGGGTCTCCGTGGCTGGCGCGCGGCCGGTCAGCCGGTTCCAGAGATTCTTCAGCGCCATGCGATTCCTGCCTCCCCTGCCGCCCTGGCCCCGGGGCCTGGAAGGCGGCGTCTCGATGATGGCCCTGGGCGACCGGCCCCGGAGGATGGGGGCGGGAACGGGTGCCCGGGCCGCTGGAACGAAGGACGGCGGGGCCGCCTCAGATCTCGATCTCGCCCCGGTAGGCGGTGGCGACCGGTCCGGTCATCAGCACATGCCCATCCTCCCGCCAGGCGATCCGCAGGTCGCCGCCCGGCAGCGACACCGTGGCCTCCCGCCCCGTCAGCCCGCGCCGCGCCGCGTTCACCAGCGTGGCGCAGGCCCCGGAACCGCAGGCCAGGGTCAGCCCGGCCCCGCGCTCCCAGACCACGAGGCGGAGATGATCCGGGGCCAGGACCTGGGCGAAGCCGATATTGGCCCGCTCCGGGAACCAGGGATCATGCTCCAGCACCGGGCCGAGTTCCGCCGGGTCGATCGCCGCCAGATCCTTGACGAAGAAGGTGGCGTGCGGGTTTCCCATGGAACAGGCGGCGGGTCCCGACACCGGGCCGAGGGCGAGCGGCAGGCGCAGCGTGTCGGCCTCCCGCGCCAAGGGCACGTCCCGCCAGCCGAGGCGCGGCGGGCCCATGTCGACCTGGATCAGCCCGTCCGGCAGTGCCTCCGCCGGCAGGGCGCCGGAGATGGTGCGGATGGTGACGCGGTCCCGCCCGGTCTCGGCCATCAGCAGGCTGGCGACGCAGCGCGTGGCATTGCCGCAGGCCCCGGCCTCGGAACCGTCCGGGTTGGCGATGCGCATGAAGACGTCGCTTCCCTCCGGTGCCGGCTCCAGCACCACGAGCTGGTCGAAGCCGACCCCCCGGCGGCGGTCACCGATGGCGGTGATGCGCGCGGGCGTCAGGGGCAGGGGCTGCTCACGGCCATCGAGCACGACGAAGTCGTTGCCGAGTCCGTGCATCTTGCGGAAGGGAATAAGCACGGCAGCGATATAGGCGTGCGCGCCGCGCGGCGGAACCCTTGGGGCATCGCGCTTCCGGCCCGGGGCCGGGGGCCGGACCGGGAAGGCGCCGCCTCCCCGGGGATGGGCCGGGATGCCCGTGGGGTGTTCCCCGGATCAGCCTTCCGCCACCTCGTAGCCCTCGGCGCGGATCGCCTCGGCGAGGCGGGCGCGGCCGGCTTCGGTCTCGGCGCGGACGCGGCCCGTCGGCAGGTCCACCTCGACCTTGGCGGCGGGGTCCACGCCCTTCACCGCCTCGGTCACGGCCTGGACGCAGTGGTTGCAGTCCATGCCCTTCACGGTCAGCTCGATCACTTCGCAAGTTCCTCCAGGATGGGACAGTCGGGGCGGGAATCGCCCCGGCAGCAGGAAACGAGTTGCCGCAGGCTGCCGGCGATGGCCTGCAACGAGGCGGCCTTGGCCTCCAGCACCAGGATATGCTCCTGCGCGATGCTGCGGACATCGGCGCTGGCGCGGCTGTCGTCGCTCCAGAGTGCCAGCAGCCGCTTCACCTCGACCAGCGGGAAGGCCAGTTCCCGCGCATGGCGGGCGAAGCGCAGGGCGGCGACGTCGCGCTCGTTGTAGCTGCGGTAGCCATTGGCGAGGCGGCGCGGGCGGATCAGCCCGGCCTCCTCGTAGCGGCGGATCGCCTTGGCGCTGAGGCCGCTGGCCGCGGCCGCCTCACCGATGTTCACGAGCGGTCTCTCCTTCCGGCTTCCAGCGCGTCAGGCGCAGCGCGTTGCCGAGCACGGTCAGCGAGGACAGCGCCATGGCGCCCCCGGCCAGGGCCGGCGACAGGCCGCCCAGCGCCGCGGCGGGGATGGCCAGTGTGTTGAACGCGAAGGCCCAGCCGAGGTTCTGCGCGATGGTGCGCCAGGTGGCGTGCAGCACGGACAGCGCGGCGGGTACGAGGCGCGGGTCGGGGCGCAGCAGGGCCAGATGCGCGGCGGCGAAGGCGGCATCGGTGCCGCCGCCCATGGCGATGCCGAGATCGGCGGCGGCGAGCGCCGGGGCATCGTTCACCCCGTCCCCCACCATGGCCACGCGCCGCCCCTCGGCATGCCAGGCGGCGAGGCGCGCCGCCTTGTCCTCGGGCAGGAGGCGGGCCGCGACGTCGTCGATGCCGAAGCGACGGGCGGCGGCCGTCGCGGCAGCCTCGTTGTCGCCACTCAGCATCGCCGTGCGCAGGCCCATCGCCTGGAGCCGCGCCACTGCCTCGGCGGCACCGGCGCGGGGGGCGTCCTCGAATCCCAGCAGGGCCAGCACGCGCCCGCCCCCAGGGGTGGATGCGGGCGTGGATTCCACCAGCCAGGACTGCGAGTAGCCCTGCCTCGCCTGTTCCGCCGAGGCGGCGGCCAGGGCCTCCGGCGCGCCCCCTTCCGGCAGCAGCCGGTCGCTGCCCAGGCGCAGATGACGGCCCTCGGCCACCCCCTCCACGCCGCGCCCGGGCAGGGCGCGGAAGGATTCCGCCGGCCGTGGCGTGCCGCCGGCCTCGGCCAGCACGGCGCGGGCGAGGGGATGCTCGCTGCCCACCTGCAGCCGCGCGGCGAGGCGCAGCGCCTCCTCCCGCGTCACGCCCGCCACCGGAACCAGCGCGGCCAGGCGCGGCCGGCCCTCGGTGAGCGTGCCGGTCTTGTCGAAGGCGACCACGGAAAGGCCGCGTGCGCGCTCGATCGCCTCGGCATCGCGCAGCAGGATGCCGGCGCGGGCCGCGGCGCCCGTGCCGGCCACCACGGCGGCGGGGGTGGCAAGGCCCAGGGCGCAGGGGCAGGCCACCACCAGCACCGCCACCGCATGCAGCAGCGCCATCTGCGCCGCCGCCCCGGCCAGCAGCCAGCCCAGGAAGGTGACCAGGGCGATCGCCAGCACCACCGGCACGAAGACCGCGCTCACCCGGTCGGCCAGGCGCTGGATCGGTGCGCGGCTGCTGCCCGCCTCCTCCACCAGCGCGGCGATGCGGGCGAGGCGCGTGTCCCTGCCCGTGGCGGTGACGCGGGCCACCAGCCGCCCGTCCAGCACCACCGTGCCGGCGGCCAGGGCATCGCCGGGGCTCTTGGACACGGCGCGGGATTCGCCGGTCAGGGCGGATTCGTCCACCCCGGCCTCGCCTTCCTCCAGCTCGGCATCGGCGGGGATGCGGGCGCCGGGGCGGATGGCGATGCGGTCGCCCCGGCGCAGCCGGGCGGTGGGGACTTCCTCCTCCCTACCTTGCTCATCGAGGCGGGTCGCGGTGTCCGGGCGCAGCTTCAGCAGGGTCTCCACCGCCCCGCCGGCGGCGTGGCGGGCGCGTTCCTCCAGGAAGCGGCCGAGCGAGACGAAGGCCAGCACCAGGGCCGAGGCCTCGAAATACAGGTGATGATCGCCGTTCAGCATCAGCACGGTGGAAAGCGCCCAGGCCGCCGTGGTGCCGATGGCGACCAGCAGCTCCATGTTGCCGGTGAGGCTCCGCACCGCGCCCCAGGCCTTGCGGTAGATCCCGGCGCCGATGCCGAACTGCATCAGCGTGGCCAGGACGAACTGCGCCAGGGGCGGCGGCATCCAGTCCCGGCCCAACCCCATGCCGACCATGCCGGCGAGGAAGGGCAGGGCGAGCAGCCCGGCCAGGGCGGGGAGCAGCCAGGCCACGGCGCGGCGCGGGGGCGTGGCGCCGGACTCCGGCTCCGGATGCAGCACGGCATAGCCGGCCTTCTCCACCGCCTTGTCCAGCGCCTCCTCCAGCGCGGCGGGGTCGGTGCCGGGCCGCAGCCGCACCCGCGTATGGCCGGTGGCGAAGTTGGCCTGGGCCGATTCCACCCCCGGCACCTTGGCCAGCGCGCGTTCCACCCGCCGCACGCAGGAGGCGCAGCTCATCCCCTCCACCAGCAGGTCGAGGCCCGGCCCGGCGGGGGCGGCGTTGCTATCCGGCGGGGGGCTGGCTGCCGCGCGGGGGGAAAGGTCGTCTGGCATAGGGGAGAGGTGGGGGTTCCCTCTCCGGGAAGGTCAAGGACTTCCTCGGAAACTGGTGCATGCGTGCCTTGCGTCTGCTTCATTGCCATCCGGACTGCCCAAAAATTGCCCAGGGGCCGGGGAAGCGGAGCCCATGGCCGGGTTCACGGCGGGATGGGGCGGCGGATCGCGCGGAAGGCCGGCCGGCGGTGGCACGGGCTTTGCCTTCCTCGCGGCGGGGACATGGATCGGTCTGGGGGCTCATGCGCGGGGCGAGTGTCGAGCTGGTGAAGGTGACCAAGCGCTACCCCAACGGGGCGGTGGCGGTGGACGGGATCGACCTGCGCATCCCGGCGGGGAGCTATTGCTGCCTGCTCGGCCCCTCCGGCTGCGGCAAGACCAGCACGCTGCGCATGATCGCCGGGCACGAGGAGATCAGCGATGGCGACATCCTGATCGGCCCGCGCAATGTCGGCGGCCTGACCCCGGCGGCGCGCGGCACGGCGATGATGTTCCAGAGCTACGCACTCTTCCCGCACCTGAACTGCCTGGACAATGTCGCCTTCGGCCTGCGCATGCGCGGCGTGGGCAAGGCGGAGCGGCGGGCGAAGGCGGAGGCCATGCTGCGCCTCGTCCACATGGAGACATACGCCGCCCGCCTGCCGGCGCAGCTCTCGGGCGGGCAGCAGCAGCGCGTCGCGCTGGCCCGGGCGCTGGTGACGGAGCCTTCTGTGCTGCTGCTGGACGAGCCGCTCTCGGCGCTCGACCCCTTCCTGCGCATCCAGGTGCGGGCGGAGCTGAAGCGGCTGCAGAACGAGCTCGGCATCACCTTCATCCATGTCACCCACAGCCAGGAGGAGGCGATGGCGCTCTCCGACCTCGCCGTGGTGATGAATGCCGGGCGGATCGAGCAGGCGGACGATCCGCGCACGGTCTTCTCCCGCCCCGCGACGCCCTTCGTGGCGCGCTTCATCGGCGGCCACAATGTGATCGACCTGCCGGGCGGCGGCGGCCCCTTCGCGGTGCGGACCGACCGGATCCGGGTGGCACGCGGCCTGCCGGGCGAGAACGGGATGGAGGGGCTGCCGGCGCGGGTCGCCATGGTCGAGTACCAGGGCAGCTTCGTGCAGCTGCGCCTCGCCGGGGAGGGCGCCTATCGCGACACGCTGCCGGAGATGACCGCCATCCTGTCCGACGATGCCTTCGAGGCCGCGCCGCTGAGCCAGGGCGAGGCGGTGACAGTCGGCTGGAACGGCACGGATGCGCACCGGCTGCGCGTGCCCGCCCATGACCAGGCGCTGCCGGCCTGAACGGGCGATCCGGCCGCGGCACGGTTTCCCGCCATCCCTGGTCCGGCGGACCGGATGGCCATGATGCAGACACGGAGGCGGGCAGCACCCGCCCTGGAGGAGCAAGGCTCATGAACGAGAGCAAGAAGAACGGGGCGAACCCCCATGGTTCCCTCCATGGACCCCTTGGCACGCTGGGCCGCCGCACGCTGTTCGGCGCCGCGGGTGGCCTGGCGGCTGCCGGTGCCTTCCGCCTGGCCGCCCCGGCGGTGCATGCGCAGGAGCCGGTGACGCTGCGCTATCTGGGTACGGCGGTGAACCAGAGCGCCGAGATCGCCGCCAAGGTGAAGCAGGACCTGGGCATCACCATCGAGTACATCCCGGTGGTGACGGATGACGTGATCCGCCGCGCGGTGACGCAGCCCAACACCTTCGACCTGCTGGACATGGAGTACTTCTCCGCCAAGCGCGTCGCCCCCTCGGGCAACCTGCAGGGCATCGAGGCCAAGCGGATCAAGGAGTTCGACAACATCACCCCGGTCTTCACCAAGGGTGAGATCGACGGCAAGAAGATCGGCGAGCAGGGCACCGCGCCGAAGAAGGTGCAGTTCATGAAGGGCCGGAACTCCAAGGAGTTCGCCGATGGCCCGACCGAGTGGATGAGCCTGATCCCCACCACCTACAACGCCGACACGCTGGGCATCCGCCCGGACCTGATCAAGCGCCCGATCGAGAGCTGGAAGGAGCTGCTGAACCCCGAGTTCAAGGGCAAGGCCTCGATCCTGAACATCCCGTCCATCGGCATCATGGACGCGGCGATGGTGGTGGAGGCGATGGGCGCCCACACCTATGCCGACAAGGGCAACATGACCAAGGCCGAGATCGACAAGACGCTCGGCATCCTCACGGAAGCCAAGAAGGCGGGGCAGTTCCGCGCTTTCTGGAGCGACTTCAACGAGAGCGTCAACCTGATGGCCTCCGGCGAGACGGTGATCCAGTCGATGTGGTCGCCCGCCGTGACCAAGGTGCGTTCGCAGGGCATTCCCTGCGTCTTCCAGCCGCTGCGCGAGGGCTACCGCGCCTGGGCCTCGGGCTTCGGCATTCCGCGCACGCTGGAAGGGCGCAAGCTGGACGCGACCTATGACTTCATCAACTGGTTCCTGTCCGGCTGGGCCGGCGCCTTCCTGAACCGCCAGGGCTACTACTCGGCGGTGCTCAGCACGGCCAAGGCCAACATGGAGCCCTACGAGTGGGCCTACTGGATGGAGGGCAAGCCGGCGGCCCAGGACATCAAGGCGCCGGACGGATCGCTGCTGGAAAAGGCGGGCACGGTGCGCGACGGCGGCTCCTACGAGCAGCGCATGGGCCGGGTGGCCTGCTGGAACGCGGTGATGGATGAGAACACCTACCTCATCCGCAAGTGGAACGAGTTCATCGCCGCCTGACAGGCCGGCATGGGACGGGAACGGGGCGGCCCGCGCGGCCGTCCTGTCCTCAACAAGATGAACGGGGACGGGCTCTGGTTCTCACGGCATCGGCGCGCGGTGACACGCCGCGATGTTGCGGAGATCTGCCATGGATGACGTGAGCAAGGGCAAGCGTGGCACCGGGATCGGCCGGCGCACGGTATTGCGCGGGGCGCTGGGCGGCGCGGCCGCCCTCGGCACGCCGCTGGCGGCGCCGGCGGTGCATGCGCAGGGCACGGTGACGCTGCGCTATCTGGGCCTGGGCGTGAACCAGAGCCCGGCCATCGCGCAGCGCTGCAAGGAAGAGACCGGGATCACCATCGAGTACACGAGCGGCGTGCACGAGGACATCATCCGCCGGGTGGTGACCCAGCCGAACACCTTCGACCTGGTGGACACCGACTTCGCGGCCGTGCGGCAGTTCATGCCCTCCGGCAACATCGTCGGCATCGAGGTGAAGCGGGTGAAGCTGGCGGAGAAGATCGCGCCCCTCTTCACCCGCGGCGAGGTGGCCGGGCACATGATCGGCGACCAGGGCAGCGCGCCGAAGAAGACCGCCTTCCTGACCGGGGCTCGGAGCAAGGGCTTCGCCCAGGGGCCCACCGAGTGGATGTCGCTGATCCCGATCAACACCAATGCCGACACGCTGGGCATCCGCCCCGACCTGATCGGCCGGCCGATCGGGAGCTGGGCCGAGCTGCTGAATCCGGAGTTCAAGGGCAAGGCGGCGCTGGTGAACAGCCCCTCGGTCGGCATCATGGATGCGGCGATGGTGGCGGAGTCCATCGGCAAGGTGAAGTATGCCGACAAGGGCAACATGACCAAGGCCGAGATCGACGCCACGCTCGGCCTGATGACGGAGGCGAAGAAGGCGGGGCAGTTCCGCGCCTTCTGGAGCGACTTCAACGAGAGCGTGAACCTGATGGGTTCCGGCGAGACCGTCATCCAGTCGATGTGGTCGCCCGCCGTGACCAAGGTGCGCTCGCAGGGCATTCCCTGCGTCTTCCAGCCGCTGAAGGAAGGCTATCGCGGCTGGGGCCTGGGCCTCGGCATCCCGCGCACGCTGGAAGGGCGCAAGCTGGACGCGGCCTATGAGTTCATCAACTGGTTCCTCTCCGGCTGGGTCGGCGCCACGCTGCTGCGCCAGGGCTACTACCCCTCCGTGCCCGAAACGGCGCGCCAGCAGATGGAACCCTATGAATGGGCCTATTGGATGGAGGGCAAGCCGGCGGAGCGGGACATCAAGTCGCCGGCCGGCGTGGTGGTGGAGAAGGCGGGCACGGTGCGCGACGGCGGCTCCTACGAGCAGCGCATGGGCAACGTCGCCTGCTGGAACTCCGTCATGGACGAGAACGCGTATCTGATCAGGAAATGGAATGAGTTCATCGTGGCCTGAGCCGGCAACGGCGCGCGGGGTGGCGTGATGGACGCCATGGCTCCCGAGGCGGGTCTGTCCGGGGCGAAGCCGCCCCGGAACGCGCGCCGACGCAACATCGCCTACTGGCAGGCGGCGCCCTTCGCGCTGCTCTTCCTGCTGTTCTTCATCGTGCCGCTGGTGCTGACCGTCCTGGTGTCCTTCTGGACCTATGACGAGTACCAGATCACGCCGGACCTGACGCTGCAGAACTACCGCGACGTCTTCGAGGGTTGCCTCGCCAGGCTGCCGGATCTCTGCGTCACCTTCGCGACCTATCTCTCGACGCTGAAATTCTGCCTGCTGGCCTGGGGCACGACGCTGCTGCTGGGCTTCGGCATCGCCTATTTCCTGTCCTTCCACATCCGCACGACCACGGTGCAGATGGGGCTCTTCCTGCTCTGCACCGTGCCGTTCTGGACCTCGAACGTCATCCGCATGATCGCCTGGGTGCCGCTACTGGGCCGCAACGGGCTGGTGAACCAGGGGCTGATGGCGCTGGGCGTGACGGACACGCCGGTGGACTGGCTGCTCTATTCCGAGTTCTCGGTGCTGCTGGCCTTCGTCCATCTCTACACGCTGTTCATGATGGTGCCGATCTTCAACTCCATGGCGCGCATCGACCGCTCGCTGATCGAGGCGGCGCGCGATGGCGGGGCGAGCGGCTGGCAGACCCTGATCCATGTCATCCTGCCGCTGTGCAAGCCCGGCATCGTCATCGGCTCGATCTTCGTGCTGACCATCGTGATGGGCGACTTCGTGACGGTCGGCATCATGGGCGGGCAGCAGATCGCCTCGGTGGGCAAGGTGATCCAGGTGCAGATGAGCTACCTTCAGTTCCCCATCGCCGCGGCCAATGCGGTGGTGCTGCTGGCGGTGGTGCTGATGATGATCTGGGGCCTGACCAAGCTGGTGGATGTGAGGCGCGAGCTGTGAGCGGGCCCGCCGTCAGGCAGAGGCGTCCGGCAGCCTTCTGGTGGCTGGCCGCGCTCTTCACCCTCTTCGTCCTGTTCCTTTACGGGCCGATCCTGACCATCGTGGTCCTGAGCTTCCAGGGGCCGCAGGGGGGGCTGACCTTCCCGATGAACGGGGTCTCCACCTACTGGTTCTCCCGCCTCTGGCAGGGGGTGGGGGTGGTGGATATTTGGGCGGCCTTCGGGCGGTCCTTCCGGCTGGGGCTGGTGGTGATGCTGCTGACCGTGGGGCTGGCGCTGCCGGCGGGGCTGGCCTTCCGCAAGCGCTTCCGGGGGCAGGACACCCTGTTCTATGTGGCGGTGGCCAGCCTGATCATGCCCTCCATCGTGGTCAGCCTGGGGATCGGGCTGGAGTTCCGGCTGATCGACGACCTGGTGAAGGCGCTGGCGGAGCGCTGGGACTTCGCCTGGCTGCGGGACTACCAGACCGCGTCCGGCCTCTATACCTCCGCCCTGGGGGCGCACCTGACCTGGACGCTGCCCTTCGGACTGCTGATCCTCTTCGCCGTCTTCAACCGCTTCAACCCAGCCTATGAGGAGGCGGCGCGCGACCTGGGCGCCTCCCCGGGGCAGGTTCTGCGCCATGTGGTGATCCCGATCATCGCCCCTTCCCTGGTGGGGGTGGCGCTGTTCGGCTTCACCCTGTCCTGGGACGAGGTGGCCCGGACCAGCCAGGCGATCGGCGGGCAGAACACCCTACCGCTGGAGCTCCAGGGGCTGACCACCACCGTCACCACGCCGGAGATCTATGCCCTGGGCACGCTGACCACCGGCATGTCCTTGCTGGTGATCATGCTGGCTCTGGGGACGGTGCTCCTCCTCCAGCGGCGGCGCAGCCGACGGGCCAGGAGGGG